>NZ_JAFEJG010000004.1:2590929-2940742 GCF_016888335.1 Janibacter endophyticus
TCTGGTATGCCTTGACCGCCGACTCCGTCTGCGGACCGAAGACCCCGTCGGCCGAGATCTTCAGCTCCTGCTGCAGGGCCCGAACCGCGGACCCCGTCGAGCCCAGGCGGACGGTGGTGCTGAAGTACGCGCTGAGGCCGGTGGCGTCGGGCGTCACGGGGACGGTCGACGCGGTCCCTCCCGGGGTGCTCGTGACGCTCGTCCATGCCTTTCCGGTCCACCACGAGGTGCGCTGCATGGCACCGTCCCAGCTGAAGCTGAAGTGGATGTGGTCGGTGTGGGGGCTGGAGCCGTAGTAGGGACGCCAGCCCTCGTTCATGCTGTAGGTGCCCCAGATCCTGCGGTCCCAGATGATGTACATGACGCCGAAACGACGCGCCATCGCGCCCGGCTGTCCCGAGGCATCGGGAGCCACGAGCCACCGGACGACCGCGTCGGCGACGGCCCGCTCGTCGGGGTTGTTCTTGTCGAGCATCCAGTCGAGGGCACGACCCTCGGAGTGCTCGGTGAGGCCGGCGTTGCAGCTGCGGCTGATGCCGTAGTTGAACTCCTCGTAGTGCCGTGACATCAGCCGGGCGAACGCTGTGACACCCGGCTTGGCGACCGGGTCGCACACCGTCTGCGGGAGGTAGGGCGAGGCGATGTCGAGGGCGCGCGGCAGGTTCGGGTTGGTGGGCGGCGGTGGCAGCTCGTAGGCGTGGGCGGCCTGCGCCGCCAGCGGGACGGTCACCACAGGGGTGAGCAGGGCACCAAGCACTCGGGCGTTGAGGGACACGCCGCATCCTCCAGTTCAGCATCGGCAGCCGCGGGTCGGGGGACCAGCGGCAGTCGGCATCAGGAGTCACAAGTGTCCCTGGCGCCACAACCTTCACTCTTATGTCATGAGCATCAGGGGACACGCCAGACCCATACGCCTAATTACGTCCCTGTGGTTCCGATCTCTCCCGCGCTCCCCCGGCACCCGTGCCTGTGACCCTCACCACTACTGTGCCCTCCATGGACAAGGTTGTCTCTACCGCTGCCGAGGCCGTCGACGGGATCCGTGACGGTGCGTCGTTGGCGGTGGGTGGGTTCGGGTTGTGCGGTATCCCGAGCGTGCTCATCGCCGAGCTGAGGGAGTCGGGGGTGACCGGCCTGCGCTGCGTGAGCAACAACTGCGGCGTGGACGACTGGGGGCTGGGGGTGCTCCTGGCCAACGGGCAGATCGCGCGGATGACCTCCTCCTACGTCGGGGAGAACAAGGAGTTCGCCCGGCAGTACCTCTCCGGTGAGCTGGAGGTCGAGCTGACCCCGCAGGGCACGCTGGCGGAGAAGCTGCGGGCCGGTGGGGCCGGCATCGCGGCCTTCTACACCCGCACCGGGGTCGGCACCCAGATCGCCGAAGGGGGACTGCCGTGGCGCTACGACAGCGACGGCGGGATCGCCGTGGCCTCCCCGGCGAAGGAGACCCGGACCTTCGAGGTCACCGCGCTCGGACCGGACGGCGAGGACGCGAGCGAGGAGCACGAGTTCGTCCTCGAGGAGTCGATCACCACCGACTTCGCCCTGATCCGGGCGTGGAAGGGCGACCGGCACGGCAACCTCGTCTTCCGCACCAGCGCTCGCAACTTCAACCCGCTCGCCGCGATGGCCGGCCGGGTCACGATCGCCGAGGTCGAGGAGCTCGTCGAGCCGGGCGAGCTCGACCCGGACGCGGTCCACCTGCCCGGCATCTACGTCCAGCGTGTCCTCGCGCTGACCCCCGAGCAGGCCGCCGACAAGCGCATCGAACGACGGACGACCAACCCGAGCAAGGAGGCCTGACATGGCGCTGACCCGCCAGGAGATGGCGGCCCGGGCCGCCCAGGAGCTGAGCGACGGCGACTACGTCAACCTCGGCATCGGCCTGCCCACGCTGGTGCCGAACTACGTCCCGGACGACGTCGAGATCGTCCTGCAGTCCGAGAACGGCCTGCTCGGCGTCGGTCCCTACCCCACCGAGGACGCCGTCGACGCGGACCTCATCAACGCCGGCAAGGAGACCGTGACCCTGCGCCGCGGCGCGAGCGTCTTCGACTCCGCGACCTCCTTCGGCATGATCCGCGGCGGCAAGGTCGACGCCGCGATCCTCGGCGCGATGCAGGTCGCGGCCAACGGCGACATCGCCAACTGGATGATCCCCGGCAAGATGGTCAAGGGCATGGGCGGCGCGATGGACCTCGTCCACGGCGCCCGCAAGGTCATCGTCCTCATGGAGCACGTCGCCAAGGACGGCTCGCACAAGATCGTCGCCGAGTGCTCCCTGCCCCTGACCGGCAAGGCCGTCGTCCAGCGGATCATCACCGACCTCGCCGTCCTCGACGTCACCGACGAGGGCCTCGTGGTCCGTGAGCTCTCCCCCGGCACGACCGAGGACGAGCTCGTCGCCGCGACCGGCGCACCCCTGACCTTCGAGCTCAGCGGCTGAGGTCAGCCTCCGGCCCGGTGCCCTCGGCCAGGGAGGCGGGGCTCGTGAGGAAGCCGACCCCCCACGCCCAGTGCATCGTCGCCATGGCGAGGGGGACCCGGGCACGGACCCGCGGCTCCTCCCCCTTCGCGACGGCCCACCCTCCGGCGGCCACCGCGGCTGCGTAGCCCGCCGGGACGACGAGGGCGGGGCGCCACCACGCACCGAGCACGGTCGCGGCGACGGTGCCCGCGACCATCACCGGCGCTGCGAGGTAGCGCGGGTTCGCCGTGCCCCGGTGCCGACGCGCCACGACCCGACGCCACCGCCCGTACATCCGGTACTGGTCCGCGAGCGCTCGGACCGTGCTCCGCGGCCGGTAGGTCACGACGAGGTCGGGGGTGAACCAGACCCGTCGTCCGCTCTGCCGCAGCCGGTGGTTCATCTCCCAGTCCTGGGCGCGGGCGAAGTGGGGGTCGTAGCCCCCCACCGCGTCGAGGGCCTCGCGCCGGAAGACCCCGAGGTACACGGTGTCGGCCTCGCCGGCGGACCCGCCGACGTGGAAGCGGCTGCCCCCGACACCCAGCGGACTCTTCATCGCCACCGCGACGGCGCGCTCGAAGGGGGTGCCCCCCTGGGCGTCCATGATCCCGCCGACGTTGTCGGCGCCGGTCTCATGGAGGACGCGCACGGCCGTGGCGATGTACGTCGGGGGGATCTCGGCGTGCGCGTCGACGCGGGCGACGATCTCGCCGCTCGATGCGGCGATCGCGGCGTTGAGCGCGTCGGGTGTGCGCCCCGAGGGGTTCGCCACGGTGACGACCCGTCCGTCGGCACGCGCCAGCCGGGCTGCCACCTCGTCCGTCCGGTCCGTCGAGGGGCCGAGCGCGAGGACGACCTCGAGCGGGCCCGGGTAGTCCTGGTCGAGGACCTGGCGGACCGATGCCTCGAGGTGCCGCTCCTCGTCGAGCACGGGCATGACGACGCTGACGGCCGGTGAGGGGGTGAGCACGCGACCAGTATGGCCGGGCCGGGTGTGGCACCCAGGGAGGACCCGGCATCAGTGCTTACCCTGTTCGGCATGCCTGACCAGCCCCGCCGCCCGCGGCGACCCGAGGACGGACGTCGCGACGACGACGCCCTGACCTTCGACGTCCGCCGGGGGCGAGGGCGTCCGGCGGGCTCGGGCGGCGGACGCGCCGCAGCTGGCTCCTCCGACGGGACGACCGCCCCGGCCCGACCGCAGCCCAAGGCGCGCCCGGCCCGGCCGAGCGCCCCCGCCCAGCCCGCGTCGCCACGGTCCCGCCCGGCCCGTGCGGACGACGACACGGCCCGGGCCATCCCGACAGGCGCCCGCACGAGCGGCCAGCGCCGTCCACGCCAGCAGCCGGCACCGGCTCGGGCAGCGGGCCCTCGTGACCGGGGTGAGCCGCGCACCCGGGTCATGCCCACGACCGGGCCCTCCCGGCCGGATGCACCTCGCCGAGAGGGCAACGGCCGGCCAGCCGGCGAACCCGCCCGCCGTCCGGGCGGCGGTCCGCCGTCCACACCCCGTCGCCCCGTCGACGGAGGTGACCCGCCCCGGCGGCGGCGCCGCCCCCTTCGCACCCTGGGCATCACCCTGCTATGCCTCGCGCTCCTCTGGGGCGGGATGACGTACTGGGCGGTGAGCTCCGCGTGGGACTCCGTGGCCAAGGTCGACGCCACGCCGTCGGGCCAGCGGGCCGCGGACGGCGACGGGCGCAACGTCCTCCTCGTCGGCAGCGACTCCCGCGAGGGCCTGTCCGCGGAGGAGCGCGAGCGCCTCGGGACCGGCCAGGCCGAGGGCAAGCGGACCGACTCGATCATCGTGCTGCACACGGGTGGCGACCGCCCGGTCCTGCTCTCCATCCCGCGCGACTCCTACGTCGAGATCCCGGGGCACGGGATGAACAAGATCAACGCGGCCTACTCGATCGGCGGGGCCAAGCTGCTCGGTGAGACCGTCGAGCACAGCACCGGCCTGCGCATGGACGGCTACATGGAGATCGGCTTCGGCGGCTTCGCCCAGGTCGTCGACGCCGTCGACGGGGTGCGGATCTGCGTCAAGAACGACATGGACGACCCCAAGGCCCACATCAACCTCAAGAAGGGTTGCCAGGTCCTCGACGGCAAGAACGCGCTCGGCTACGTCCGGGCCCGCTACTCCGACCCCGAGGGCGACATCGGCCGCTCGAAGCGCCAGCGGCAGTTCCTCGGCGCCCTCATGGGCAAGATCGCCACCCCGAGCACCGTCGCCCAGCCGTGGCGGCTGCGCTCCCTCGGGCAGCAGACCGGCGGCGCCCTGACCGTCGGTGAGGACGACTCGATGCTCGAGACGGCGCGGGCCTTCTGGGCGATCCGCTCGATCTCGAAGGGTGAGGGCGACTCCGTCTCCGTGCCGATCTCGAACAACAACCTCCCGACCGCCGTGGGCTCCGCGGTCGAGTGGGACGCCGAGAAGGCACCGAGGCTCTTCGAGGACCTCAACAACAACCGCCCCCTCTCGATCGACCCCTCCCAGGAGTAGCGGGCCCCGACGTGCCCCGGGTCACACCGGTCGATAGGTTTTGCGCATGGACAAGATCGGCGTCGTCGGCTGCGGGCTCATGGGTGCAGGCATCGCGGAGGTGTGCGCGCGGGCAGGGAGCGACGTCGTCGTCGTCGAGTCCTCCGCAGAGCGGGCCGAAGAGGGGAGGTCGCGCCTCGAGCGGTCGCTGAGGCGGGCCGAGGAGCGGGGCAAGCTCGACAGCGCCGACGACGTGCTCGCGCGCATCCGGGTGGTCACGGAGCTGGCCGAGCTGGCCGACCGTGACATGGTCGTCGAGGCGATCGTCGAGGACGAGGCCGCGAAGGTCGCGCTCTTCCGTGAGCTCGACGAGATCGTCGAGAGCCCGGACGCGATCCTCGCCTCCAACACGAGCTCGATCCCGATCATGAAGCTCGCGACGGTGACGAAGCGGCCCAGCCACGTCCTCGGCGTCCACTTCTTCAACCCGGTACCGGTGCTCAAGCTCGTCGAGCTCGTCCCCTCCCTCATGACCGACAAGGCGACCATCCAGCGGGCGCGGGACTACGTCGACGGCAGGCTGGGCAAGCAGGCCATCACCTGCCAGGACCGCGCGGGCTTCGTCGTCAACAGCCTGCTCATCCCCTTCATCCTCAGCGCGATCCGCATGTACGAGTCGGGCTTCGCGACGGCCGAGGACATCGACTCGGGGCTCGTCCTCGGCGCGGCCCACCCCCAGGGGCCGCTCGCGCTCGCCGACCTCATCGGCCTCGACACGACGATGGCGGTCGCGCAGTCGCTCTACGAGGAGTTCAAGGAGCCGCTCTACGCTCCCCCGCCGCTGCTCCAGCGCATGGTCGACGCCGGCCTGCTCGGCCGCAAGACCGGGCGTGGCTTCTACACCTACGAGTCCTGACGAGTGCGGGTCTGGGTACGCGCCGCCTGACGACGATCTCCGCTGACCCCCTTCGCAGGAACCCTGGTACCTGCGAAGGGGTGGGGGCCGGGCCCCCCGTGGGTCAGCGGGAGGCCGGCAGGCCGTTGAGCAGCTGGCGGGCCATGACGATCCGCTGGACCTGGTTGGTGCCCTCGTAGATCTGGGTGATCTTCGCGTCGCGCATCATCCGCTCGAGCGGGAAGTCGCGGGTGTAGCCGGCGCCACCGAGGAGCTGGACGGCGTCGGTCGTCACCTTCATCGCGACGTCGGAGGCGTAGCACTTGGCGGCCGCGCCGAAGAAGGCCAGATCGGCGTCGGCACGCTCGGACTTCGCCGCCGCGACGTAGACCATCTGGCGCGCGGCCTCGAGCTCCATCGCCATGTCGGCGAGCATGAACTGGATGCCCTGGAAGTCGGCGATGTGCTTGCCGAACTGCTTGCGCTCCTTGACGTACGCCAGCGCCTGGTCGAGCGCGCCCTGCGCGATACCGACGGCCTGGGCGCCGATCGTCACGCGGGTGTGGTCGAGGGTGCGCAGGGCGATCTGGAGCCCCTCCCCCTCGGCACCGACGATGCGGTCGCCGGGGATCCGCACGTTGTCGAGGTGCAGCTCGCGGGTCGGGCTGCCCTTGATGCCGAGCTTGCGCTCCTTCTCGCCGAAGGTGAAGCCCTCGTCGGACTTCTCGACGACGAAGGCGGAGATGTTGCGGCCGCGCGGCCCGTCGGGGTCGGTGACGGCCAGGACCGTGTAGAGCTCGGAGACGCCGGCGTTGGTGATCCACGCCTTGCTGCCCTTGAGGATCCAGTCGTCGCCCTCGCGGGTGGCCTTGGTACGCATGCCCGCGGTGTCGGAGCCGGCCTCGCGCTCGGAGAGTCCGTAGGAGAAGAAGCTCTCGCCCGACGCGAGACGCGGCATGTACCGGGCGTTGATCTCCTCGGAGCCGCCGAGGATCACCGGCATCGAGCCGAGCTTGTTGACCGCCGGGATGAGCGAGGAGCTCGCGCAGACCCGGGCGACCTCCTCGATGATGATGCTCACCGCGAGCGCGTCGGCGCCGACGCCGCCGTGCTCCTCGGCGACGTGCGCGGCGTGGAAGTCCGCGGCGACGAGGGCGTCGTGCGCCTCCCGCGGGTACCGGCTCTCCTCGTCCGCGGCAGCGGCGAAGGGGGCGATCTTCGCCTCGGCGATGGCCCGCACCGCCTCGCGAAGGGCCTCG
The DNA here is from genome assembly GCF_016888335.1 of Janibacter endophyticus. Classification (NCBI taxonomy): domain Bacteria; kingdom Bacillati; phylum Actinomycetota; class Actinomycetes; order Micrococcales; family Intrasporangiaceae; genus Janibacter; species Janibacter endophyticus. Next base: position 2,598,036 of record NZ_JAFEJG010000004.1, read on the forward strand.
TGGTCCTCGGTCATGCGGAAGAGGTCGAAGTCAGGCTTCCCGGTCACGGCACCCGACTATAGGAGGTCGCCCGCGAGGATCAGGAGTCGGACCCGAAGAGGTCGCGGGTGTAGACCTTGTCGGCGACGTCGGCGAGGTCCTGCGTGCGCCGGTTGGCGAGGATGACGTCCGAGGCCGCCTTGAACTCCTCGAGGTCACGGACGACCCGGGAGCCGAAGAAGGTGTCCTCGCGCAGCTCGGGCTCGAAGACGATGACCTCGACCCCCTTCGCCTTGATCCGCTTCATGATCCCCTGGATCGAGGAGGCTCGGAAGTTGTCCGAGCCGGCCTTCATGATGAGCCGGTGGATGCCGACCACCCGCGGCGAGAGCGCGAGGACGTCCTCCGCGACGAAGTCCTTGCGGGTGCGGTTGCTGTCGACGATCGCCTGCATGAGGTTCTGCGGGACGTTCTGGTAGTTGGCGAGCATCTGCTTGGTGTCCTTGGGCAGGCAGTAGCCGCCGTAGCCGAAGCTCGGGTTGTTGTAGTGCTTGCCGATCCGCGGGTCGAGACCGACCCCCTCGATGATCTGCCGGGTGTTGAGCCCGTGGGTCGCGGCGAAGGTGTCGAGCTCGTTGAAGTAGGCCACCCGCATCGCGAGGTAGGTGTTGGCGAAGAGCTTGATCGCCTCCGCCTCGGTGGAGTCGGTGAGCAGGACGGGGGCGTCCTTGGTCTCCGCGGCCTCGATGAGCAGGTCCGCGAAGCGCTGCGCCCGCTCGCTCTGCTCCCCCACGACGATGCGGGAGGGGTGGAGGTTGTCGCGGAGCGCCTGCCCCTCGCGGAGGAACTCCGGCGAGAAGATGATGTTGTCGGCGCCCATCCGCTCCCGCAGGCCGGCCGTGTACCCGACGGGGATGGTCGACTTGATGACCATCGTCGCGTCGGCGTTGACGGCGATGACGTCGCGCACGACCTCCTCGACCGTCGAGGTGTTGAAGTAGTTGGTCTTCGGGTCGTAGTCCGTCGGGGTGGCGATGACGACGTACTCGGCTGCGGCGTATGCCTGCGCCTTGTCGAGGGTGAAGCGCAGGTCGAGCTCGCGGTGGGCGAGGAAGTCCTCGATCTGCTCGTCGTGGATGGGGCTGCGTCCCTCGTTGAGCATCTCGACCCGGGCCGGGTCGATGTCGAAGCACACGACCTCGTTGTGCTGAGCGAGGAGGACGGCCATGGAGAGGCCGACGTAACCGGTACCGACGACGGCGATGCGAGTGCTCACGAGTGCCCTGTCTGCTGGGTGGTCGGCCGGTCGCCCGGCCGGTGGGAACCGTCGCATTATCACCACGCCAGATGAGCAGAAGGGAAACTCCTCAGCCGCTCTCCGCCCCTCGACGACGCGGAGAGCGTTGACTAGGGCCCATGAGCCTGACCCACCAGAACGACGACGACCTCATGCGCGAGCTCATCAACGACCCGGGTACCTGGGTCGTCGTGGGCCTGTCCAACAACACCGCCCGAGATGCCCACCGTGTGGCGCGGTGGCTCAAGCACGAGATGCACAAGGGGATCATCCCGGTGCACCCCGACGCCGAGGAGGTCGACGGCGACACGGGCTACGCGAGCATCGCCGACATCCCGGACACCGACGTCAAGGTCGTCGACTGCTTCGTCAACAGCGACGAGGTCGGCGCGGTCGTCGACGAGGCGATCGAGCACAAGGACCGGCTGCAGATCGACGCCATCTGGATGCAGCTCGGCGTCTCCGACCCCGCCGCCGCGGACCGCGCGCGCAAGGCGGGGATCGAGGTCGTCATGGACACCTGCCCGAAGATCCAGTGGCGCCGCCTGCGCACCATGGGCGCTCACCGCTGAGGGTCAGAGCCGGCGCCGCAGCGCCTCCCCCTTCGCCTGGGCGGCGGCCCGGAGCTCCTCCGCGAAGCCGGCCAGGGCCCTGCTGAGCCGCTCCGCCTCCGGACCCTCGCCGGCAGCGAGGATCCGCGCGGCGAGCAGCCCGGCGTTCCGGGCGCCACCGACGGCGACCGTGGCGACGGGGATCCCGGCGGGCATCTGGACAATGGAGAGCAGGCTGTCCATGCCGTCGAGGTACTTCAGGGGCACGGGGACACCGACGACCGGCAGCGTGGTGACCGAGGCGAGCATGCCGGGGAGGTGGGCGGCCCCGCCGGCTCCGGCGATGACGACGCGCAGCCCGCGCTCGGATGCCCGGCGGCCGTACTCGATCATCTCGAGCGGCATCCGGTGCGCCGAGACGACGTCGGCCTCGTAGGGCACGCCCAGCTCGTCGAGCACCTCGGCGGCGTCCTTCATCACCGGCCAGTCGCTGTCGCTGCCCATGACGACCCCGACGAGGGGGGCTGCGGCGGTCGATGCGTCACTCACGGATCGCTCCTTCGATGTAGCCGGCGGCGTGCCGGGCCCGCTCGCGCAGGTCGGCGAGGTCCTCGCCGCAGATGTTGACGTGGCCGATCTTGCGGCCCGGGCGGACCGACTTGCCGTAGAGGTGGACCTTGACCTCCGGGTCGTGGGCGAGCACGTGCCGGTAGGTGCCGTAGAGCTCGTCGGCGCCCTCGCCCGCACCACCGAGGACGTTGGCCATGACGGTCCAGCGCGCGCGCGACGTCGGCGAGCCGAGGGGGAGGTCGAGGACCGCACGGAGGTGCTGCTCGAACTGGCCGGTGACCGAGCCGTCCATCGTCCAGTGGCCCGAGTTGTGCGGACGCATCGCGAGCTCGTTGACGACGACCTCGCCCGTCTCCCCGCGACTCCCCGCCAGCTCGAAGAGCTCGACGGCGAAGACGCCGGTGACGTCGAGCTCGGCCGCGATCGTCAGGGCCACCTCGGTGGCCCGCTCGGCCAGCGCCGGCGACAGTCCCGGCGCGGGGGCAAGGACCTCGGTGCAGATCCCGTCGGTCTGGACGGTCTCGACGACCGGCCAGACGCACGCCTGCCCGGAGGGCGCCCGCCCCACGAGGACCGCGAGCTCGCGGACGAAGGGGACCCGCTCCTCGGCGAGCAGCGGCTCACCGGCGTCGGCGGCCCGGGCCAGCCAGGAGGCGGCCTCCTCGACCGTCTCGACGACGAGGACGCCCTTGCCGTCGTAGCCGCCCCGGGGGGTCTTGAGGACGACCGGCCAGCCGTGCTCGTCGCCGAAGGCCCGCAGCTCGGCCTCGTCCCGGGCGGCGACCCAGCGCGGGCACGGGACACCGGCCGCCGTCAGCCGCTCACGCATGGCCAGCTTGTCCTGGGCGAAACGCAGGGCCGAGGGCCGCGGGTGCAGGACGACGCCGTCGGCGACGAGCGCATCGAGGACCTCGGCGGGCACGTGCTCGTGGTCGAAGGTCACGACGTCGCACTCGCGGGCGAAGGCGCGCACGGCCTCGAGGTCGGTGTGCCGCCCGACCGGCGCGCTCGGGACGACGAGGGCTGCGCTGTCCTCCGGGTCTGCGGTGAGGACCGAGAGGGTGAGGCCCAGCTCGACCGCCGGCCCGACGCACATCCGCGCGAGCTGACCGGCGCCGATGACGCCGACGACGGGGAATCCTCCGGGGGAGCGGCGCGGTGAGGTCACGAGTCGCAGGATAACGAGGTCACCGCATAGGCTCCCCCGGTGCCCACCTCCCCCGAAGAGCGCCCAGACACCGCTGCCGCGGCGTCCCGGCCTGCGCACTCAGGGCTGCGAGGGCTGGTCGACACCATCTGGCACGAGGTCGCGAAGTTCGGCGTCATCGGGCTGCTCGCCTTCGTCATCGACCTCGGGGGGATGAACCTCCTCACCCACACCGTGCTCGAGGGCAAGCCGACGACCGCCCGCATCGTCAGCGGCGTCGCGGCGACCCTCTTCGCCTGGTTCGGCAACCGGTCGTGGACCTTCGCCCACCGGCGCAGCCGGCCGGTCTCGCACGAGGTGAGCCTCTTCTTCGTCGTCAACGGCATCGCGCTGGCGATCTCGACGCTCACCCTCGTCGTCTCGCACTACGTCCTCGGGCTCGACAGCCGGCTCGCGGACAACCTCTCGACGATCTTCGGCATCGGTCTGGGCACCCTCTTCCGCTTCTGGGCCTACCGCCGGTACGTCTTCGCGAACGAGCCGATGGACGTCGACACCTCGCCGCTCGCCGACGAGGACCACCGCGTCAGCGGATGATCCGCCCGTCGGTGAGGTAGACCTCGAAGACGGCCGGCTGCGACTGGACGAGCTGGAGCCGACCACCGTTGCGCTCCGCGAGGTCTCGGGCCAGGCCGAGACCCAGCCCGCTGCCCGACGACGTCACCGACCGCTCGAAGATGTGCGGGGCGATCGCCACCGGGATCCCCACCCCTTCGTCCCGGATCTCCACGACGACGCTCGGACCGGACCGCCGGGGCACGACCGACACGGTCCCCTCGCCGTGGGTGAGCCCGTTCTCGACGAGCGCACCGATGACCTGGCCCAGGTCCGAGGGACGCGCACGGACCATGAGCCCCCGCTCCCCCGCGACGCGCACGCTGCGCTGCCGGGCCGCGAAGCTCGGCTGGTACTCCCGCTGGAGCGAGGCGAGCACGGCGTCGAGCGAGATGACGGGCAGCTCGACCTCGCCCGTGCGGGTCCGTGCCCGCAGGTCCTCGACGACGCCGCTGAGGCGCACCACCTGCGCGATGGCGACCTGAGCCTCCTCGTGCACGGCCTCGAGGTCCTCGAGCGTGGCCAGCTCCTCGAGGCGCATGAGCAGGGCGGTCAGCGGGGTGCGCAGCTGGTGGGCCGCGTCCGCCGCGAAGTCGCGGTCGGTCGCCGTGCGCCGGGCCAGCTCGACGTCGCGCCGGGTCACCGCGTCGGCGAGAGCGTCGATCTCGGCGACCCCCGACCTCGGGGGCACCTCGCCCCCCTCGCCGATCGTCCGCACCCGCTCCCGCACGGTCCCGAGGGCATCGGCGACCGAGCCCGCGAGCCGCTCGGCGACCGCCCGCGCCACGAGCGCCGCCGCCCCGGCGACGACGATCACCCACACGAGGAGGCCGAGCGCCCACTCGCGGCGGGACGCCCCACCGAGCGCACGGGTCGGGTCGTCGGCGACGAGGCCGAGGAGCACGGCGAGCGGCAGGACCACCCCGAGGGTGAGGACGGCCAACGGCAGCCCCGCCGCGAGGAGCGCGCGACGGCGCATCAGCAGGCGTCGAAGCGGAAGCCGACCCCGCGCACGGTCGTGATGTAGCGCGGGTTCGCGGCCTCGTCACCGAGCTTGCGACGCAGGACGGAGACGTGCATGTCGAGGGTCTTCGTCGAGCCGTACCACTCGGTCTCCCAGACCTCGGACATGAGGCGGGCTCGGGGCACGACGCGACCGCACTCGCGCACGAGGACGGAGAGGACCTCGAACTCCTTGACCGTCAGCGCGAGCTCCTCGCCGTGGAACCATGCGCGACGGGCCTCGGCATCGATCCGGACGGGGCTGCCGGACGCCGCCTCCTCCGGCGCTGCGCGGCGCAGCAGCGCCCGCACCCGGGCCATGAGCTCGGCCAGGCGGAAGGGCTTGGTGACGTAGTCGTCCGCGCCGGCGTCGAGCCCCACGACGGTGTCGACCTCGTCAGCGCGTGCGGTGAGGATGAGGACCGGGACGGCGGAGCCGGTGGCCCGGACCCGGCGGCACACCTCGAGTCCGTCGAGCGTGGGCAGCCCGAGATCGAGGATGACGAGGTCGGGCGCCGAGGCGGTCACCGCGTCGAGGGCCTCTCCCCCGTCGACGTAGGCCTCGACGTCGTAGCCCTCGCGACGCAGCGCCCGGGTGAGGGGTTCGGCGATGGCTGTGTCGTCCTCGGCCAGCAGCACACGCGTCATGGGCGCCCAGTGTACGGACGGGAGGCGGGCCCGTCCTGTCAGGCGGTGGGCGCGGGTCAGAGGTGCTCGGGGGCGTCGGAGCGGTCCCGGACGCCGGTGACCCGGACGAGGCGCGAAGGGGTGACCGTCCCGATCCCCCGCAGGGTGCGCTGGCGGGTGCGGACGGTCGAGAAGCCGCTCAGCGGGGCGAGCAGGCGGGCCAGCGCGTCGTCGACGAAGACGCCGTTGGCCGGGGCCACGGCGGTGAGCCGGCTGGCGCGGTTGACCGTCACGCCGAAGACGTCGCCGAGCCGGTTGACGACCGGCCCGTGGGCCATGCCGACGCGGGCGTCGGGCAGCAGCGGCTCCTCGGACATCGCCTCCACGAGGTCGAGGGCGATCGCGGCCGCGGGAGCGACACCGACGGTGAGGAACATGACCTCGTCGCCGACCGTCTTGACGACCCGGCCGCCGTGCGCGGTGACGATGTCCGTGGCGAGCACCTCGAAGCGCTGCACCATCTGCGCGAGCTCACGCTCGGTGAGCCGGCGCACGACGGCGGTGAAGTTCACGAGGTCGGCGAAGCCGATGACCCGAGGGGCGCCCTGGCCGTCCTCGCCCGGGGCGTCGTTGAGGCCACGGTTGATTGCGGCGGTCAGCTGTCGGCGCCAGACGTAGACGAGCAGCGGCTCGAGGTCGTCGACCATCGCGGCGAGGCGCAGCGCCGCCTCCCGCGCGACCTCCGGCGAGGCGGCGAGGTCGGCCGCCTCGTCGCCGGCGCGGCCCGGCTCGGCGATCTCCTCGGCGATCTCCTCGGCGACGAGCTGGGTCTGCCAGATGGCGAGCCGGTCCATGGTCCGGGCGAGCGCCCGGGTCATCGACAGCGCGAAGTCCTCGTCGACCGCACCGCTGCGCACGAGCTCTGCCACTCCTGCCAGGGCCGCGAGGTCCGCCTCGGTGAACATCGCGTCGTCCTCGCTGACGAGCGGGAAGCCCATCGCGTGCCAGAACTTGCGGGCCGAGCGGATCGAGACGCCCGCCCCACGGGAGACCTCGCGGCGGCCCATCGTCGCCGGGCGACCGAGCAGCGCACGCTCGAGGGTCTCCGAGACCTCGGCCACCTCGACGGCAGGTCGAGGCGCGGCGTGCCGGGGCTCAGGCATGGCCCTCCTCGCGGGTCACGGCGGCGGCTGGTGGCGGACGTGGTGGACGTCACCCGCGCTCACGGTATCCGAGCGCCCGTCGCCGGACACGAGCAGCCGACCGTCGTCCTCGACAGCTGCGGCGGTGCGGCGCACGACCGAGCCGTCGGGCAGGTGGACGTCGACGTCGCGGCCGAGGGTCAGGCAGGCGGCCCGGTAGTCGGCGCGCACCGTCGTGAGGTCGAGCGGGTCGAGCCGGTCCCGCAGGGCGTCGAGCAGCGCGGGCACGACCTCGGCGCGGGTCGGCGTCGGCCGGCCGGCCGCCTCGGCGACGAGACGAAGGGAGGTCGCGTGCGGCACCGGGAGGTCCGCCTCCGCGTGAGAGAGGTTGACGCCGACCCCGACGACCACGTGCCCTGTCCCGCCGGCGTCGCCCGGGACGACCTCGCAGAGGATCCCGCAGATCTTGCGCTCCTCGCCGTCACCGGTGACGACGAGGACGTCGTTGGGCCACTTGAGCCCTGCCTCGATCCCCATGTCCTGCAGGCAGTCCCGGACCGCGAGGCCGGTGGCCAGGGGCACCCAGCCGAGGGCCACCCCTTCGTCGTCGGCGGTCGCGGCGCGGGAGGTCACGGCAGGCATCGGGACGAGGATCGAGCACGCGATCCCGTGACCTGCCCCGTCGTCCCAGGCCCTCCCCCTTCGCCCACGGCCCGCCGACTGCCGCTCGGCGACGACCGCTGACCAGTCGGCGCCCAGGCGCTGGACCTCGACGTTCGTCGACCCGACCTCGGCGACGATGGAGATCTCGCCCCACCGGCGAGCGGCCCGAAGTGCGGCGAGGCTCTCACGGACGGCACGTGTTCGCTCCATCCGACAAGGCTAGGCTCCGACACATGGCCCAGAGCACCGACTCCGCACCGTCCACGCAGGACATCGGCGGCACCGACGTCCCCGCCGACATCGACGTCCACACCACCGCAGGCAAGCTCGCCGACCTCAAGCGCCGCGTCGCGGAGGTCGCCCACGCCGGCTCCGAGCGCGCTGTCGAGAAGCAGCACGCCAAGGGCAAGAAGACCGCCCGTGAGCGGATCGAGATGCTCCTCGACGAGGGCACCTTCGTCGAGATGGACAAGTACGCCCGGCACCGGTCCACCGCCTTCGGGCAGGACAAGAACCGGCCCTACGGCGACGGCGTCGTCACCGGGTACGGCACCGTCGACGGTCGCCAGGTCGCGGTCTTCGCCCAGGACTTCACCGTCTTCGGCGGCTCGCTCGGCGAGGTCTTCGGCGAGAAGATCGTCAAGATCATGGACTTCGCCATGAAGATCGGCTGCCCGGTCGTCGGCCTCAACGACTCCGGTGGCGCGCGGATCCAGGAGGGTGTCGCCTCGCTCGGCCTCTACGGCGAGATCTTCCGCCGCAACGTCCACGCCTCCGGCGTCATCCCGCAGATCTCGCTCATCATGGGCCCCTGCGCCGGCGGTGCGGTGTACTCCCCCGCCGTCACCGACTTCACCGTCATGGTCGACCAGACCTCGCACATGTTCATCACCGGCCCGGACGTCATCAAGACGGTCACCGGCGAGGACGTGGAGTTCGAGGAGCTCGGCGGCGCCCGCACGCACAACACCAAGTCCGGTGTCGCGCACTACATGGGCACCGATGAGGAGGACGCGATCGAGTACGTCAAGGCTCTGCTCTCGTACCTCCCGAGCAACAACCTCGAGGACGCCCCGGTCTTCGGTGAGGAGCTCGACCTCGAGGTCACCGACCTCGACCGCGAGCTCGACACGATCATCCCGGACTCGGCGAACATGCCCTACGACATGAAGAAGGTCATCGAGGTCGTCGTCGACGACGGCGAGTTCCTCGAGGTCGCGCCGCTCTTCGCGCCGAACATGATCTGCGGCTTCGCCCGGGTCGAGGGCCGCTCCGTCGGTGTCGTCGCGAACAACCCGATGCAGTTCGCGGGCACGCTCGACATCGCGGCGTCGGAGAAGGCCGCGCGCTTCGTGCGCACCTGCGACGCCTTCAACGTGCCCGTGCTGACCTTCGTCGACGTCCCGGGCTTCCTGCCGGGCACCGACCAGGAGTGGGACGGCATCATCCGCCGCGGCGCCAAGCTCATCTACGCGTACGCCGAGGCGACCGTCCCTCTCGTCACCGTCATCACCCGCAAGGCGTACGGCGGTGCGTACGACGTCATGGGCTCCAAGCACCTCGGCGCCGACATCAACCTCGCGTGGCCCACCGCGCAGATCGCTGTCATGGGCGCGCAGGGCGCGGTCAACATCCTCTACCGCAAGCAGATCGCCGAGGCGCAGGCCAAGGGCGAGGACGTCGAGGCGGCCCGCCAGAGCTTCATCACGGAGTACGAGGACGCGCTGGCGAACCCGTACGTCGCGGCCGAGCGGGGCTACATCGACACCGTCATCACGCCGAGCAACACCCGGATGAACGTCAGCCGGGCGCTGCGGGCGCTGCGCACCAAGCGGGCGTCGCTGCCGGCGAAGAAGCACGGGAACATTCCGCTGTGACCTCTTCGCCGGATCAGAGCTCTGATCGACGCCACGCTCTGATGGCTGCCACCGAGACCACCGACGCCCCCGCCGAGGCGGACGCCCCGGCGACCCAGGCGATCGAGATCATCGGCGACGCCACCCCGGAGCAGGTCGCGGCGCTCGTCGCGGTCCTCTCCGGGATCGGCGGCGGCGAGGAGCCCGCACCCGCGTCGACCTCCCGCTGGGCCAGCCGCGAGCGGCTCGTCCGCCGCGAGGTCCACCCGGGCCCCGACGGCTGGCGCGCCTCCGCGCTGCCCCGCTGACCCTGCTGCGGATGCTGAGCGAGCGACCCCGCGTCCTGTCCGTCAACCGCGGCTCGCCCGTGCGTCAGCGCGTCCCGAGGGGGAAGGACACCGGGATCAGGAAGGTGCCCGTCGAGGTGATCCGGGTGCTGGATCCTGGGCCCAGGCGCGTCGAGGAGGGGCACGGTGTCTCCGGGGTCGAGGGCGACTTCGTCGGCAACGGCCGGCACCACGGCGGGAGCTCCCAGGCGGTCTACGCCTTCGCCCGGGAGGAGCTGGACGCATGGGGCGCGGAGCTGGGCCGTGACCTACCGGCCGGGATGTTCGGCGAGAACCTCACGACGACGGGCATCGACGTCGACGCTGCCGAGATCGGCGACGTCTGGCGCGTCGGGACGGCGCTCCTCCAGGTGAGCGGTCCGCGGGTGCCGTGTGCGACGTTCGCGGAGCGGATGGGTGAGCGTGGCTGGGTGCGTCGCTTCGGCGAGCGGGGACGCTCCGGCGCCTACCTCGCGGTCCTCGAGCCCGGTGAGGTCCGCGCCGGTGACGAGATCGCGGTGGAGCCCGGCGGCAGCGGGATCGACGTGCCGACCGTGCTGCGCGCCCTCCTCGGCGACCAGCAGGCGGCCCGCGCGGTCGTCGCTGCCCACGTCCTCCGCGAGCCCCACCACAGCCGGCTCGCGGCGGGTCTGGGCTGACCGAGAGAAGTTCTGCCTGGACAGGTGACACGCCACGGAGACGGGAGCACACTGGAGGCGAACGAAGGGGTGCGTCATGGAGACGCCGATTCGCTGTTCCAGGTCCCGCAGGTTCGCGCTGCACCGAGTGCGCCTCCTGCTGCTGGCACCGCTCCTCGCGGCTGCCCTCGTCGTGTCGCCGGTAGTGACCCCACCCGCTGACGCAGCCGTGCTCCTGGGCCACGACGTCTCCTGGCCGCAGTGCACGACCGCAGAGGGCGGCTACGGGCTGCCCATGCCACCGACAACGACGCAGTTCGTCATCATCGGCCTGACCAAGGGGCGGCCCCTGACGGAGAACCCGTGCCTGGCCAGGCAGGTCCGGTGGGTGCGCGACCGCGGCAAGCCCGCCCACGCCTACACCATGGCGGGGTACCCGACCTCGACCCAGCTGACGAGCACGGGCGACGACGGTCCCTGGTCGACGAGCACCAAGGCGGGTCGGCTCTCCAACGTCGGCTACGCCCAGGCCACCTTCGCGGCGGCCACCCTGAGCAAGGTCGGGTGGAGACCGGCCATGGTCTGGATCGACGTGGAACCGCGGCCGACGCAACCCTGGCCCTCCAGCACCCGGACGCAGCGCCTGGAGAACCGCTTCGTCATCGAGGGGCTCATGCGCGGGCTGCGCGACAAGGGGTTCAGCTACGGCCTCTACTCCTACGCGAGCGGCTGGGCGGAGATCACCGGCTCCTGGCGGCTCCCCGGCGTCCCCGTCTGGGCGACCGCGGGCAGGCTCGACTACCCCACGGAGGCTCTCGACCGCTGCACCCAGGCGAGCTTCTCGGGGGGCCGCGTCTACCTCTCCCAGTGGTACGACGACACCCGGGACTACGACCGCACCTGCGGGTCCTACGCGTTCACGCGGCTGCCGATGCCGCCATCGTCGTTGTCCAGCTCCACCGCAGACTTCAACGGCGACTGGAACAACGACGAGATCGCCCGACTGAGCTCGACGAACGAGCTGATGCTCCATGCCGGACGCGGTCAGGGCACCCTGCGACCCGGAGTGCGCATCGGGACAGGATGGCGCGGATTCAACATCCTCGAGACGGCCGGCGACCTCGACGGGGACGGGGCCCAGGACGTCGTCGCCCGAGAGTCCGCAACCGGGTACCTGTGGCTGTACCGCGGCAACGGCACCGGTGGGTGGCGCCCCCGGGTGCGGCTCGGGACCGGGTGGGGGAAGTTCAGCTCCATCATCGGCGTGGGGGACTTCGACGGCGATCAGCGCGCCGATCTCCTGGCGCGCGAGAGCGCCACGGGATACCTCTGGCTGTATCCGGGCAACGGAGCCTCCGGGTGGCGTCCCCGGGTCCGGGTGGCGACGGGATGGAACGGCTTCAACACCCTCGTGGCCCCGGGTGACTTCACCGGCGACGGTCGCGCCGACGTGCTCGCCCGGCAGAGGTCGACCGGGTACCTGTGGCTCTACCCGGGCAACGGGCAGGGCGGCTTCCAGGCTCGTGTCCGGGTGGGCACCGGATGGAGCTCGATGACGGCGATCATGAGCCCGGGCGACCTCAACGGTGACCGCACGGCAGACGTGCTCGCCCGAGACAGCAGCGGTCGGTTGTGGCTCTACCCGCGCACGGCCACGGGGACGTGGCGGACACGCGTGCTCGTCGCCACGGGCTGGGACAAGTACAACCGGCTCTTCTGAGGGGGTAGGCCGGTCGGGGTGCACGACGCAGGGCTGGGAGTAGGTTTCCAGTCGTGACCGAGCAGAGAGCCCCGCGCCGGCAGACCGAGATCGACCGGATCGCGGAGGCGTACCTCGACGCCTCCGTGGAGCTGAGCCCCATCGAGGCGACCTACCTCGGGGTCCCCGGCCGGGCCGACGCGCTCGACGACTTCTCCCCCGCCGGCCTCGCGGCCCAGAGCGACCTGCGCCGTCGCACCCTCGCCGAGCTCGACGGCGTGCCGGCGGCTGACGAGGTCGACCGGGTCACCGTCGAGGCCATGCGCGAGCGCCTTGGGCTCGCCGAGGAGATCCACACCGCGGGCCTGGACGCGATGGAGCTCAACAACATCGCCTCCCCCATGCAGGCGGTGCGCGACGTCCTCGACCTCATGCCGACGAGCACCGAGGACGACTGGGCGACGATCAGCCGGCGGATCGCGGCGATCCCGACCGCATTGCGCCAGTACGCAGAGTCCCTCGATCACGCTGCCGCCCGCGGCCTGGTCGCCTCCCGCCGTCAGGTCGACGTCTGCATCGACCAGGCCACGGAGCTCGCGGCCGACGACGCCTATCTCGCCACCCTCCCGGTCACGGCCCGGGTGGGCGGCGACGAGCCGGGCGACTCCCTTCGCTCCGACCTCCAGCGCGCGACCCGCGCCGCCCGCGACGCCTACCTCGCCCTCGCCGACGACCTCAGAGGTCTGCGAGAGCGCGCGCCCGATGAGCTCGGGTGCGGCCGGGAGCGCTACCAGCTGTACTCACGCCTCTTCCTCGGCAGCACGGTCGACCTCGAGGAGACCTACGCGTGGGGCCAGGAGGAGCTCGCCCGGATCACCGAGCAGATGGAGCGGACCGCTCAGCGGATCCGACCCGGCAGCACCGTCAAGGAGGCGATCGCCGCCCTCGACGAGGACCCGGCCTACCGCCTCGAAGGCACCGCTGCCCTCCGCGAGTGGATGCAGGGCAAGGCCGACGAGGCGGTCGACGCCCTCGCCGGCACCCACTTCGACATCCCCGACCCGGTGCGCACCATCGAGTGCCTCATCGCGCCGACCCAGACCGGCGGCATCTACTACACCGGCCCCAGCGACGACTTCGCCCGGCCGGGCCGCATGTGGTGGTCGGTGCCCAAGGGTGTGACGACCTTCGCGACGTGGCGCGAGCTGACCACCGTCTACCACGAGGGCGTCCCCGGGCATCACCTCCAGGTCGGCCAGACCGTCTACCGCCGTGACCTGCTCAACCGGTGGCGCCGGCTCGCCTCGTGGACGAGCGGGCACGGCGAGGGCTGGGCGCTCTACGCCGAGTGGCTCATGGCAGAGCTCGGGTACATGGATGACCCCGGTACGTACATGGGGCTGCTCGACGGGCAGTCGCTGCGCGCGGCCCGCGTCGTCCTCGACATCGGCGTGCACTGCGGCCTCGAGGCGCCGGCCGAGGTGGGGGGCGGGGCCTGGACGTACGACACGGCGTGGACCTTCCTCGACACCCACGCCAACCAGGGCACCGAGCAGCTGCGCTTCGAGCTCGACCGCTACCTCGGCTGGCCCGGGCAGGCGCCGAGCTACAAGATCGGCGAGCGCCTCTGGATGGAGCTCCGCACCGAGGCCGCCCGCCGCGAGGGCGACGCCTTCGACATCACGGCCTTCCACCGCCGGGCCCTCGACATCGGCGGCGTCGGCCTCGACACCCTCCGTCGGGCCGTCCTCGGGGCGCTCTGACCCGCAGAGGCGCCCGGACGGCACGACCCTGCTCACATTCCACGGAACGCTCCGCGTGAGCGACCGCCCATGCCTAGGCTCATGGGTATGAGCAGGCGGATCAGGGACGGCCTCGTCATCAGCCTCGTCGTCATGGGGACTGCAGCCTGCTCGCAGGGGGCGGACCCCGTATCGACAGCGACCCAGACGGTCATCGTCAGCGAGAGGACCGTCACCGCCACGCCGTCGCCCACCGCTCCGACGGAGAGCCCGAGCCCGCCGGCCACGACGACGGCACCCTCCGTACCGGCGGCCCGGACCATGCCGACCACCGCCGGCGACTATGCCGACGGCTTCGTCCGGGCGTGGGGCATCGGTGACCGGGGCACGGCCGAGCGGTACGCCACGAACGACACCGTCGCGAGCCTCTTCGCGGGGTGGCCCCGCGGCGGGAGCACCTGGAAGCGGACACGGTCCGACCCCCAGGACGCCCGGACCCAGGTCACGTACATGGACGCCGACCGCACCACGCTGTACGTGGTCCTCGACACCGCCACCATGGCCCGTGGCGCCGAGGACGCGATCGTCGGGACGACGATCGAGCACGACGTCGCAGCGGAGCCGGAGTCAGGGATGGACGGTATCGACGCGGACGACTACGCCGTCACGGGTCTGCCGACGACGGTCACAGGCTACGCAGACGCCTTCGTCCGTAGCTGGGGCGTGGGCGACCCGGTGGCGGGACAGTACCTGCGCGAGTGGGTCGTCGAGGGCCTCTACGGAGGAGGGAACGGGATCGGCGGGCCGAGCTGGGCGCGGACGGCCTCCACCTCCACCACGGCGACCTACACCAACAGCGGCGACGGGTCCACGATGGTCATCACACTCGACCCCGACCGGGTGGCTGCCGGTCGCGGTGACGCCATCATCGCGATCGACCTCCGCTGACGACGAAGGGGGGTCAGCCGGCCCACCCATCGTCCTGCCGTCCGGGTCGCACCCCTTCGTCCCTACCGGAGCGCACGTCAGCCATGGGTTGCCGGCAACAGGTGCCCAGTAGCGTGGACGCGATGCACCTCGTCCTCGCCTCCGCCTCCCCCGCCCGCCGCGCGCTGCTCGAGCGGGCCGGCGTCACACCGCTCGTGCGGGCCAGCGACGTCGACGAGGCGGCCGTCGAGACGGCGGCTCGCGCGGCCGACCCTGACCTCAGCCCGGCCGGCCTCGTCGTCGCGCTCGCCCGGGCGAAGGGGGAGCACGTCGCCTCGTCGTACCCAGGGTCGTCCCAGGGCACGCTCGTCCTCGCCTGCGACAGCGTGCTCGAGATCGGCGGAGAGGTCGTCGGCAAGCCACACACTGCGGAGGTCGCCGTCGCCCGATGGCGGGCGATGCGCGGCGGGGCGGGCACGCTGCACACGGGCCACTGGCTGCACGACCTGCGCACCGGGTGCAGCGTGACCGCGGCGGCGTCGACGCAGCTGCGCTTCGCCGACCTCTCGGACGACGAGATCGAGCACTACGTCGCGACCGGCGAGCCGCTCCACGTCGCCGGCGCCTTCACGATCGACGGGCTGGGATCCCCCTTCGTCGAGGTGGTGGCCGGCGACGCCGGCACCGTCATCGGGCTCTGCCTGCCCCTCCTGCGGCGAATGACCCTCGAGCTCGGCGTCGGGTGGTTCGACCTCGTCGACCCCTGACACCCCCTGAGAAGGTCGCACGAGCCAAGGCTCGTGCCACCCGAGGGCGGTCAGCCGCCGACCCGACCGACCCCCGCCCAGCTGCTGCGGGCAAGGTCGAGCGCGCTGACGTAGCCGCTGCGCGCCCGGCCGCCCGCGTCGACGTCCACGGGCACGGCGAGCAGGCCGCGAAGGTCGGAGAGCTCGAGCGCCCCCTTCGCCGACATCCACGCCCTCGTCCCCTCGAGCAGCTCGTCGACGACGTGGAGCCCCTCCTCGAGCAGCGCGGAGGCCGTCATGACGACGTCGGCCCCGGCCAGCAGAGCCTTGACGACGTCGTCGGCGCTCCACACCCCCGTCGTCAGCCGCGCGGGCCTGACCGACGTGGGCGATCGGCGGTTCAGCGGCGCCGCATCGTCCGCACGAGCCAGGGCTCGTGCGAGAGGTCACGCCCGCGAGCGGACGCACGAGCCAAGGCTCGTGCGAGGGCCGTGCTCGCGAGGAGTGGGTCAGACCGGCGGGATCGCCCGGCGCTTCTCGGCGAAGTGGCGCTCCCGCCCCTTCGCGTGGGCCAGGCGCGCCTGGATCTCGCGCCGCAGCTCCTCCGGCTCGACGATCGCGTCGATGACGAGGTCCGCGGCGAGCCGCTCGAGGTCGACGTCCTCCTCGTACTCGACCCGACGGGCCGCGACGAAGGCGTCGCGCGCCTCCACCCCTTCGGCCTGCTCGATCGCGGCGATCTTGTTGGCATACACCGCATTGACCGCGGCCTCGGGCCCCATGACCGCGATCCGGGCCGTGGGCAGGGCGATCGTCGCGTCGGGCGCGAAACCCGGCCCGCCCATCGCGTAGAGGCCGGCGCCGTAGGCCTTGCGGACGACGACGCAGACCTGCGGGACCGTCGCCGAGGCGACGGCCGAGACCATCTTCGCGCCGTGGCGGATGATGCCGCCGCGCTCGACCTCGCTGCCGATCATGAAGCCGGGCACGTCGGCGAGATAGATGAGCGGGATCGAGTAGGCGTCGCACAGCCAGATGAAGCGGGCCGCCTTGTCGGCGCTGTCGGTGAAGAGCACGCCGCCCTTGGCCATCGAGTTGTTCGCGACGATGCCGACGGTCTCGCCGCCCATCCGACCGAGACCGACGACGAGCTCGGGGGCGAAGAGCGGCTTGACCTCGAAGAACGAGTCGTCGTCGACGAGCCCGTCGATGACCTCGTGGATGTCGAAGGGCTGGCTCTCGACCTCGGGGATCACGCTCGCGGTGAGCGGCTCGGCGGGGTCCTCCGGCTGGTAGCTCGGCAGCTCGGAGCGCCAGCTCGTCGGGAGGTAGCTGAACCACAGCCGAGCCGTCTCGATCGCCTCGGCGTCATCCTGGACGAGGATGTCGCCGACGCCCGAGACGGTGCAGTGCATGCGGGCCCCGCCCATCTCCTCGAGCGAGACCCGCTCCCCCACGACCATCTCGGCCATGCGCGGGCTGCCGAGGTACATCGAGGCGTTGCCCTCGACCATGATCACGAGGTCGGTGAAGCTCGGGATGTAGGCGCCGCCGGCCGCGCTCGGGCCGAAGAGGCAGCACACCTGCGGGACCTTGCCGGAGAGCGCGACCTGGTTGTGGAAGATGTGGCCCGCGCCGCGGCGGCCGGGGAACATCTCGACCTGGTCGGTGATCCGCGCGCCTGCCGAGTCGACGAACCAGAAGACGGGGACCTCCTCGCGCAGCGCGGTCTCGGTGGCGCGGACGATCTTCTCGACCGTGCGGGCGCCCCACGAGCCGGCCTTGACCGTCGGGTCGTTGGCGATGACGATGACGGGCCGGCCGTCGACGAGACCGCGTCCGGTGATGACCCCGTCCGCCGGGAGCCCGGGGGCCAGCGCGTTGGCGTAGCGGCCGTCCTCGACGAAGCTCCCCTCGTCGACGAGCAGCGCGATCCGGTCCCGGACGTAGAGCTTGTTCTGCGCGGCGAGCTTGGCGGCGGCCTTCTCCGGCGGGCGCTCGGAGGCGGCGTGGGCGGCTGCGAGACGGCTGCGGACGTCGGCGACCTTCGGGTCGCCCTGGTAGGACGGACGGGGGGTCATGACGGCAGCCCGAGGTGGCGGGCGATGACCATGCGCTGGACCTCGGAGGTGCCCTCGCCGATCTCGAGGATCTTGGCGTCGCGGTAGAAGCGGGCGACGGGGTACTCCTCCATGAAGCCGTTGCCACCGAAGACCTGGGTGGCGATGCGGGTGGCGGAGACGGCGGCCTCGGAGGTGTAGAGCTTGGCGATCGAGGCGGCCTGCTTCACCTCGGCGACGCTGCGGCGACCGCGGTCGTGCTCGTCCTTGAGCCAGGCGGCCTTGTAGGTGAGCACCCGCGAGGTCTCGGCCATGACGGCGAGGTCGGCGACCTGGAAGGAGATCCCCTGGTTGGCGCCGATGGGCCGGCCGAAGGCCTGGCGGGTCTGCGCGTACTCGGTGGAGAGCTCGAGCATCCGCTGGGTGAGCCCGGTCGCGAGCGCGCTGATCGCGATGCGTCCGTCGTCGAGGGTCTTGAGGAACTGGCGGAAGCCGTTGCCCTGCTCGCCGAGAAGGTTGCTCGCGGGGACGCGGCAGTCCTCGAAGGTCAGGCCGTGGGTGTCCGAGATGTTCCACCCGAGCTTGTCGTAGGGCGCTTCGACGGTGAAACCCGGTGTGCCCGAAGGGATCATGATCGCGCTGATCTCTTGGCGCCCGCCCTCGAGCTCGCCGGTGCGGGCGGTGACGGTGACGACCGAGGTGATGTCGGTACCCGAGTTGGTGATGAAGGCCTTGGCGCCGTTGACGACCCACTCGTCGCCGTCGCGGACGGCCCGGGTGCGGGTGCCACCGGCGTCGGAGCCGGCGTCCGGCTCGGTGAGGCCGAAGCCCGCAAGGGCGCGGCCGGCGACGAGGTCGGGCAGGTAGGCCTGCTTCTGCTCGTCGGTGCCGAAGGAGAGGATCGGGTTGATGCCCAGGCCGACACCGGCGGAGAGCGTGATGCCGATCGACTGGTCGACACGACCGAGCTCCTCGATCGCAACGCACAGGGCGGTGAAGTCGCTCTGGACCATGCCCCCGTCGGTCTCGGCGCTGCCGCCGTACTCCTCGGGGACGACGAGGCCGAAGAAGCCGAGATCACCCATCCGCGGGACGAGCTCGGTGGGGAAGTGGTGGTCCTTGTCCCACTGCGCGACGTGCGGCTCGACCTCGCGCTCGGCGAAGTCGCGCACCATCGCGCGGAAGTCCTCATGGTCCTGGCTCAGCTCGAACATCGTCGTCCTTCGTCGGTCGCCGGTTGGGCAGTGCTTGACGTTGACGTCAACGTAAAGCACAGTGGCGCGCATGACAAGCGCGAAGGGGGGCGGCCGGCCGGGTGACGAGGTCACCTGGACCATCGCGGAAATGGCCGAGGACTTCGGCATCACCCACCGGACGATCCGCCACTACGAGGAGCTCGGGCTCCTCTCCCCGGAGCGGGTCGGGACGCGGCGGGTCTACCGCCGGCGCGACCGGGTGCGGCTCGAGCTCGTGCTGCGCGGCAAGCGGCTCGGGTTCTCGCTCGACGAGAGCGCGCACCTCATCAACCTCTACGAGGGCGACCGCGGCCACCGGCGCCAGCTCCAGGAGGCGCTCGGCACGATCGAGGAGCGACGCGCCGACCTCCGGTCCCGGCTCGCCGACATCGAGGCCGCCCTGCGCGAGCTCGACCGGTGGGAGGCCGACTGCCGCGCCGACCTCGACGCCCTCCCCTGAGCCCGGACCCGCCCCCACCCCCTTCCTTCGCACGAGCCAAGGCTCGTACCAGGCCGCGCGCCCTCTCCTCTTCGCACGAGCCTTGGCTCGTGCGAAGAGACGGTCAGCGGAGGTAGTGGTCGATCTCGGCGACGGTCGGGGCAGCGTCGGGACCGCGACGAGTCACCTTGATCGCCCCGGCCGCGTTGGCGCGACGGCAGGCCTCGACCCAGCCGGTCCCCTTCGCCCACTCGGCGGCGAGCACACCGGTGTGGGTGTCACCCGCCCCGTTGGTGTCGATCGCCTTCTCCGGGAAACCCTCGACGACCACGGCTTCCTCCCCCGGGACCGCGAGCGCACACCCCTTCGCGCCGTCGCGGATGATGCTGACCGCCCCCGGAGGCAGGTAGGCGAGCGACGCAGCCGCCGCAGCGATCATGTCGCTCTCGCCGGTGAGGTCCTCGCCCTCCTCCATGTTGGAGGTCCAGACGTCGGTGAGGGTGAGCATGCGTTCCTGAACCCGCTCGTCGAGCTCGGCGAAGATCGCCCCCGGGTCGAGGACCACGACGACCTCCGGGTCGAGCGACCCCAGCCAGGTGAGAAGTGGGTCGCGGGTGCGGCCGATGAGGCTGTACCCGCTGACACAGACGAGATCCCCGGCGACCGGCGCCGAGGTCGCGAGGGACTCGACGGTGATCTCACGCTCCGCCATCTGGGTCGTGACGAAGGTTCGCTCCGCGCTCGCCTCCAGCAGGACCACACAGATCCCGGTGTCCTGGCCCGTCGTCATCGGCGCCGACAGGCTGACCCCCTCGGCAGCGAGCGCGGAGCGCACGAGGTCCCCGTTCGGGCCCTCGCCGTGGGCGCCTGCGTGGACGCACTCGGCACCCGAGCGCGCCCCTGCGAGAAGGATGTTCACGGCGCCGGCCGCATATCGGTCATGGCCGGTCGCCATGACGTTGGCGCCGCGTCGCGGCAGTGTCGGCACCTCGACGACGACGTCGACGAGGGCCTGTGCGGTATGGATCACCCGGCTCGGCATGGGCGGGAGCCTACGTGCACACTGGAGGGCATGCCGCAGCGATTCTCCTCCGTCGAGCACGCCCAGACCGCCCTGGCGGATGCCGGCTACATCGCCTCGGAGGCCATCGCCACGACCGTCTTCCTCGCCGACGCCCTCGGCAAGCCGCTCCTCGTGGAGGGCCCGGCCGGTGTCGGCAAGACCGAGCTGAGCAAGGCCGTGGCCACCGCCACCAGGGCCGAGCTCATCCGGTTGCAGTGCTACGAAGGGGTCGACGAGGCCCGCGCCCTCTACGAGTGGAACCACGCCAAGCAGCTGCTCCGCATCACCGCGGCCGGCGCTCACCACACCCCTGCGGGAGAGGACGAGGCGGACTGGGGCAACGTCAAGGCGGACATCTTCACCGACGAGTTCCTCCTCGACCGGCCGCTGCTCAAGGCGGTCCGCTCCGAGGTCCCGACCGTCCTGCTCATCGACGAGCTCGACAAGGCCGACGTCGAGATCGAGGGACTGCTGCTCGAGATCCTCTCGGACTTCGCGGTCACGGTGCCCGAGCTCGGGACGATCGAGGCGAGGCACATCCCCTTCGTCGTGCTGACCTCCAACGCGACCCGGGAGCTCTCCGAGGCGCTGCGGCGCCGCTGCCTCTACCTGCACATCGACTACCCCGAGGCCGAGCTGGAGCAGCGGATCGTCTCGCTGAAGGTTCCTGACCTCGACGCGACGCTCTCGGAGTCGGTGGTGCGCCTTGTCGGTGCCCTGCGCGAGATGCGCTTGCGCAAGTCGCCCTCGGTCGCCGAGACGATCGACTGGGCCCGCACACTCATCGCGCTCGGCGGCGACCACCTCGACCCCGAGCTCGTCCGCGCCAGCCTCGGGGTGCTCCTCAAGCACCAGGAGGACATCGACCTCGCGACCGAGAAGCTCGACCTCACCCGTGCCCTCGCCTGAGGCCCCGACGACGGCCGCGCTCACCGCGCGGGTCGTCGACCTGTCGCGGGCGCTGCGGCGGCACGGCGTCAACGTCGGGCCGTCCGAGACGGTCGACGCGGCGTCGGCCTGTGCGGCGCTCGGGGTCAGCGACCGGGAGCGGCTGCGCGCCGGGATCGCCGCCTCGATGATGCGTCGCGAGGGCGACCGGGCGGTCTTCGACCAGCTCTTCGACATCTACTTCCCGGCCGGGGTCGGCGACCGGACCGGGGTCGGTGAGGTGGAGGCGACGCACGATCCGGTCGAGGCGCGGGCCGCGGCCGAGCGGCTCCGCGACGACCTCGCGACCGCGCTGGCGACCAACGACGAGCGTGAGCTCGACCGGCTCGCGGCCCGGGCCGTCGCCGAGCTCGGCGCCCTGAGCAACGACTCCTCGATGGGCGGCTTCTCCGCCAACCAGACCCTCGACCGCCTGGGCCCGCAGACGACGATCGCGGCCGCGCTGCAGCGCGCGCGGGACGCCGGGGACGTCATGTCCGGATCGGGCGAAGGGAGCGGAGGCAGCGGGTCCGGTGCCGGCGGCGCCCACGGCCAGGGCTCGCCGTGGCGGCCCGAGCAGCTGAGCGACCGTTTCGACCGCGACGAGATGAGGAGCCGGGTCGCGGCCTTCCGGCGGCGGGTCGAGCGTGAGGCGACGCGGCGCAACACCGAGGCCCGAGGCACCGAGCGGATCAGCCGGTACGGCGTGCGGGACCCCTTGGAGCGCAAGGACTTCCTGCTCACCGGTAAGACCGAGGGGGCCGATCTGCAGGCCGCGATCCGTCCCCTCGCCCGCAAGCTCGCCGCGCGGCTCTCCGCCCGGCAGCGGCGGCAGTCGCGCGGCACCGTCGACATCCGCCGCACCCTGCGCCGGGCGATGTCGACCGGTGGTGTGCCGATGAGCCCGGCCTACAAGCACCGGCACCGCTCACGCGCCGACATCGTGCTGATCTGCGACATGTCCGGGTCGGTGGCGGGCTTCTCCCGCTTCACGATGCTGCTGCTCCAGGCGCTGGCCGGGCAGTTCCGTCGGGTGCGCTTCTTCGGCTTCGTCAACATCTGCGACGACATCACCGACATCGTCACCGGGTCGAGCGTCGGCGAGGACATCAGCAGCCAGGTCGCGCAGCGGGCGAGCCTGTCGCGCTGGCACGGGAGCAGCGACTACGGCAGCGCGCTCACCGACTTCGTCGACCGGTGGCTCGGCGCGGTCGGGCCGCGGAGCACGGTGATCGTCCTCGGCGATGCCCGGACCAACGGCACCGAGCCGCACGTCGACGCGCTGCGGACCATCGCCGCCCAGGCCCGCCACGTCGCCTGGCTCAACCCCGAGCCCCACGCGAGCTGGGACACGGGTGACTCCGTCGCCGGCCGCTACGCGCAGGTCGTCGACATGCACGAGTGCCGCAACATCGACCAGCTCCGCCGATTCGTCGCCCGAGCCCTCCCCGTCTGACCCGCCCCTCCCCCTTCGCACGAGCCAAGGCTCCTGCCGCTCCCCCAGCCCCTCCCCCTTCGCACGAGCCAAGGCCCCTACCCATCACGCGGCACGTCGCGAGGCCGCCACCGCGTCCTGGACTCGCCGGTGCAATCCGACAGGGTCATCGAGGTCCTCGGATACAACCCGGACGAACTCCCAGCCCATCCCCTCGAGCGCGATCTGTCGCGCCTCGAGCTTTTCCCTCGCTCTCGGCAGCTTCATCTTGTCCCTGCCGTCGTACTCGATCGCGACGCGCTCCCCCTTGACCCGAAGGTCGAGGCGGCGCTTCCTGCCAGAGGCGAGCGTGACCTCCCACTGCGGGATGAGCTCCCACCCGAGGCGGCCAAGCTCCCAGTGCGTCAACGTCTCACCCGCTGACTCATGTCGATGATCGAGCAGCTGCAGGACGTCTCGGGCCCGGGCGATCCCTACCGAACCGCGTGCCGCAGCCAGCGCGGCGTCGATCTGCTGCGTGGTGCACCGCTTCGAGTGCAGCGCTCCGTCGCCGGCGACCAGCGCCGCAACTGGGTTGTTCGTCAGGGCGGTACCAACGATCGCGCTCGGGATGTCGACGGCCCGCGCGCTCTGCCCGAGCATCGGGATGGTCACCGGCACGTTGGGCAGGCCGGTCTCCCTCCGGACGCGGACGCCCTGTCGGATCACTCCGTGTCCATCGCTCACCCTGGCCAGCTCGACGGTGCTGAGGTCCGCCCGGGCAAGGGGGAGGTCGTGCAGGAGCACCGCCGAGTGCCCAGCCGCGACCGGCCCGGAGTGCATGCGAAGCGCAGCAGCCGTCCGCAGCACGTGGAGCTCGGACGGTTCAGCCGCAACCATGGTCGAGTACCACCCACGGTCAAGACGGAGGATGAGGCCACGTCGCACGAGGATGGTGAGATCCTTCGCCGAGATCCCCCAGGCGCGCGCCTCTTCGGCGCTGAAGAGCGGGACATCGGCGATGCCCTTGGCGGCCTTCCGCAGGGTTGGTTCCATGAAGCGATCTTGGCGGCTCCGGTCCCCGCCTCCGGCAAGTTATCCACAGCCAGCTTACGAGCCTTGGCTCGTGCGAAGGGGGGAGGCCTGTCGGCCCGGTACGAGCCTTGGCTCGTGCGAAGGGGGGAGGCCTGTCGGCCTGGTACGAGCCTTGGCTCGTGCGATCTCCAGGGGATCTCCAGATCGTCCTCCCGCGGACTCCACGAGGTGCTCCCTAGCCTGAGCGCATGGCCACTCCCCCGCCCCGGCGCGTGCTCGTCGTCGAGGACGACCCCACGATCAACCAGGCGCTCACCGACCGCCTGCTCGCCCTCGGCTACGCCGTGGAGCGGGCGAGCGACGGGCCGGGCGCGGTGGCGACCTTCGAGCGGACGGAGCCGGACATCGTCCTGCTCGACCTCATGCTCCCCGGCTTCGACGGGCTCGAGGTCATGCGGCGGATCCAGCCGATCCGCCCCACCCCGGTCCTCATGCTCACCGCCCGCGATGAGGAGGCCGACATCGTCCTCGGCCTCGGCGTCGGCGCGGACGACTACCTCACCAAGCCCTTCCGCATGCGTGAGGTCGTCGCGCGCATCGAGGCGCTGCTGCGCCGGGTCGACCGGGCCCGCGAGCTCGCATCGACCAGCACCCCCGCGCTCACCCACGACGGGCTGGTCCTCGACCCCCGCACCCGCCGCTGCACCGTCGAGGGCGTCGACGTCCACCTCACGCCGACCGAGTTCGACCTGCTCGCGCTCCTCGCCGCCGACCCCGGCAGCGTCGTGCGCCGCGAGCGCATCGTCGAGGACCTCTGGGGCTGGGACGAGACCCTCGGCAGCCGCACCCTCGACAGCCACGTCAAGGCCGTCCGCGCCAAGGTCGGCGCCCACCGGGTCCGGACCGTCCACGGCGTCGGCTACGCCCTCGCCGAGAGCGAAGGGGGATCCTGATGGACCGCAGCGAACCTCTCGCCGGCATCGGGTCGATCCGCACCCGGCTGGCTGTCCTCGTCGGCGTCAGCGTCGTCGTCGCCGCCCTCGTCGGCGCGCTCGGCACCGACGTCGGGGCCCCGCTCTGGCTGACGATCCCGGCGACGATCGGCCTGGCCCTGCTCATCACCCGGTGGCTCGCCAGCGGCATGACGACACCGCTGCGCCAGATGACCGCCGCCGCGTCGCGCATGGCCGGCGGGGACTACGACGTCCGGATCGCCACGACCAGCAGCGACGAGATCGCTTCTCTCGCACGGGCCTTCGAGCGGATGGCGGGCGACCTGGCAACCGCCGACGAGCACCGTCGCCGTCTCGTGGCCACCGTCGCCCACGAGCTGCGGACGCCGCTGACCGCCCAGCGCGCCCTGCTCGAGAACCTCGTCGACGGCGTCATCGCCCCCGACGACGCGGCGCTGCAGCAGGCGCTCCACCAGTCCGAGCGCCTCAGCGGTCTCGTCACCGATCTGCTCGACCTCTCCCGCGACGACGGCCGCGGCGCCCCGGTCCGGCCGGCGCAGGTCCGCGTCCGCGACCTGCTCGACCGTGCCGTCGGCGAGGCCGATCTCCAGGGTCGCCAGGTCACCGTCACCGCGCGTGTCGAGCCGCAGGACCTCACCGTCACCGCCGACCCGGGCCGCCTCCACCAGGTGCTCGCCAACCTCGTCGACAACGCGCTGCGGCACTCCCCCGGCGGCGGGACGGTCGAGCTCGTCGCCGAGCGCACCGACGCGCACCGGTGGCAGCTCACCGTCGCTGACGAGGGGCCCGGCCTCTCCCCCGAGCGGGCCGACCGGCTCTTCTCCCGCTTCGGTGCCGGCGCCTCCGGGGACGGCGGCGGCGGCACCGGCCTCGGTCTGGCCATCGCCGGCTGGGTCGCCGGGATGCACCACGGCACGATCACCGCCCTCCCCCAGGACGACGGCACGGCCGGCGCCCGCCTGCGGATGACCCTGCCGGTCGATCCCCCCTTCGCCAGGCCTTCCCGCACCACCCTCCAGCACCAGGAGCCCACCGTGACCACCCCTTCGCCGCCCGCCCCGACGACGCCGACGGCGCCCCCACCGACCCCGTCGACAGCCCTCGCCCGCCCGCTCACGACGATCCGCGGCTGGTGGCCCGAGCACGACGACCGTCCCCAGCCTCGCGCCCTCGGCGCCGCCCTCGGTGTCGGCCTGCTCGCCGCGCTGCTCCTCCCGGAGCACACCCCGGGTCTCGGCCTGCTCGTCGTCCTCGTCGCCGGCGGCCTGTCCCTCTGGGCGGCCTCGCCCCGCCGCACCCATGCCCTGTCCTTCGTCACCGCCGCCCTGGCGATCCCGCTCGCCCTGACGACCATCCTCCGGGCCGACTTCGGCTACGCCGTCCCGGCGCTCATGACCGCGGCCCTCCTCACCGTCCTCGCCTGCACCGGCGCCCGCTCGCTCACGGGCATCGCCGCGAGCGCCCTCGCCTGGCCCGCGTCGGCCCTGCGCGGGCTGCCGCTGCTCGACCGCACCCTGCGCGCGATGACCCGCGGCGGCCAGCTCGCCTCGACGCTGCGCATGGGCGCCGTCTCCCTCGTGCTGCTCCTCGTCTTCGGCGGGCTCCTCGCGAGCAGCGACGCCGTCCTCGGCTCGTGGGTCGACGCGGTGGTCCCCGACATCGGCGACGCGACCGTCTTCCGCGTCTTCACCTTCGTCTTCTTCGCCGGGGTGACCCTCGCGGGCCTCTACCTCGCGATCAACCCGCCGGCGGTCGAGCACCTCGAGCTCTCGGACCACGTGAGCCACCGCGTCCCCGCCCGCGAGTGGCAGGTGCCGCTCCTCGTCGTCGTCGGGGTCTTCGTCGCGTGGCTCGTCGCGCAGGCGGCCTCGCTCCTCGGCGGGCACGACTACGTGCTGCGCACGACCGGCGTCACCTACGCGGAGTCGGCGCGCCAGGGCTTCGGACAGCTCGTCGTCGTCACCGTGCTGACCCTCGCGCTCGTCACCGGCGTCCGCACGTACGGCCTCGCGCAGACCCGCCGTGACGAGCGACTGCGTACCAGCCTGCTCGCGGCGCTGTGCGTCCTCGCCCTGCTCGTCGTCGGCTCCGCCCTGCGCCGCATGGCCCTCTACCAGCAGGCCTACGGGTGGACCGAGGCCCGCGTCGTCGGCACGGTCGGCGAGCTGTGGCTCGGCCTCGTGGTGCTCGCCGTCCTCACCTCGCTCTTCACCGGGTGGCGTCGGCTCGGGCGCGTCGTGGTCCTCACCGGGGCGGCCGCTGTGCTCGTCCTCACCGTCGGCAACACCTCGGCCTTCGTCGCCGAGCGCAACATCGCCCGCTACGAGGCGACCGGCAAGATCGACATCGGCTATCTCGGCAGCGTCGGGCCAGACGCCGCGCCGACGATCCACGCCAGCTCGCTGCCCGCGGCCGCCAAGGAGTGCGCCCTCGCCGGCCGGCACGACCACGACGACGCGCTCCTCGCGTGGAACCTCGGCCGCGAACGCGCCCACGAGGTCTACCGCCAGTACCCGGCGGCCCCGCGCAGCCTCGAGTGCTCGGGGACCCGCTGGGAGTAGCCCGCCCAGGACGAAGGGGGGATGCCGGGTCGGCCGGCATCCCCCCTTCGCGCTGGGTCGGGTGGGTCAGTCCGTGCGGGCGCCGTTGTCGAAGGTGGCCGGGTCGGGGCCGACGCGGCCGTCGGGGCCGCGGTCGAGCTTCTCGATGGCCTTGAGGTCGTCGTCGTCGAGGGTGAGGTCCTTCGCCGCGAAGTTCTCCGCGATGCGCGTGGGGGTGACCGACTTCGGGATGACGACGTTCCCGATGGCGAGGTGCCAGGCGATGACGACCTGCGCGGGGGTCGCGTCGTGCTTGCGGGCGATCTCGCCGATGACCTCGTCGTCGAGGACGGTGCCGCTCTGGCCGCCGATCGGGCTCCACGCCTGCGTCGCGATGTTGTGCTCGTCGTGGAACTCGCGGAGCTCGCGCTGCTGCATGTAGGGGTGCAGCTCGACCTGGTTGATGGCGGGCATGATCCCGACCATGTCGTAGGTGCGCTGCAGCTGGTCAACGCCGAAGTTGCACACGCCCACCGCCTTGGTCAGGCCCTCCTCGCGGACCTCGAGCATCGAGCGCCAGGTCTCCACGTAGCGGTCGGCCGACGGGACGGGCCAGTGGATGAGGTAGAGGTCGAGCTGCTGGAGGCCGAGGCGCTCGAGAGAGGCGCGAAGGGCGGTCCGCACCCGGTCGACGTCGCCGTGGTCGTCGTTCCACAGCTTGGTCGTGACGAAGATGTCCTCGCGCGGGTAGGGCGCGTGGGCCAGCGCCGCGCCCACGCCCTCCTCGTTGCCGTAGATCCGGGCAGTGTCGAGGTGGCGGTAGCCGGCCCCGAGGGCGTTGGCGACCGCCGCCTCGACGTCGTCCGCCGGGACCTGGAAGACACCGAAGCCGAGCTGCGGGATCTCCACGCCGCCGGACGACCGGTCAAGAGTCACGTTCTGCACGTCAGCCATGTCCCCGACCCTACGACCTGCAGTCCCTCCAGGCCGCTCGGCGCAGACCCCGACCTGTGGCCAGACCCACGCCCGCCGGACGCGGACGCCCGCTGAAGCCGACTCCTTCGCCCGCTAGGCTCCGGAGCATGGCCATCAGCAAAGTCCTCATCGCCAACCGTGGCGAGATCGCCGTCCGTATCGCCCGCGCCTGCAAGGACCACGGCATCGGCTCCGTCGCCGTCTACGCCGACCCCGACCGCGAGGCCCTGCACGTCAAGGTCGCCGACGAGGCGTACGCCCTCGGCGGCAGCACGCCCGGCGACTCGTACCTGATGCAGGACAAGCTGATCGAGGTCGCCCAGGAGACGGGCGCCGACGCCGTCCACCCCGGCTACGGCTTCCTCGCCGAGAACGCCGACTTCGCGCAGAAGGTCATCGATGCCGGCCTCGTGTGGATCGGTCCCGGCCCCGAGGCCATCGACGCCCTCGGTGACAAGGCCAAGGCCAAGCACATCGCCGTCAAGGCGGATGCCCCCCTCGCGCCGGGGACGAAGGACCCGGTCAAGGACGCCGACGAGATCGTCGCCCTGGCGCAGGAGTACGGTCTGCCGATCGCCATCAAGGCGGTCTACGGCGGCGGCGGTCGCGGCCTCAAGGTCGCCCACACGCTGGAGGAGATCCCCGAGCTCTTCGACTCGGCCGTCCGCGAGGCTGTCACCGCCTTCGGGCGCGGCGAGTGCCTCGTCGAGAAGTTCCTCGACAGCCCGCGCCATGTCGAGACCCAGTGCCTCGCCGACCAGCACGGCAACGTCGTCGTCGTCTCGACCCGTGACTGCTCGCTGCAGCGCCGCAACCAGAAGCTCGTCGAGGAGGCACCGGCCCCCTTCCTCACCGAGGAGCAGCACGACGAGCTCGTCCGCGCCTCGAAGGCCATCCTCAAGGAGGCCGGCTACGTGGGCGCCGGCACCTGCGAGTACCTCGTCGCGAAGGACGGCACGATCTCCTTCCTCGAGGTCAACACCCGCCTCCAGGTCGAGCACCCCGTCACCGAGGAGGTCACCGGCATCGACCTCGTCCGCGAGCAGTTCCGGATCGCCGACGGCGAGGCGCTCTCGTTCGACGACCCGGTCCCGCACGCGCACTCCTTCGAGTTCCGGATCAACGGCGAGGACGCCGGGCGCGGCTTCATGCCGGCTCCCGGCACCGTGTCGACGATGAAGGTCCCCTCGGGGCCCGGCGTGCGCTGGGACGCCGGCATCGTGGAGGGCGACACCGTCGCGGGGGCGTTCGACTCGATGATCGCCAAGCTCATCGTCACCGGCCGGACGCGCGCGGAGGCGCTCGAGCGCTCGCGCCGCGTCCTCGACGAGATCGTCGTCGACGGCATGCCGACGGTCATCCCCTTCCACCAGAAGATCGTCAACGACCCGGCGTTCGCCCCGGCGGACCCGGACGCGCCCTTCACGGTCCACACCCGCTGGATCGAGACCGAGATGACCAACGACATCGAGGCCTACTCCGGTGACGTCGCCGAGGGCGACGAGGCCGGCGAGCGTCAGAAGATCACCGTCGAGGTCGGCGGCAAGCGTCTCGACGTCGTCCTGCCCGCCGGGATCGCCCTGGGCGGCGGCGGCACGGCCAAGAAGAAGGCCCCGAAGCGCAGTGCCGGCAAGGGTGGCGGCACCGCCGCGTCCGGCGACTCCCTCACCGCGCCCATGCAGGGCACGATCGTCAAGGTCGCCGTCGAGGAGGGCCAGGAGGTCGCCGAGGGTGACCTCGTCCTCGTGCTCGAGGCGATGAAGATGGAGCAGCCGCTCAACGCGCACAAGGCCGGCGTGATCACCGGTCTGTCCGCCGAGCAGGGCGCGACCGTGAGCAACGGTGCCGTCCTCTGCGAGATCAAGGACGCCGAGTAGGGTCCATCCTCATGAGCGACGATCAGGCCCGGGGCGCACGCCCCGGGCCTGATCCCTCTGCCGGGGGGACCCGGGCCTGGCTGATCATCTCGGTCCTCGCGCTGTGCGGCACGATCGTCTCGCTGCAGCAGACGATGCTGCTCCCCCTCCTGCCCGAGCTGCCGCAGCTCGTCGGCACCTCCGTCGGGGGCGCGTCGTGGATGGTCACCGCGACCCTGCTCGCCGGGGCGGTCGCCACCCCGGTCGTCTCGCGGATGGCCGACATGTACGGCAAGCGCCGCGTCATGCTGCTCATGCTCGTGGTCGTCGCGACGGGCAGCCTCGTCGGCGGCGTCTCCGACACCCTGCCGCTGCTCATCCTCGCGCGCCTGCTCCAGGGCTCCGGCATGGCGATCGTGCCCATCGGCATCGCGATGATGCGCGACGAGCTGCCGAGCGACAAGGTGCCGCTGGCCGTCGCGATCATGAGCGCCACCCTGGCCATCGGCGCAGGGGTCGGGCTCCCGATGGGCGGCCTGCTCGCCGAGCACCTCGACTGGCATGCGATCTTCTGGCTGCCGGGCGTGCTCGCCGTCGGCATGGCCGCCGCCGTCCGGCTCGTCGTGCGTGAGTCCCCGATGCGGACCGCGGGTACCTTCGACGTCCTCGGGGCGGTCCTGCTGAGCATCGCCCTCACCCTGCTGCTCGTCGCGGTCTCGCAGGGGACCCAGTGGGGCTGGGCCGACCTGCGGACCGTCGCCGCCGTCTCCACGGGCATCGCGATCCTGCTCGTGTGGGTGCCGCTGGAGCGTCGCGTCCCCAACCCGCTCGTCGACCTGCGCACCGCGATGGACCCGCCGGTCCTGCTCGCCAACGTCGTCTCGCTGCTCATGGGCTTCGGCATGTTCGTCAACATGCTCGTCACGACGCAGCAGCTGCAGGCCCCGGTGGAGACCGGCTACGGGCTGGGCCAGGGGCTGATGGAGAGCGGCCTGTGGATGGCGCCGGGGGCGATCGCCTTCGGCTTCATGGCACCGGTCTCGGCGGCCATCACGCGGCGCTGGGGCACACCGACAGCGCTGGTCGCCGGCGGCCTGATCATGGCGGGCACCTACGCCGCCCGCGTCTTCCTCAGCGACAACCTCGCCCAGGTGGTGCTCGGCTCGATCGTCGTCTCGGTCGGCACGGCGGTGGCCTACTCCGCGCTGCCGACGCTCATCATGCAGGTCGTCCCGGCGACCGAGTCGGCCGCGGCCAACGGGCTCAACACGCTGCTGCGCTCCGCGGGCACCTCGGTCGGCAGCGCGCTCGTGACGGCGGTCTTTGCGGCGAGCACAGTGCGTCTCGGCGAGCAGCTGGCTCCGTCACCGCAGGCCCTCACCGCCGCCTTCTGGCTCGCCACCGGCGCCGCGCTCCTCGCGGTCGTGGCCGCGCTCCCGCTGACCCGCATCCCGCGCCTCTCGCCGGCGCGGGCGGTCCCGATGCAGACCCTCGAGCAGGTGGCGAAGGGCGAGGTGCGCAGCGCGGACGGGCGACCGGTGCCTCACGCGGTCGTCACCGTCATCGGGGCGATGGGCGAGCACGTCGACTGGGGCCGGACCGACAGCACCGGGACCTACTCGGTCGGTCTGGCGGGCCCGGGCAACTACCTCTTTGTCGTCTCGGCACCAGGGTGGGGCCCGGCCGCGGTGCGATCTGAGGTCGGGGCGGAGCAGCGAGCCCCGGTGGTCATCCTGGGGCAGCCGGTTGTCGTCTCGGGCCAGGTGCTGCTCGCCGACGGGTCGAGGAGGGAGGACGTCTCGGTCGTCCTCACCCGGACCGAGGGCGGGGCCGCCGGCCTGACCCGGACGGACTCGCTCGGCCTCTACGCGATCCCGCTCGTGGGCGTCGGCCAGTACGTCCTCACCGCGGTCGACCGGACGACCAACGACGTGGCCACCGCTGCGCTGTCGGCCGACGGCCGGGCTCAGCGGGTCGATCTGCGGCTCGCGCCCTCGCCCACGGCGCGGACGAAGGTCCCCGATCAGCTGGGCAGCCTGCCCTCACCCTGAGGCGCCTCCGCGGGGCGCGTCTGCGGGTCGGCGTCCGGTGCGGGCACGGGGTCCGGTGACGGCCCGGGGGCCGGCGCGGGCGAAGGGGCAGGGGTCGTCTCGGGCTCGGGGGTCGGCTGGCCGGGGGTCTCCTGCGGTGCACCGCCAGGCGTCTCCCCCGGGGTCGCGGGGCCGTCCGGGTCCTGCGGCTGCGGGTCTTGCGGCGCGGGCGCCGGGCTCGGCGCGGGGGTCTCGTCGGCCGAGCTGTCCTCCGGCAGGCCGAGCTGCTTCTCCACGAAGTCCCCGCCCGCCTCGATCACCGAGTCGAAGCGACCGCTGGTGCGCCGGCTGATGGCGTCCTCGACCGTGTCGATGGCGCTGCGGGCGTGCTCGGGGTTGTCTCGCGCCATGTCACGCGCCGTGTCGGCGATCTCGCCGCCGCTGATCCGCTGCGGGTCGTTGCTCATGCCGGGTCCTCCTCGCTCGCGCCGGGCCGTGCACCCGGCTCGTTGATGCTAGGCGAGCAAGCGGCCCGGCAGGACGGGGGCGAAGGGGGTCAGACGTCGCCCTCGGTGGGGTGGAGCCTGCGGGCCGCCTCGGCGAGGGTGCCGGTGAGGGAGGGGTAGACGGTGAAGGTCGAGGCGACCTGGTCGACGCTCAGCCTGTTCTGCACCGCGAGCGCGACGGGGAAGATCAGCTCGGAGGCCCGCGGCGCGACGACGACTCCGCCGAGCACCGTGCCGACCCCGCGCGAGGCGAAGAGCTTGACGAAGCCCTCCTGGATGCCGAGCATCTTGGCCCGCGGGTTGCGGGCCAGCGGCATCGTCACGGCCTCGACGTCCTCGGCCTCGGCAGCCTGGGCGGCGGTCATGCCGACGGTGGCGATCTCGGGGTCGGTGAAGACGTTGGCGCTCACGGCACCGAGGCGCAGGGGCGCCACGGCGTCGCCGAGGGCGTGCGACATGGCGATCCGTCCCTGCATCGCCGCCACCGAGGCGAGCGCGAAGACGCCGGTGCAGTCGCCGGCGGCGTAGACGCCACGGACGGAGGTCCGGGAGACCCGGTCGACGACGATGTGCCCGGACTCGCTGAGCTCGACACCGGCCTCCTCGAGACCGAGGTCGGAGGTCTGCGGGACGGCACCGACGGCGATGAGGACGTGGCTGCCCTCCACCTCGCGCCCGTCGGTGAGCCGGACGACCACGCCCTCGCCCCGACGCTGCGCGGACTCCATCCGGGAGCGGTTGAGCACCTCCATGCCGCGGCGGCGGAAGACGTCCTCGATGACGGCGGCGGCGTCCTGGTCCTCGCCGGGTAGGACGAGGTCGCGGGACGAGACGAGGGTGACCCGGGTGCCGAGCCCGAGGAAGCCCTGCGCGAGCTCGGCGCCGGTGACACCGGAGCCGACGACGACGAGGTGCTCGGGGATGTCGGTGAGGCCGTAGATCTGCTGCCAGGTGAGGATCCGCTCGCCGTCGGGCTGCGCGGTCGGCAGGACCCGAGGGGTGGCGCCTGTGGCGACGAGGACGACATCGGCCTGCAGGGTCTCCTCGCCCCCTTCGCCCGTCGTGACGACGGTCCCGGGGCCGGAGAGCCGACCCGTCCCCTGGATCACCCGGACGCCGACCTCGGCGAGCCGGGCACCGATGTCCTCGGACTGGGCGGCGGCGAGCTCGAGGACCCGCTGGTTGACCTCGGCGAGCCGCGCGACGACGTCGGTGACGGCGTCACCCTCACGGTCCTCGAGGTGCACGCCGAGCTCGGCCGCGGTCTCGAACTCCGACATGTAGTCGGCCGTCGCGATGAGCGTCTTGCTCGGCACGCAGTCGGTGAGGACCGCAGCGCCGCCGAGCCCGTCCCGGTCGACGACGGTGACCTGGGCGCCGAGGTGGGCGGCGACGAGCGCCGCCTCGTACCCGCCGGGGCCGCCGCCGATGATCACCACTGAGCTCTCGTGCGTACTCACGCTCCTATCCAACCACCTGCGGCGCGACGCCCCGCCGCACACGCGGCACCGCGATAGCCTGCCCCGGTGCACCACGACCCTGACGCCCTGAGCCTCGACGACCCCACGACCGACCCTCGCGAGGTCGCCCGCGCGGCCGCGGCAGTGATCGCCGAGCGGACCGGCGTCGAGCGCCACGACGTCGCACTCGTCCTTGGCTCCGGCTGGGGCGAGGCCGGCGACCTCGTCGGCGAGACGCTGACGACCATCGACAACGAGGACGTCCCGGGCTTCGCCAAGGCAGCGGTCGTCGGGCACTCGGGGACGATGCGCTCGGTGGCGATCGGCGACACCGACCGGCGGGCCCTCGTCTACGGGACCCGGACGCACTTCTACGAGGGCCGGGGCGTGCGCGCCGTCGTCCACGCGATCCGCACCGCGGCGGCGGCCGGCTGCTCCACCATCGTCCTCACCAACGGCTGCGGCGGGCTGCGCCCCGAGTGGGCGCCGGGCACCCCGGTGCTCATCAGCGACCACATCAACCTCACGGCGACCTCGCCGCTCGAGGGGGCGACCTTCGTCGACCTCACCGACCTGTACTCGATCCGGCTGCGCGCGCTCGCCCGGGAGGTCGACCCGAGCCTGGACGAAGGGGTGTACGTCCAGTTCCGCGGTCCCCACTACGAGACCCCGGCGGAGGTCCGCATGGCCGGGATCCTCGGCGGCGACCTCGTCGGCATGTCCACGACGCTCGAGGCGATCGCTGCCCGCGAGGCCGGCCTCGAGGTCCTCGGCATCTCGCTCGTGACCAACGCCGCAGCGGGCGTCAGCGACGCTCCCCTGTCCCACGACGAGGTCGTCGAGGCCGGCCGAGACGCCGCCGCCCGCTGCGGCCGACTGCTCGCCGACATCGTCGGCCGCCTCTGCGGAGCGTGACGATGAGCTACACCGGACGGCACGGCGGCGAGGCACCCGCCGCGGACCACACCGACCTGATCCTCGCCGCGCGGGAGTGGGCGCAGGACGACCCCGACCCGCAGACCCGGGACGAGCTGCTCGCCCTCGTCGAGCGGGTCGAAGGGGGCGGAGGCGGGGCCGAGGAGGCCGCGACCGAGCTGACCGACCGCTTCGCCGGGATGCTCGAGTTCGGGACCGCCGGGCTGCGTGGCGCCATCGGCGCCGGCCCGAACCGGATGAACCGCTCGGTCGTCATCCGGGCGGCCGCCGGGCTCACCGCCAACATCGCCCACCACCTCGACGAGGTGAGGGCGAAGGGAGGCGACGGCACCCCCTTCGCCCCGAACGACGCGCCGGTCGTCGTCGTCGGGTACGACGCCCGGCACCGATCCGACGAGTTCGCGCGGGACACCGCGGCGGTCGTGACGGCCGCCGGCGGGCGGGCGATGGTGCTGCCGCGGGTGCTGCCCACCCCGGTGCTCGCCTTCGCGACGCCGTGGTGCGGCGCGGACGCGGGTGTCATGGTCACCGCGAGCCACAACCCGTCGCAGGACAACGGCTACAAGGTCTACCTCGAGGACGGCAGCCAGATCGTCCCGCCCGTGGACGGCGAGATCGCCGCCCGGATCGCCGGGATCCGCAGCACCTCCGAGGTCCCGCTGGCCGACGACGGCTGGGTGACCCTCGGCGAGGAGGTCATCGACGCCTACCTCGCCGCGATCGCCTCCCTGGTCTCCCCCGACTCGCCCCGCGACGTCCGCATCGTCCACACCGCGCTGCACGGCGTCGGCACCGACACCGTCGTCGCCGCGCTGACGCTCACCGGCTTCCCCGAGCCCGAGCTCGTCGAGGAGCAGGCCGAGCCAGACCCGGACTTCCCGACCGTCGCCTTCCCCAACCCGGAGGAGGACGGCGCGCTCGATCTCGCGCTCGAGGCCGCGCGGGCGAGCGGCGCCGACGTGCTCATCGCCAACGACCCCGACGCCGACCGCTGCGCCGTCGCCGTGCCCGACGCGACGACCGAGGGCGGCTGGCGGCTGCTCCGCGGCGACGAGCTCGGCGTGCTGCTCGGCAGCCACCTCATCATGCGCGGGGTCCCCGAGGGCCACGCCTTCGCGTGCTCGATCGTCAGCTCGCGGCTGCTCTCCCGGATGGCTGCGGACGCGGGGATCCGGCACGAGGAGACCCTCACCGGGTTCAAGTGGATCAGCAAGGTCGACCGCCTCGCGTACGGCTACGAGGAGGCGCTCGGCTACTGCGTCGCGCCGCAGTGGGTCAAGGACAAGGACGGCGTGAGCGCCGCCCTGCTCGTCGCCGAGCACGTCGCGATCCTCAAGTCCCACGGGCGATCCCTGCTCGACGTGCTCGACGACCTGCACCGCGCCTACGGCGTGCACGCCACCGACTCCTTCTCCGTGCGCGTCCCGCGCATCGAGGAGGTCGCGCCGGTGATGCGCCGCCTGCGGGAGACCCCTCCGACGTCGATCGCGGGCGTGCCCGTCGCACGCTTCGACGACCTGGCCGCCGGTGACGGCGGGCTGCCACCCACCGACGGCCTGCGTTGGTACCTCGAGGACGGGTCGCGCGTCATCGTCCGTCCCTCCGGGACGGAGCCGAAGCTCAAGGTCTACCTCGAGGCGGTCGAGATGCCCGAGCCCCGCGACGGTGGCGACGGCCTCGCCCACGCCAGGTGGGTCGCCGGCGAGCGTCTCGCCGCGCTGCGCAAGGACCTCACGGCCCTCACCGCGCTGTGAGCGGGCGAGCTCACCCCGGGGGCCGGCACGATGAGCCGGCCCGGACCGGGCGGGTCGTCATCCTCGCGGGCCCCTCTGGTAGCGGCAAGTCGCGCCTCGCCGAGCGGCTCAGCCAGCACTGCGGCTGGCCGATCATGCGGCTCGACGACTTCTACCACCCCTTCGACCACCCCGGGCTGCCGCGGAGCGAGGCGCTGGGCATCGTCGACTGGGACGACCCGCGGTCGTGGGACGGCGCGGCGGCGATAGCTGCGCTCACCGATCTGCTCGTGACGGGGGGCTGCGAGGCACCGGTCTACGACATCTCGACCTCGAGCGTCGTCGGCCGCCGCGAGCTCTCGTGCGGCGAGGACGATCTCGTCCTCGCGGAGGGGATCTTCGCAGCCGAGATCATCGCGGACCTGCGGGAGCGCGGGCTGCTCCACTCGGCATGGTGCGTGCGCCACCGGTCGATCGTGACCTTCGTGCTGCGCCTGGTCCGCGACCTCTCGGAGCGCCGCAAGCCCCCGCTGACGCTGATCCGCCGTGGGCTCGTGCTCCTGCGCGCGGAGCCCGGGATCGTCGCCGCTCACGTGGCGAAGGGTGCCCGCGCAGGGAGCCCCCGGACGGTCGAGCGGGCCCTCTCCTCGGTGGCGTCGCAGCCGGCCGGGAGGGCCGTACGCTAGGGAGCCATGAAGGCCTTCACCCCGGGGAGCACCCTTACCGTCCAGGACGTCGCCGACCTCGTCGACCACGCGCTCCTCAAGCCCGAGCTCACCCCTTCGGAGGTCGCAGAGGTGACGAAGGCCCTTGCGGCGCAGCGGATCTGGAGCGTGTGCGTGCGCCCGAGCGACGTCGCGCTGGCCCGGGAGACGATCGCCGCCGTCGAGGGATCGCCGACGCGGGTGTGCACGGTCATCGGGTTCCCCCACGGGACGACGTCGACGGCCGCCAAGGTCGCCGAGGCGCGGCAGGCTCTCGCCGACGGGGCGACCGAGCTCGACATGGTGCTCAACATCGGACGGCTGCGAGGCGGCGACGTCGCGGCGGTCCGCGACGACATCGCGGCGGTCGTCGAGGTCGGTCACGAGGCCGGGGTCATCGTCAAGGTGATCTTCGAGACCGCGCTGCTCGACGAGCAGCAGAAGATCGACGCCTGCCGGGCCAGCGTCGACGCGGGTGCGGACTTCACGAAGACCTCGACCGGCTTCGCCGGCGGCGGCGCGACCCTGCCCGACGTGCGGCTCATGCGTGCCCACACGCCGGAGTCGATGGAGGTCAAGGCCTCCGGCGGGGTCCGCGACATCCCGACGCTCCTGGCGATGCTCGCCGAGGGGGTCACGCGGATCGGCACGTCGAGCACGCAGAGCCTCCTCGCCGAGGCGGCCACGGCGGTCGACGCGGGCACGCTCGTCGTCCCCGAGCCCGGCCAGGACGCCGCCATCCCCGCCCCCACCGGCTACTAGATCCAAATTCCCCTAGGTTTCTGACATCCGCCCGCGAACGTTCGCGGGCATATTGTCAGGTTGCTGAGCGGATCAGGCCAGCACGTCGCGGATCTTCGCCGCGACAGCCCCCTCCTCGAAGAGCTCTCGCCAGATGACCCGGACGATCCGGTACCCCTTGGCCCGCAGCGCGTCCTCGCGGATCTTCTCAGCGACGAGGTCCTCGACGTTGGCGTACTTCTCGAAGCCGTCGAACTCGACGATCAGCCTCAGCTTCTCGCTGAGGAAGTCCACGAAGTACGTACCCGCGCGGGTCCGGATCTCAACCTGCGGCTCGAAGGCCATTCCCGTCCCGCGCAGCACCCCCGCAGTGACGGTCTCACCCGGCGTCTCGTGCCGTCCGTCCGCACGGCGCAGCATCGCCCGGATCCCCCCGATGCCGGCGTGCCCCTTCGCCCGTTCGGCGGCCGCGTGGAGCTCCTCGATGCTGCACAGCTCGCGCCGCAGCGCCGCGTCCGCGGCGACGAGCCCTGTCATCGGACCATGGAGCGCCCCTGACTGCACGCATGCGTCCGCCACGCTGACGGTCGGGATGGGTTTCGCCCATCCCTCCATGGCCGCCTTCGTCCGGCGCGAGCGTCCCGCACGCACGACGACCCCCGGGCGCCGGCGACCGTGCGAGCCGTCGCTCCGCTCGAGGAAGACCTGGCGCAGGTCGACCTGGTGCACGGGCAGGCCGTGCAGGACGAGAGCCGAGTGGTGCGACGCGACGCAGCGGCCGTCCATGAGCTGCACCGCGGCGAGCGCCGAGAGCCTGTGGCGATGCTCGTCGTCCTCGATACCGACCGCGGTGTACCAGCCGTGATGGAGCCGGGTGAGCCGTCTACGCGCGGTGAGCGTGTGCAGGGTGCGGTTGCTGATGCCGTCAGCCACGGCCTGAGAGGTGCTGAAGACAGCGATCCCGGCAAGGCTGGTGAGGTCCACGTTGCGCATGGCAGAAGACTGGCCGGTCGGCCCAGTCGCCCGTCGTGGTTATCCACACCCCTTGATCCACTACAGAAATTGACTATCCGCCCGCGAACATTCGCGAGCGGATGCCAGAAGCCTAGGGGAATTCGGATCTCAGCGGCGGGCGCCGGCGGCGGCGTAGGCGGGCTTGATCGTCTCCTCGATGAGGGCGAGCCGCTCGTCGAAGGGGAGGAAGGCCGACTTCATCGCGTTGGTCGTCACCCAGCGCAGGTCGTCGATGGTCCAGCCGGCCTGCTCGACGAGCGCGCTCATCTCCTGGGTCATCGACGTGCCGGACATCAGCCGGTTGTCGGTGTTGACCGTGACCCGGTAGCGCAGCCGCGCGAGCGCGGTGATCGGGTGGGCGGCGATCGACGGCGCCGCCCCGGTCTGGACGTTGCTGTGCGGGCACATCTCGAGGGGGACCCGGGTGTCGCGCACGTAGGCGGCCAGCCGCCCGAGGCGAAGGGAGGTCGGGTCCGACAGCGCTGCGAGGTTGGCCCCCGCCGGGTCGTCGGTGACCGTCCCGTCGCCGAAGCCGATGTCGTCGACGATCCGCACACCATGACCGAGCCGGTCGGCGCCGCACACCTGCAGCGCCTCCCAGATCGACGGCAGCCCGAAGGCCTCGCCCGCGTGGATCGTGAAGTGCGCGTTCTCCGCCTTGAGGTACTCGAAGGCCGCCATGTGCCGGCTCGGCGGGAAGCCCGCCTCGGCCCCGGCGATGTCGAAGCCCGCGACCCCGGCGTCGCGGTAGCGCACCGCGAGCTCGGCGATCTCCCGCGAGCGCGCGGCGTGCCGCATCGCCGTGAGCAGCGCCCGCACGACGATCGGCTGTCCCGCGTCGGCAGCCATCCGCTCGCCGTCGCGGAAACCCGCGTTGACCGCCTCGACGACCTCGTCGAGCGCCATCCCGCGCTCGAGGTGCTGCTCCGGCGCGTACCGCGACTCGGCATAGACGACGCCGTCGGCCGCCAGGTCGAGGACGCACTCCTTGGCCACCCGGTAGAGGTGGTCGGGGGTCTGCATCACGGCGACCGTGTGGGCGAAGGTCTCGAGGTAGCGCACGAGCGACCCCGAGTCGGCGCTGTCACGGAACCACGCCGCCAGCTCCTCGACGCTCCCGTTGACGGGCAGCTCGTGGCCGATCTCGTCGGCGAGCTCGAGGACGGTCTCCGGACGGACGCCGCCGTCGAGGTGGTCGTGCAGCAGCGCCTTGGGCAGGCCGGCGATGATCTCGCGGGTCAGGGTCACGACGCGTCCTCGCGGTTCACGGTCTCCGGGTCGAAGGCCGGCGCGCAGATCGCGACGTACTCCGCGCCGTCCGGGCCGACGGAGTAGCGCACCCGCTGCCCGGCCCGGGTCCGCACGGACTGCCCGGCCGTCACCTCGACCCGCCCGTCGTCGTGCTCGACGACGACGCTCCCGGAGATCACCAGCGTCACCTCGTCGAAGGCCGGCGTCTGCGCCGGCTCGTCCCACCCCGGCGGGGCCTTCATGTGCGCGATCGACATCGCCGTGTCACCGGTGGCGACCCTGCCGACGTGCTCGGCGATGACCTTGCCGCCCGGCACGTCGACGATCGCCGGGTGGTCGTTGACGGTGACCGGCGAAGGGGTGCGGCCCGGGTCGGTCATCGGTCGGCCTCCTCGGCGGTGATCCGGTCGAGGACGACGGAGCGAGATCCGGCCTGCTCGGCCTCCCCGATCTGCCAGCCCCCGGCCAGCGCTTCCCGGGCTCGCGCGAAGCGCTCCGGGGTGTCGGTGTGCAGGGTCATCAGCGGCTGGCCGGCGCTCACGCGGTCACCGGGCTTGGCGTGCAGCTCGACACCGGCCGCGGCCTGCACCGGGTCCTCCTTGCGGGCCCGGCCGGCGCCGAGGCGCCAGGCCGCGACCCCCACGGCGTAGGCGTCGAGCGCGGTGAGCACCCCGTCGGTGTCGGCGAGGACCGTCTCGGTCTCGCGCGCGGTCGGCAGCGGGGCATCGGGGTCGCCACCCTGCGCAGCGATCATCCGGCGCCACACGTCCATCGCCCGGCCGTCCACGAGGGCCGCGCGGACCTCCCCCTCGTCCTGCGCCCGACCGGCGCCCGCGAGCATCTCGACGGCCAGGGCCACGGTGAGGTCGACGACGTCCTGCGGCCCGCCGCCGGCGAGCACCTCGACGGACTCGCGGACCTCGAGCCCGTTGCCGGCGGTGAGCCCGAGCGGGGTCGCCATGTCGGTGAGCAGCGCGACGGTGCGCACGCCCGCGTCGGTGCCGAGCGCGACCATCGTCTCGGCGAGCTCGCGGGCGTCGGCCTCGGTCTTCATGAAGGCCCCGCTGCCGACCTTGACGTCGAGGACGAGCGCGCCGGTGCCCTCGGCGATCTTCTTGCTCATGATCGAGCTGGCGATGAGCGGGATCGCCTCGACGGTGCCGGTGACGTCGCGCAGGGCGTAGAGCTTCTTGTCCGCGGGAGCCAGGCCGGACCCGGCCGCGCAGATCACCGCGCCGACCTCGTCGAGCTGGCGCAGCATCGCCTCGCTGGTCAGGTCGGCCCGCCAGCCGGGGATCGCCTCGAGCTTGTCGAGCGTGCCACCCGTGTGGCCGAGGCCGCGCCCGGAGAGCTGGGGCACGGCGACGTCGAAGACCGCGACGAGCGGGGCGAGCGGCAGCGTGATCTTGTCGCCGACGCCGCCGGTGGAGTGCTTGTCGGCCGTCGGGCGGGAGAGCGAGCAGAAGTCCATCCGCTCCCCCGACGCGATCATCGCGGCGGTCCATCGGCTGATCTCGGCGCGGTCCATGCCGTTGAGCAGGATCGCCATGGCCAGCGCGGACATCTGCTCGTCGGCCACCGCCCCGCGCGTGTACGCGTCGATGACCCAGTCGATCTGCTCGTCGGTGAGGGTCTGGCGGTCACGCT
This sequence comes from Janibacter endophyticus, assembly GCF_016888335.1. Lineage (NCBI taxonomy): Bacteria > Bacillati > Actinomycetota > Actinomycetes > Micrococcales > Intrasporangiaceae > Janibacter > Janibacter endophyticus. The sequence goes on from NZ_JAFEJG010000004.1 coordinate 2,640,103, forward strand.
TGGCGCGGATGATGTCGACGGCGTCGTGCTGCTCGCTCATGCTCGTGCTCCTTCGAGGTCGTCGGGGCCGAACGCCTGCGGCAGCACGTCGGCCATGCTCAGGACGCCGGCCGGCGTCTCGATGAGGCAGGCGTCGCCGCCGTGCTCGTGGATGAGCTGTCGGCACCGGCCGCAGGGCATGATCGTGGCGCCGTGTGCGTCGACGCAGGACACCGCGACGAGCCGTCCCCCGCCGGTGAGCGCGAGCTGGCTGACCATGCCGCACTCGGCGCACAGCCCGATGCCGTAGCTCGCGTTCTCGACGTTGCAGCCGGTGACCACCCGCCCGTCGTCGACGAGCCCGGCGACACCGACCGCGTACCCCGAGTAGGGCGCGTACGCCCGGCGCATCGCCTCGGTCGCGGCCACCCGCAGGGCGGCCCAGTCGACCGGCACGGACTCGGGCGAAGGGGTGATGGCTGGGTCCACCTAGTGGCCCTCGCCCTTGCGGTAGACCTTGCCGTCGGCCGCCGGCATCCGCAGCCGTTGGCTGGCGAAGGCGAGGACGAGCAGGGTGGTGAGGTGCGGGGCGAACTTCGTGAAGTCGTCCGGGATGGTGTCGAAGAGGACCCAGCCGAGGAAGACGACGACGGCGATGCCGATCGTGATGCTGCCGGCCACGGTGCGCTTCGAGCGCAGCACCTGCCAGAGCCCGAAGGCCAGCAGGAGGATCGCGATGGCGAGCAGCAGCGCGTGCAGGGCGGTGCCGCCGCCACGGAGCTGGAGCGCGTCCATGAAGCCGAAGAGCCCGGAGCCGGCGAGCAGCCCGCCGGGCCGCCAGTTGCCGAAGATCATCGCGGCGAGGCCGATGTAGCCACGGCCACCGGTCTGCCCCTCTCGGAAGTGGTTCGAGGCAACCATCGCGAGGAAGCCACCACCGAGGCCGGCGAGCCCGCCGGAGATGATCACGGCGATGAACTTGTAGAGGTAGACGTTGACGCCGAGGGACTCGGCGGCGGCAGGCGACTCGCCGCACGAGCGCAGCCGCAGGCCGAAGGGGGTCCGCCACAGGATCCAGTAGCTGGCGACGAAGAGGCCGATGCCGACGATCGTCAGGATGGAGACGCCGACGGTCAGGGCGCGCAGCAGCGCGCCGACCTCGGAGACGAAGAAGATGTCGGACTGCTCGACGGACTCGAAGGCACCTGCGACCGGGTTGTCCGGGACGCGCCACAGGCCGGGCAACGGCGGCGACTGGGTCGACCCGCCGCCCTCGAGCTCGGAGAAGAAGCGGGTCGCGAGGAAGGCCGCGGCGCCGAGGGCGATGATGTTGAGCGCCACGCCGGAGACGATGTGGTCGACGCCGAAGGTCACCGTGGCGATCGCGTGGATGATGCCGCCGACGACACCGCCGAGGATCGCGCCGACCAGACCCATCCAGGGCCCGCCGTGGATGGCGCCGAAGGCGGCGCCCCAGGTGCCGAGGATCATCATGCCCTCGAGACCGATGTTGACGATGCCGGCCCGCTCGGACCAGAGGCCGCCGAGACCGGCGAGCGCGATGGGCATGGCCCAGGCGAGCGCGGCGCCGAGCGTGCCGGAGGAGCTCACCTCGCCGACGCCGGTGACGACGCGGACGATCGCGAGGACGAGGAGGACGCCCGCGACGACGGCCGCGGAGGTCCACCAGGGCAGACGGGAGCGCCTGGGTGCCTCGGCGGGCGCCTCGGGGGATGCCGCAGCGCCGACCCTCAGACCTGTGTCGCTCATGCCGACACCCCTTCCTTGACCGGGCTGGCTTCTCGAAGGGTCTTGGCCACGTGGGTCTGCTCCATGCGCTGGTCGACACGCCGGATCACCTCGTAGGCGATGACGACGGCGAAGAGGATGACACCTTGGATGATGAAGACGAGCTGCGGTGCGACACCGGCCTGCAGCTGGAGGGCGTCAGAGGTCCGGTCGAGGTAGGCCCAGAGCAGCGCCGCGAAGGCGATGCCGACGGGGTGGTTGCGGCCGAGCAGGGCGATCCCGATGCCGATGAAGCCGATGCCACCCTGGAAGTTCAGCCCGTAGGAGTGGTCGGCGCCGAAGAACGCCGGCATGCCGATGAGGCCGGCGACGGCACCGGAGGCGATCATCGCCCCGATGACCATGCGCGGGACCTTGACGCCGCTGGCCACGGCCGCGGTCTCGGACTGTCCGGTCGCCCGCAGGTCGAAGCCGAAGCGGGTGCGGTTGAGGATGAACCAGTAGGCCAGGCCGACGACGATCGCGAGCAGGGCCAGGGTGTAGACCCGGTTGGCCGCCCCCGGGATGATCTGGAGGCCCTCGAGCTGGGAGCTCAGCGGGATCTCCGTGGTGCTGATCGTGTTGCCCCCCTCGGCGCGGGAGCCGACTTGCCGCAGGCCCCAGCCGACGAGACCGGCGGAGATCGCGTTGAGCATGATCGTCGAGATGACCTCGGAGACACCGCGCTTGACCTTGAGCCACGCGGCGATGCCGGCCCAGATGCCGCCGGCGAGCATGGCGACGAGGAGGGCGACGAGGATGTTCAGCGGCCCTGGCAGCCAGCCGTTCCCGGCGAAGACCGCCGCGGCGAAGGTCGCGATGCGGTACTGGCCGTCGACACCGATGTTGAAGAGGTTCATCTTGAAGCCGATGGCCACGGCGATCGCCGAGAGGTAGTAGACGGCACCGTTGTTGACGATGTTGACCACGGCACGGGCCCGCGGCGGCGTGAGCAGGGTCTCCCACACCTTGCCGACCGGGTCGCCGACGGCGAGCAGGATGAGCGAGGTGACGACGAAGGCGACGACGAGCGCCAGCACCGGAGCGGCCAGCGTCAGCAGGAGGCTGCGCGGGTTGAAGCGGCTCATGCCTGGGTTCCTTCGCTGTGGTCGTTCCGCCCGGGGAGAGGCTCGGGGCCGGCCTCGGCGTCCGCGCCGGTCATCGCGCTGCCGAGCTGCTGGCTCGTCACCTCGTCCGGGTCGAACTCGCCGGTGATCCGCCCGCGGAGGATGACCTTGATCGTGTCGGAGAGCCCGATGAGCTCCTCGAGGTCGGCGCTGATGAGCAGCACGGCGAGGCCCTCGCGCCGGGCCTCACGCATGAGGTCCCAGATGGCGGCCTGCGCGCCGACGTCCACGCCTCGGGTCGGGTGCGCCGCGATGAGCACCTTGGGGGCGTGGCTCATCTCGCGCCCGACGATGAGCTTCTGCTGGTTGCCGCCGGAGAGGGACCCGGCGGTGACGTAGATGCTCGGGGTCCGCACGTCGTACTGCTCGACGATGCGCTCGGTGTCCTTGCGGGCGCCGGCGCCGTCGATGAGCTGCCCCTTGACGTTGGGCTTCTCGGTCTGGTGACCGAGCATCCGGTTCTCCCACAGCGGGGCGTCGAGGAGCAGGCCGTGGCGCTGCCGGTCCTCGGGGATGTACCCGACGCCCGCCTCGCGGATCTGGCGGACCCCCCAGTCGGAGATGTCGGTGTCCTCGAGCCAGACGGTGCCTGAGCTGGGCTCACGCATGCCCATGATGACCTCGACGAGCTCGGCCTGGCCGTTGCCCTCGACGCCCGCGATGCCGAGGACCTCACCCGCGTGGATCGTCAGCGAGACATCGCTCAGCAGGTCGCGTCCGGCGCCGGCCGCGCCGGCGAGTTTGACCCCCTCGACCCGCAGGACGGGTCGGTCGGTGACAGTGGACTCCTCGGTCTGGGGGGTCGGGAGCTCGGAGCCGACCATGAGCTCGGCGAGCTGACGGGCGTTGACGTCCTGCGGGAGCACCGTGTCGACGGTCGTGCCCCGGCGGATCACCGTGACGGCATCGGCGACGGAGAGCACCTCGTCGAGCTTGTGCGAGATGAAGAGGACGGTCAGGCCCTCGGCCTTGAGCTCGCGCAGGTTGTCGAAGAGCTCGTCGACCTCCTGCGGCACGAGGACGGCCGTCGGCTCGTCGAGGATGATGATCTTGGCGCCGCGGTAGAGGACCTTGAGGATCTCGACCCGCTGGCGGGCGCCGACGCCGAGCTCGCCGACGAGCGAGTCCGGGTCGATGTCGAGGCCGTAGGCCGAGGAGATCCGGCGGATCTCCTCGCGCGCCTTGCCCCCGATGCCGTGCAGCCCCTCGGCGCCCAGGACGACGTTCTCGAGCACGGTGAGGTTGTCCGCGAGCATGAAGTGCTGGAAGACCATGCCGACGCCGTGCTTGATGGCATCGCTGGGGGTCTTGAGGTCGACCCGCTCCCCGTTGATCTCGATCGTGCCCTCGTCGGGGCGCTGGACCCCGTAGAGGATCTTCATCAGCGTCGACTTGCCCGCGCCGTTCTCGCCGACGATGGCGTGCACGGTGCCGCGGGCGACCTCGAAGGTCACGTCGTGGTTGGCGATGACGCCGGGGAATCGCTTGGTGATGCCCTCGAGGCGCACGGCGGTCGCGCCCGGGTGGGCTGCCGTGCCGGCCTGCTGCGTGGCTGCGGTGCTGATGGCGGTCTCCTCGTCATCGAGGCTGCGGGCGGGACGGGTCGTCAGGGACGACCCGGGGGCTCAGGGTATCTCCCTGGACGACCGGGAGCCCGGCCGACGCGCATCGCGTGACCGGGCCCCAGGCGTCCTGCGAGATCAGCTGGACGGGACGGTGATCTTACCGTCGATGATCTGCTGCTTGTACTCGTCGAGCTTGGTCTTGATGTCGTCGACCTTGCCGCCGGTGGTCGCGTAGTCGACGCCGCCGGACTTGAGGTCGAAGGACTGCACGCCGCTCAGCGGCTCGCCGTCGACCGAGGCCTTGGCCATGTCGAAGATCGCGACGTCGACGTTCTTGACCATGGAGGTGAGGATGACGTCACGGACGTCCTCCTCGGCGGTGAGCGCCTGGTCGGAGTCGACACCGATCGCGAGCTTCTTCGCGGCCTTGGCCGCCTGGAAGACACCGGAGCCCGAGCCACCAGCGGCGTGGTAGACCACGTCGGCACCCTGGTCGTACATGCCCTCGGCCGCGGTCTTGCCCTTGGCCGGGTCGGCGAAGCCGGAGCCGTTGTCGGCGAGGTACTTGACCTCGACGGTGGCGTCAGGGTTGACCTCCTTGGCGCCGGCCTCGAAGCCCTTCTCGAACTTGTTGATGAGCGGGGTGTCCATGCCACCGACGAAGCCGAGCTTGCCGCTCTTGGACTTCAGGGCCGCGGCCGCACCGACGAGGAAGGAGCCCTCCTCCTCGGCGAAGACGAGCTGGGCGATGTTGTCGCCCTCGGAGGCCGGCGACGCGTCGTCGACGACACCGAAGTTCACGTCCGGGTTGGCCTTGGCGGCGTTGCCGACCGCGGTCGCGTAGATGAAGCCGACGCCGACGATGTCGGTGCAGCCGCCGTCGACGAGCGCGTTGAGGCGGTCCTCGCGGGCTGCGTCGTTCTCCTCCTGGCTGGCCTCGGCCTCGGCCGAGTCGATGCCGAGCTCGGACTTCGCCTTGTCGAGGCCCTTGGCCGCCGAGTCGTTGAAGGACTGGTCGCCGCGGCCACCCACGTCGTAGGCCAGGCAGAACTTCACGTCGCTGGCGTTGTCGCCTCCGCCGGAGGTCGCGTCCGAGTCGGCGTCGGAGCCGCCGCAGGCGGCGAGGGACAGGGCGGCCACCGACGACATCGCGGCGACCTTGATCAGGGAGTGGCGCACGGTGCTCTCCTTCAATTGGGCGTGTGCAGGTGGCCGGCAGGGGTCGGCCCTTCGATCAATGCTAGGCCCGGCGGTCTCGTGCCTTGACCGTTCCCGCGGATCTCCCCGGGGTTGTTACCGAGTCGCGACGCTGCCGTGACCGGTCGGTGCCACCCCTTCGCCGGTACCGAGGGGGGTACGAAGGGGGGTCAGCTCGGGTCGTCGACCCGGGTCCACTCCCCCGCGGCGGCCAGGGTGAGCAGCAGGGTGCCGGCACGCACGGCGCCCTCGTCGACGACGAGGTCGCCCTGGTGGAGGTCGTAGGTCGTCCCTCCGGGGGTCCTCGTCCCGAGGCGGGCCATGGCCCCGCTGCTCTCCTGGATGAGCCAGCCGAAGTCCTCGCCGCCGAGCGACTGCGGGGTCGGCACCGGTGCGAGGTGGGCGGTGAGCGCGGCCCGACCGAGGGCGGCGACGGCCTTGGGGTCGTTGACGACGGGCGGAACGCCGCGGACGTACTCGACGCGTGCGCGCACGCCGTAGGGCTCGACGACCTCGTGGACGATCTCGGTGAGGAAGGACTCCATGTCGTCCCAGACGGAGACGTCGAGCATCCGGATCGTGCCCTCGGCGCGGCCGGTCGAGGGGATGACGTTGGCGGCGCCGCCGGCCTGGATCTGCCCCCAGACGAGGGCGACGCCGGAGCGGGGGTCCATCCGGCGGGAGAGGATCGCGGGCACCTCGGTGACGACCTTGGCGAGCGCGAAGGTGAGGTCCTCGGTGAGGTGGGGGCGGGAGGTGTGGCCGCCTCGGCCGCCGACGGTGATGACGACGCGGTCGGCGGCGGCGGTGAGCGGACCCTCCTTGAGCCCGATGCTGCCGACGTCGATCGAGGGGTCGCAGTGGACGGCGTAGGCGACGTCGACGTCGCGCATGACCCCGAGCTCGACGAGCTTCTCCGCGCCGCCGGGCATCGACTCCTCGGCGGGCTGGAAGACGAGGCGGACGCCGACGCCGCGCTCGGCGAGGTCGTCGGCGACGGTGGACAGGGCCAGGCCCGCGCCGAGCAGGACGGCGGTGTGGACGTCGTGGCCGCAGGCGTGGCACACGCCCTCGACCGTCGAGGACCAGTCGAGGCCGGTGCGCTCACGGATCGGCAGGGCGTCGATGTCGCCGCGCAGCGCGACCCGCCGGCGGGGCTGCTCGGCCCCGAGGTCGACGACGAGGCCGGTCTCGCCGACGTCAGTGGGGGTCAGGCCGGCGGCGACGATCCGCTCGCGGATCCGCTGGGTCGTCCGGTGCTCGGCGAAGCCCAGCTCGGGGTGCGCGTGGAGATCGCGGCGGAAGGCGATGAGCTCCGGGACGAGGTCGTCGACGACGCGCAGGAGCGTCGGGGCGAGGGGAGCTGTCATGTCAACGTCGCACTCTACTCCGGGGCCCTGGCGCGGCGACCGGGGTCACACGAGCTCGGTACGGCCCGCGGCCTTGAGCGCCTCGACGACCCGCTTGACGTCCTGGGCGCGCTCGGCCGTCGTCACGAGGAGGGCGTCGTCGGTCTCGACGACGACGATGCCCTCGACGCCGACGAGGGCGACGAGCCGGCCGGACTCGCTGACGACGAGCCCGCTCGAGTCGACGGCCTGGACCTGCTCCTCGTCGCCGACGACGATGACGCCGTCCTCGTCACCGGGCAGCAGCCCCGCCAGCGACCTGAAGTCGCCGATGTCGTCCCAGCCGAAGGTCCCCGGCACGACGGCGACGAGGCCCTCGTCGGCGGCCGGCTCGGCCAGCGCGTGGTCGATGGCGATCTTCTCCAGCGTCGGCCAGATCTCGTCGTGCCGCTCGGGCGCGCGGGCCAGCAGGCGCGCGCCGTCGGCGAGCGCGGGATGCCAGCGAGCGAGCAGGTCGAGCAGCGTGGTCGCCCGCACGACGAACATCCCGGCGTTCCACCGGAACTCCCCGGTCGCGAGGTAGCTCGCGGCGCGGCGGGCGTCGGGCTTCTCGACGAACTGCCGCACCCGGCAGGCGGTCCGGAAGCCGGGGAGCCCTCGCCCGGTCTGGATGTACCCGAAGCCGGTCGACGGGAAGGTCGGCTCGATGCCGATGGTCACGAGGAAGCCCTGCCGGGCGACGTCGACGGCCTCGGTGACCGCCGCGCGGAAGGCCTCGCTGCCGGTGACGACGTGGTCGGCGGCGAAGGACCCCAGCACCGCATCGGGGTCGCGGGCCTCGAGCACCGCCGCGGCCCAGGCGATCGCCGCCATGGAGTCCCGGGGGCTGGGCTCGGCGAGCAGGTGGTCGGAGGGCAGACCGGGCAGCTGCTCCCGGACTGCGGCGGCGTGCGCCTCGCCCGTGACGACGACGACCTGGTCGCCGGCGAGCGGGCGGAGCCGGTCGACGGTCGCCTGGATGAGGGTGCGGCCGCTGCCGGTGAGGTCGTGGAGGAACTTCGGCGACGTGGCCCGGGACACCGGCCACAGCCGGGTCCCCGCTCCCCCGGCGGGCACGACCGCCCAGAAGCCCGGGATCACCCCTTCGTCCGTGCCGTCGCCCGTTGCCGCCGAGGTCTCGCCGCTCATGCCCAGGACCGTACCTGGCAGGACGACCGGGCTCAGGCGACGCGGCCGGTGAGCACGCGGTCGTAGTGGTCGACGAGCTGTCCGGTGAGGGCGGCCCACGACCGGCCGGCGACGCGCTGGGCACCGGCGCGCCCCATGGCGTCCCGCAGCGACGGGTCCACCGCGAGACGACGTGCGTGCTCGAGGAGCGAGCCGGGCAGCGTCGGGTCGTAGTGGTACCCGGTCTCGCCGTGCATGACGAGGTCGAGGGGTCCACCGGCGCCGGGCGCCACGACGGGCAGCCCGGTCGCGGCCGCCTCCTGGAGCGTCTGGCCGAAGGTCTCCTTGGTGCCCGTGTGGACGAAGAGGTCGAAGGCGGCGTAGGCACGGGCCAGTGCGTCGCCCGTGAGCGGACCGAGGAAGGCGGGCGGCAGGTTCGGTCGCCGGCCGCTCGAGGCGACGGCCTCGGAGAGCCGCGCGCCGAGCTCGTTGCGGCTCGGGCCCTCCCCGACGAGGACGAGCCGCGTGCCGGGCAGCTGGGCGATCTCGACGAGCCGGTGCAGCTCCTTCTCCGGGGCCAGCCGGCCGACGTAGCCGAGGAGCACCTCGCCCTCGGGGGCCAGCGCGCGGCGCAGTGCGAGGGTGCCCTCCTCGTCTCGCCGGCGAGGGTTGAAGAGGCGGGTGTCGACCCCTCTCCCCCACAGCCCGGTGCGCGGGACGCCGTGGGCCCGTAGCTCGTCGAGCGTCGGCTGTGAGGGTGCCAGGGTGAGGTCGGCCCGCTCGTGGAGGTTGCGGATCCACCGCCAGGTGAGCGCCTCGGCGCCGCGTCCGAGCGCCCCCGGCCCGTGCTGCTGCACGTAGGAGGGCATGTCGGTCTGGTAGATCGCCACGGTCGGGACGTCCGCGGTCACGGCCTCCCGGACACCGCGGGCACCGACGAGGAAGGGCGAGGCGAGGTGGACGACGTCGGGCCGGAAGTCGCGCACCGCCCGCCGCAGCTCGCGCGTCGGCAGCCCGGCCCGGAAGCCGCGCACGGTCATGCCCGGCAGTCGTCGGACGGGTTGCCCGGCGAACCAGGACGGTCCGGGGCCGGGGGCGATGATCATCGCCTCGTGCCCCTGCTCGGCCAGCTCCTCGGTGACCCGGCACACGCTCGTGGTCACGCCGTTGAGACTCGGCAGGAAGGACTCGGTCGCGATGGCAACTCTCACGACGCCCACCGTCGCGTCACCGGTGCGTCATCCGGTGACGAAGGGGGTGGTGCCGGGTGACGCGTGGGTGACACCTTGGTGCCCCCGCCGGGCGTCGGGGTGGCGAGCTCTTCCTCAGCCGGCGAGCTCGAAGGCCCGCAGCGGCCGCCAGACCTCGTCGTCCCCGTGGACGTAGAGGTGGATGTCCCCGACCGTGAAGGCCGCCTCGAAGTGCTCGAGCCCGGCGAAGGCCTGGTCCAGGTTGGCCTCCGGCACGGCGTGGGCGACGGTCACGTGCGGGTGGTAGGGGAACTCGAGCTCGCGGTGCACCGGTCCGCTGCGCACGGCCTGCTCGAGCAGCTCGCACCACGGGATGCCGGCGGCGACCTGGACGAAGACGACGGGGCTGATCGGCCGGAACGTGCCGGTCCCGCGCAGCAGCATGTCGAAGGGGGCGAAGCGTGCCCCGACGAGCTCGAGGTGGGCCTCGAAGGCGGGCAGGTCGGCGTCCTCGATGACGGTCGGCGGCAGCAGCGTGACGTGCGGTGGGATGGCGTGCGCCTGCGGGTCGCCGTACCCCTCTCTGCACAGCTGGAGCTCGTCCCCCCAGGGCGAGGGGATGGCGATCGAGACGCCGTAGGTCGCCATGACCGCTCAGAACCCTCCGGCCGGGGGCAGGACCCCGACGGCGTCGTAGACGGCGTTGCGGGTCTGGCTGGCGACCTCGGTGGCTCGCTCGGCACCCGTGGCGAGGATCCGGTCGAGCTCGGCCGGGTCGTCCATGAGCTCGGCCATGCGGACCTGGAAGGGCTCGACGGCGGCGACGACGACCTCGGCGACGTCCTTCTTGAGGTCGCCGTAGCCGCGGCCGGCGTACTCGGCGACGAGCTCGTCGACCGGGCGTCTTGAGAGCGCGGAGTGGATGGTCAGCAGGTTGGAGACGCCGGGCTTGGCCTCGGGGTCGAAGCGGATCTCGGCGTCGGTGTCGGTGACGGCGGAGCGCAGCTTCTTCGCCAGGCGGGACGGCTCGTCGCTGAGGAGCAGCAGGCCCTTGTCGCTCGACGTGGAGCCGGACATCTTCTGCGCCGGCTCCTGGAGGTCCATGATCCGCGCCGACTCCTTGAGGATGTACGGCTCGGGCACGACGAAGGTCTCGCCGAAGCGGGTGTTGAAGCGGGTGGCGAGGTCGCGGGTGATCTCGAGGTGCTGGCGCTGGTCGTCGCCGACGGGCACGTACTCCGGCCGGTAGAGGAGGATGTCGCTGGCCATGAGGATCGGGTAGTAGAAGAGCCCGACGTTGGCGTTCTGCCCCTTGGCGGTCTTGTCCTTGAACTGCGTCATCCGGTTCATCTCGCCGAACGCCGTCTGGCAGGACAGGATCCACGCCACCTCGGTGTGCTCCCGGACATGGCTCTGGCAGAAGACGGCCGAGCGCTCGGGGTCGACCCCTCCGGCGATGAACTGCGCGGCGGTGATCCGGGTGCGCCGGCGGATGACCTCGGGGTCGGTCGGCACGGTCTGCGCGTGCAGGTCGGCGACGAAGTAGAAGGCGTCGGTGCGCTCCTGGAGCTCGACCCAGTTGATCAGCGCACCGATGTAGTTGCCCAGGTGCAGCGAGTCGCTCGTCGGCTGCATCCCCGAGAGGGAGCGCGGCTGGGTGGCAGGGGTGTGCTCGGGCATGGGCCCCATCATGTCAGGGGCTCCCCCGGTGCCGACGCGCGTGGTCGCTCGTCGGTACGGTCTGATCGTGGAGGTCACCGAGGTCCTGCAGGAGCGCACCGGAGCACCCGCCGAGGGGGTGTGGTCTGCGCCGGGGCGGGTCAACCTCATCGGTGAGCACACCGACTACAACGACGGGCTGTGCCTGCCGCTGGCTCTCCCGCTGCGCACCCGGGTCGCCGCGTCGCGCCGCGACGACGACCTCGTCGTCCTGTCCTCGGCGGGCTTCGGCCGGGTGCTGCGGTGCGACCTGGGCCAGGCCGGTCCCGGTCGTCCGAAGGGGTGGGCCGCCTACGTCGTCGGGGTCCTGTGGGCGCTGCGGCAGGCGGGTCACGAGGTGCGCGGGATGGAGCTGGCCTTCGCCTCGAACGTGCCGACGGGGGCGGGGCTGTCGAGCTCGGCGGCGCTGGCGTGCGCGGTGGGGGCCGCGGCGAGCGACCTCTTCGGGCTCGGGCTGCTGGGGTCCGACGAGGGTCGCGCGGAGCTGGCGGCCGCGTGCGTGCGGGCGGAGAACGTCGTCGCCGGAGCCGCCACCGGCGGCATGGACCAGACCGTCTCGCTGCGGGCGCGCGCCGGGCACCTGCTGCTGCTCGACTGCCAGGACGGCGCGGTCGAGCACATCCCCGCCGCCCTGCCTGGGCACAGCCTGCTCGTCACGGACACCCGCAGCCCGCACCAGCTCCTCGACGGGCAGTACGAGGCGCGGCGACGCGCCTGCGAGGCGGCGGCTGCGGCCGCGGGGGTGCCGAGCCTGCGCTCGCTCGGGCCGGCGGACCTGCCTTCGCTCCTCGCTGCGGTGGACGAGGTCGTCGGGCGACGTGCCCGGCACGTCGTCACCGAGAATGAGCGGGTCCGTGCCGTCGTGGCCGCTCTCGACACCGGAGACCTCGCAGCCGTCGGTGCGTGCCTCACCGCAGGGCACGTCTCGCTGCGAGAGGACTTCGAGGTGACCGTCCCCCACCTCGACGTCGCCGTCGAGTCGGCGCTGGTTGCGGGGGCTCTCGGGTCACGGGTGACCGGGGGCGGCTTCGGCGGGTCCACCGTCACCCTCGTCGCCCACGACAGCGTCGGGGCGGTCCGGGAGGCGACGGAACGGGTCTTCGCGGCGAAGGGGTGGGACGCGCCGGTCTTCTACGCTGCGCTCCCCTCCGGCCCGGCGGCCCGGGAGGTCTGACCCTCCGCTGGTCGAGTGCGAGCTTCATGCGGGTCGAGGTGCGAGCTTGCGAGCCTCGAGACCCCGTCAGACCGGTCGACCCGCCAGCCGACGCTCGACCCCCTTCGGCGGGGCGAAGAGCCAGCCCGCGCCGACGCGCGTGGCGACCCACCACACGAGGACGGGGACGAGCACGCCCGTGACCGTGCCGACGACGAGATGGACGAGCCCGTCGCTCACCCCCACCTCGACCAGGGCGGCCCGGGTCAGCGAGCCGACGAGGATGTGGCCGAGGTAGATCTCCATGCTGCGCCGGCCGAGGGCGGCCACCGCACCGGTGCCGACGCTCCGGGCGAGGAGGGCGCTCACGGCCAGGACGAGGACGAGCCCGCTCACCGAGCCGAGGACCCCCCAGGCGAGCGGGACGGGTGAGCGGTCCGGGCTGGCCGCGGTCGGCATGGCGAAGTGGGCCACGGTGACCACCAGCGCGTAGAGGCCGCCCGCGACGACGACGGCAGCGGTGAGGGCCGCTACGCCGAGCCGCCGGACGAGCTCGGACAAGCGGTCCCCCCGCACCAGGGCGCCGGCGACGAAGAAGGGGGTGATCGCCAGGCCCTGGACGACCACGACGTTGGGCTCCCACCCCCAGACGAGCAGGGCCATCACCGACGTCGCGACGAGCAGGCCCCACCCACGCAGCGCGGAGGCCCAGGGGCGGGCGAGGACGACGAGCACGGTCGCGGCGAGCAGCCACGGCAGGAACCACAGCTGACCCTCGGGGCGCCACACCGTGAGCAGCTCCAGCGGTGAGGCCTGGTTGGCGGAGAAGGGGCCGCCGATGACCCGCGCCCCACGCTGCAGCAGGGTCCACAGCAGGTACAGCCAGACGAAGAGTGCGGCCCGGGAGGCGAGGTAGCGGGCAGCACCGGACTTCTCCACACCGCGGGCGACGAAGAGCCCGGAGAGGAAGGCGAAGACGACGATGTGCACGAGGTAGAGGGCGGGCATGAGCGCACCGCGCGCCTCGTCGTCGACCGTCTCGGCGTGCCACACGCCGACGATGGCGTGGCTGAGGACGATGAGGACGATCGTGATGCCCTTGGCGATGTCGACGGTCAGGTCCCGCGATCTGGCCACTCGTCCTCCTGTCACCGGTGCTCCCGGCCACACCCTAGGGCGCGGGCTGGCCCGACGGCTTGAGCGAGCGGTACCGGGCCCTGCCAAAGAGGTGTGCCGGGCGCTCGACGGCGAGGTAGAGGGCCCACGCGGCGAGCCCCACCGGCGGCAGGCACACGAGGATCCCCACGACAAGGGCGAGCCGGTCATCGATGACATGAGGCCGGACCACCTTCCCCAGCACCAGGACGATCGGCTGGTGAAGCAGGTAGAAGCTGTAGGCCCCGAGGCCCCAACGCTCGAGCGGGGTGCGCGCCATCCTCCCCCCGAGGTCGCTGACGACGAGGAGCAGCAGACAGCTCGAGGCCACGCCCCAGAGGACCGCCTGCCCCACCCGCATCTCTGCCGTGTTGGCACCTATGGCCACCAGACCGCTGACGAGCAGGGCAGGCCAGAGGACCCAGCTGGGAGGCACCCGACGATCCACGACGAGACGAGCGCATGCCATGCCCGCGACGAACTGGAAGAGACGCACCAGGAGGTTGTGCTCGTCGCTGACCGCGGCGCCGAGGGCGCCCGGGACGTCCACAGCTGTCAGGCCGACCGAGAGGACCGCCGTCCCGACGGCGAGGGGCATGACCCCCCAGCGTCGCGCGAAGAGCATGAGGAAGGGCATCAGCGCGTACAGCTGGACCTCGAGCGCGACGCTCCACAGCGACCCGTTGATCGTGCCGAACCGCGACGGGGTCCACGGCTGGAGGAGGACCGCGTGCCACGCCAGGTCACCGAGGGAGGCACGCTCCGCCACGATCATCCAGGCGGCGGGCGAGAGCGCCAGTGCTGCCGCCAGCGCCAGGGCGACGTAGTACGGAGGCAGGATCCTCGAGGCTCGGCGTCGGAGGAAGTTGGCCGTGTCGAGCTCTCTGCCCGTCACGAGCACCGGGAGGCTGAGCACGAACCCCGACAGCACGATGAAGACGTCGACCCCGTGCGAGCCGTTGGCGAGGAGCTCGGGCAGCTTCAGGGGCAGATCCTGCAGCTCCCAGTAGGCCGCGAGGTGGCAGACGAAGACAGCCAGTGCGGCCAGGATCCGGAGGGCGTCTAGGCCGACGACGTGGTGCACCCTGCCCATCAGCCTCATCGCCCCGGTCGGCCTGATCGTCGGCCTCCTGGTAGCGACCGGGATCGGATGGCTGGCACCTCAGCGACCCGTGGTGGCTCCTGCGGTGGCCGCCGTCGTCCTGCTCCTCGGGGTCACCGCCCTCCACCCGGTGGCGGTCCCGCTCTTGGCGCTGCCTCTGCTCTACGGCGCCGCGCGGCTCAGCGTGGGCGGGACTGACGTGTCCGTCTCGGACGCGGCCCTTGGGGTCACCACTCTGACCGTCCTCGTCTACTCGCGCCACCCACCCAGCCCTGCCCTGCGGTCCCTGCTCTGGCTCACGGCCCCGTACCAGACCGCGACCCTCTTCACCGTGACCGCCAACCCCTTCCGGCTGCGCAACTACCGAGCTGCCTTCCACACCCTCGGTGCCCCACAACCTGCAGACCCTCCGCCAGAACGTCGCGGCCTGCGGCGACCGGTGCGTGGTCCACGAGGCAGCGCTCGCCCCGCAGGCGGGGCTCGCCACTTTCCTCAGGGCGCACTGCGGCGTCGGCGAGCGTCCATCAGTAGGCACCTTCCTTGCGGATGACGGCCGCGAGGGTCCGCCAGAGGATGAGGAGGTCCTGGGCGACCGACCAGTTCTCCACGTAGTAGAGGTCGAAGCGCACCGACTCGTCCCAGGTGAGGTCGCTGCGTCCGTTGATCTGCCAGAGCCCGGTCATCCCGGGCTTGACGAGCAGCCGACGACGGACGTCGTCCCCGTACTGCGAGACCTCGTGCGGCAGCGGCGGCCGAGGACCGACGAGGCTCATCTTCCCCGCGAGCACGTCGAAGAGCTGCGGCAGCTCGTCGATCGAGTACCGGCGGATGAACCGGCCGAAGGGGGTGACCCGCGGGTCGTCCTCCATCTTGAAGAGAACTCCCCGCTCCTCGGCGCCGGCGTGCCTGGCCCGGAGCTCCTCGAGTCGCTCCTCGGCGTCGACGACCATGGAGCGGAACTTCGTCATCCTGAAGATCTCGCCGTCAAGACCGACCCGCTGCTGCCGGAAGAAGACCGGCCCGCCGTCCGACAGCTTGATGACGGCGGCCACGACGAGCATGAGCGGGGAGAAGACGACGAGGAGGAGCAGCGCGCCGACCCAGTCGATCACCGACTTCAGCGCGAGCCGTGGGCCGGTGAACTTCGGCGCCTCGACGTGCAGCAGCGGCAGGCCCGCGACCGGCCGCGTGAGGACCCTCGGCCCAGCGATCTCGGTCAGGCCTGGGGAGACCACGAGGTCGATGTCGCTGCCCTCGAGGGACCACCCCAGTCTCCGCAGGCCAGCCACCCCCAGCCCATGGGTGCTCGAGCAGGCCACGACGTCGACCCCGAGGTCGATGGCAACCCGGCCGGCCTCACGCTCGGTCCCGAGCACAGAAACCCCGTGGATGGCGCTCTCCGTCGTGGAGCTGCACGCTCCGATGACCCGGTAACCGGCCTCGGGCACGCTGGCGAAGACCTCGACCAGCTCGCCGACCGCGGCGGCGTGCCCGACGACGAGGACGTCGTGGCTGAGCTCGCCGGCCGTGCGGCGTCCCCCGAGCCACTTGCGCCACACCCTCCGGGCGGCCCACAGGCCGAGGATCCCCGCGGGGAGGGCCAGCAGAATGTAGCCCCTCGCCACATCGACCTGGAGGGCGAAGGCCAGCATCGCGACGCCGGCGAAGACCCTCAGCGAGGTGGTGCCGATGATCCGGTACTCCGCGGCCCCGTGACCGAGGATGTGCGCGTCGTAGGCGCCATGGAGGCGCAACGTCAGCCACCAGATCACGGTCAGCGCCGCGCTGAACGTCGTGTAGCTCAGGGTGAAGCTCTCGGCGCTGGCGGCGACGTCGGTGCGTCCCTCGGCACCGAAGCGGACCACCTGAGCACCGAACGTCGCCCACGCGATGACGAGCAGGTCGGTGATCGCGAGCATCACCTGCAGGGGGCGCAGTGCCTGGCGCCCCGCTCCGACATCTGCCCCGACGACGGGGGCAGGCCTGATCAAGGTCAGCCTCGACGCAGCGACAGCGCGTCGGCCATCGGGGCCTCGGCGAGGCGGATGGCCTCAGCCATCCGACCCCGCGTCACGCCTCGCTCGGCCGAACGGCGACGCAGCTCGGCCAGCCGGTCTTCGTGGGTGATCCGTGGCCGCTCGGCGGCCTCCCGGTTGGCGCGGCGGATCATGAGCGAGCTCGCGGTGAAGCCCACGACAGGCATCGCTGCCCCCCCCGCGAACATCAAGCTCTCGACGTGCACCAGAACCTCCCCAAGACGAACAGCCCGTGACCCATGTGATGGATCCCCGCCGGACTGCCACAACTGCCCCGCTGACTTTACCAACTACTGACCATTCCTTGCCAATTCTAAGACAAGCCGGTGTCGGCGCCCCCCTGCCCGGCCCCGTGGGAGGATCGAGACCAGCACCACACCCCAACTCTTCAACGGAGGGAACCGCATGAGCACGTCCAAGATCATCTGGACCCAGATCGACGAGGCGCCGGCCCTGGCCAGCTACTCGCTGCTGCCGATCGTCCAGGCCTTCACCAAGGGCACCGGCGTCGAGGTCGAGACGAGCGACATCTCCCTCTCCGGCCGTATCCTCGCCCAGTTCCCCGAGCGCCTCACCGACGAGCAGCGCGTGCCCGACAACCTGGCCGCTCTCGGCGAGCTGACCCAGTCGCCCGAGGCCAACATCATCAAGCTGCCGAACATCTCTGCCTCCGTCCCGCAGCTGAAGGCCGCCATCGCGGAGCTGCAGGAGCAGGGCTACGACATCCCCGACTACCCCTCCGACCCGAGCACCGACGAGGAGAAGGACGTCCAGGCCCGCTACGCCAACGTCCTCGGCTCCGCCGTCAACCCGGTCCTGCGCGAGGGCAACTCCGACCGACGCGCCCCTCAGTCGGTCAAGAACTTCGCCAAGAAGCACCCGCACCGCCTCGGCCCCTGGACCGCCGACAACAAGGCGCAGGTCGTCTCGATGAGCGGCGACGACTTCTACGGCAACGAGCAGTCCGTCGTCATGCCCGCCGACGACACCCTCGCGATCACCCTCGTCACCCCGCAGGGCGACACCGTGCTCAAGGACGGTGTCGACGTCCTCGCCGGCGAGATCGTCGACGGCACCTTCATGTCGGCGAAGGCCCTCCAGGCCTTCTACGCCGAGCAGATCGAGGCTGCCAAGGCCGAGGACCTGCTCCTCTCGCTGCACCTCAAGGCGACGATGATGAAGGTCTCCGACCCGGTCCTCTTCGGCCACGCCGTGCGCGTCTGGCTCGGCGACGTCATGACCAAGCACGCCGACTCCCTCAAGGAGGCCGGCGTCAACCCCAACCTCGGGCTCGGCTCGCTCTACTCCGCGATCGAGTCCCTCCCCCAGGAGAAGCAGGACGAGATCCGCGCCGACATCGACGCGGTCTTCGCCGAGCGCCCGGCGCTCGCGATGGTCGACTCCGACAAGGGCATCACCAACCTCCACGTCCCGAGCGACGTCATCATCGACGCCTCGATGCCCGTCGTCATCCGCGACTCCGGCCAGATGTGGAACGCGAAGGGCGAGCAGCAGGAGACCCTCGCGATGGTCCCCGACCGCAGCTACGGCCCGATGTACCAGGCCGTCGTCGAGGACCACAAGAAGCACGGCGCCCTCGACCCGGCGACCATCGGCAGCGTCCCCAACGTCGGTCTCATGGCGCAGAAGGCCGAGGAGTACGGCTCGCACCCGACGACCTTCGTCATCCCCGCAGCAGGCACCGTCAAGGTCACCAACGGCGCCGGCGAGACCCTCATGGAGCATGACGTCGCCGAGGGCGACATCTGGCGCATGTCCCGGGTCCGCGACATCCCGGTCCGTGACTGGGTCAAGCTCGCCGTCACCCGTGCCCGCGCGACCGGCGCCCCGGCAGTCTTCTACCTCGACGAGCAACGCGCCCACGACCGCAACGTCATCGCGAAGGTCGAGGAGTACCTCAACGAGCACGACACCGACGGCCTGGAGATCAAGATCCTCGCACCGGTCGAGGCGATCACCTACTGCCTCGAGCAGATCCGCGCCGGCAAGGACGCGATCTCGGTGACGGGCAACGTCCTGCGCGACTACCTCACCGACCTCTTCCCCATCCTTGAGCTCGGCACGAGCGCGAAGATGCTCTCGATCGTCCCGCTGCTCAACGGCGGTGGCCTCTTCGAGACCGGCGCCGGCGGGTCCGCCCCGAAGCACGTCCAGCAGTTCCTCAAGGAGAACTACCTCCGCTGGGACAGCCTGGGTGAGTTCTTGGCGCTCGGCGCCTCCCTGGAGCACCTCGCGACGACGCAGGACAACCCGAAGGCGCAGGTCCTCGCCGACACCCTCGACGAGGCCATCGCGCGGTTCCTCGACGAGAACAGGTCGCCGGCCCGCAAGCTCGGCTCGATCGACAACCGCGGCAGCCACTACTACCTCGCCCTCTACTGGGCCGAGGCGCTCGCCGCCCAGTCGAAGGACTCCGAGCTCGCCGAGCGCTTCGCCCCCGTCGCCGAGGCCCTCGCGAGCAACGAGGACACGATCAACACCGAGCTCATCGACGCCCAGGGCAGCCCGGTCGACCTCGGCGGCTACTACCGCCCGGACCCGGCCAAGGCCTCCGCGGCCATGCGGCCCTCCGCCACCCTCAACGGGATCATCGACGGCATGTGACCTGCGGACACGACGGACGAAGGGGGCGCCCCCCGGCACGGTGGGCCGTCCCCTTCATCTGTGCCGGGTATGGGAGGACATACTGTCCCCTGGGCCGTCCACCGACACATTGGGGGCGACGAATGACGACGAAGGGACACCGATGGAGCTGCAGGAGTACTTCCGGATCTTGCGGAAGCGCTGGCCCGTCATCGCGCTGACCCTGCTGCTCACCATCGGTGCCGCCGCGGCGTACACGATCCTCGCTCCCAAGTCCTACGAGTCGAAGACCGCCCTCTTCGTCTCTACGTCGGCATCTGAAGGTGCCGACTCCCTGCTGCAGGGCAGCAGCTTCACCCAGCAGCGCGTGAAGTCCTATGCCGACGTGATCAAGAGCCCCGTCGTCCTCGACCCGGTGATCGACGAGCTCGGGCTCGACGTCCCCTCGGAGGTCCTCGAGCAGCGGGTAACGACGAACGTGCCGCTGGACACGGTGCTCATCGAGGTGGCTGTCCGCGACAACGACCCGCAGACCGCCGCCGACATCGCGGAGGGGATCGCGGACCAGTTCATCCGAACCGTCGGCGAGATCGAGACCTCCCGTGGCGACCGCTCCGCACCGATCACTGTCACCGTGACGCGTCCCGCTGCCGTACCGACCGTCCCGGTCAGCCCCAACCCGCTGCTCAACCTCGCCCTGGGCGGTGTCCTGGGCCTCCTGCTCGGCCTCGTCCTGGCGCTCATCCGCGACATGCAGGACACCTCGATCAAGACCGAGAAGGAGGTGCGGGAGGTCACCGAGGAGCCCATCATCGGTGCCATCCACTTCGACGCGCAGGCGCCAAAGCACCCCCTCGTCGTCCAGGACGACGCGCACAGCGTCCGCGCGGAGGCATTCCGGGCGCTGCGGACGAACCTCCAGTTCGTCGACGCCGCCCACGAGATCCGCACGATCGTCGTGACCTCGTCGCTGCCTGGTGAGGGCAAGACGACGACGACCGCCAACCTCGGCGTGACGATGGCCGAGGCCGGGAGCTCGGTCTGCATCATCGAGGCCGACCTGCGTCGCCCCCGGCTGCTCGACTACCTCGGCATGGACGGCACTGTCGGGCTGACAAACGTCCTCATCGGCGAGGCCGACCTCGACGACGTTCTCCAGCCCTTCGGCACCGGCCGGATGGAGATCCTCGGTGCCGGCCCGATCCCCCCGAACCCCAGCGAGCTGCTCGGGTCGCCCCAGATGCGCCACACGCTCGACGAGCTCGAGCGCCGCTTCGACTACGTCCTCCTCGACGCACCGCCGGTCCTGCCGGTCACCGACGCCGCCGTGCTCGGCCGCATCTGCGACGGCACGATCCTCGTCGCCGGGTCGGGCGTCATCAAGAAGGAGCACCTCTCGCGCGCTCTCGAGGCGCTCGGCCGCGTCAACGCCTCGGTCCTCGGGATCATCGTCAACCGCATCCCGACGAAGGGCGTCGATGCCTACAGCTACTACGGCGAGGGCTACCAGGCGCTCCCATCGGCAGACACCTCGGAGACGTCACTGCGTCGCCGGACCCGGACCGCCCGAGGTCACAAGGTCTGAGAGCCACCGGGCTCCTGTCGGCTCAGCGCGTCCGGTGGCCACCCAGCGCGCGCTCGAGTCCGGGGCGGAGCACGTCGACCTCACGAGACATCTGCGCGAAGACCTCCGGACCGCGCCGAAATGGGTCGGTGACGTCAACCTCGACAGGGTCCCTCGGGGAAACGAGACCGCGGCGCTGGGCGACGCCCTGGGTGATCTCGCTCAGCCACTTCGCGGGGTCGTCGGTGCGGGGCATCTTCTCGTCGGGGAGGCTCGAGGCGAGGTGGACGAAGTCGCCGAGCGCAAAGGTGTAACGCAAGGCTCGCGGGTGGAGTGAGGCGACAGGGCCCCGGTGAGCCCGGGTGGCTGTGAGGACGAGCGCGGAGGACGCGACGTGGTCCTTGACGAGCTGCCGGGCCTTGAATCCCTCTGTCCTCACCCCGGCGCATCGGAGGATCTCCTCGGTGCCTGGGTCCATACCCCGCCCGGCGAGGGCTCCCGTCCCAGCGCTGTGGACCTCGACGGCACCGGCCCCCCACGCCTTGTCGACGACCTGCTGGATGACCCGCTCCATGTAGGGCGAGCGGCAGACGTTGCCCGTGCACACGACGAGGATCCGGGGCACTGTCTCGCTGCTCACGCGGTCACCCTATCCGCGCTGAGCTTCACGGAACCGGAATCCCCGAGGCCTCCCAGCGGGTCTGGAAGCGCTTCGCCAGGGCACGTGCCCCCGTGTCGGTCAGGTGGTCCCGATCCGAGTAGAGAAGGATGGATCCGGCGATCGCGTAGCAGCGGTTGGCGCACACGAGATCGTGACCGTCGAGTACCCCTACCGGCGACTCCCGACCCGCGTCGAGGTCTGCGCCTAGCAGTGCGGCGTGGTCGAAAGGGTAAGCACCGTCGGCGGGCAACGAGCATGGAGCGACGTCGTCGAGGTTCTCGGCCAGGCACGTCGCGGGAGAGCGGACCCAGTGGGGCGTCTCGGAGACGATGAGCACGGGGACGTCCGGCAGGTCATTGATGAGCTCTCGTTCCCACCCGAGCCACTCGTCAACCGAGGGGGCGACACCGAGGTCATCGAAGTATCCCGCGTCGTTGTGGGAGACGACGATGACGTCGGGCGGCACAGCGCGTAGCCCCATGAGGAGATCCTCCCGCCATGGTTGACACTCGGGATGAGGACGTCCTGAGTCGTAGTGGGTGATGGGTGCGGCAAACACGGGGCAGGCGTTGCGGAGGTACGTATCGACGGTGAAGCCCTCGTCCTCGCCGATCTCGTCGAGTGTCGGTTGCAGATGACCAGCGTGGGAGTCCCCGATAAGAGCGACGCTGGCTGCGGACCCGTCGGTGTCGCCCCCGCGGCAGCGCTCGAGCTGAGCCTCGTCGTCGGTCGGTGTGAGGTCCGTGCAGCCGCTGAAGATCGCCGCTCGCGACGGGCTCGCGAGACTGTCCGAGATGTTCAGCGGCACCGCGCGTGGCGCCTCCAGACGCTCAGGAATCTGTCCGCCTACAAAGGTCGGCACGGTCTCCGTCGAGGTCAGGGTGAAGGCGGCCGGGACGACGGCCAGCACCCCAGCCACGACCATCGAGGTCACCACGCCGAAGGAGACGAGCCGCCACGGCTTCTGGCTGCATGCTCCGGCACGCCGGGTGGGCTGCTCGACATAGCGATACGTGAGGCCGGCCAGCAGGACCGAGAGTGCTACCGCACCCAGGGTCTCCCACACCGTCAGGGGCTGACCGGAGGCAAGGGTCGGGATGACGAGCACGGGCCAGTGCCAGAGGTAGAGCGAGTACGAGACATCGCCGAGCAATATGATGACCTTGGGGAACGACCTCCGCGGCGCGCTCAGGCTCGTACTCGTGCTCCACTGCGGATCTCCTCCCGCGAGCAGCAGGGCTGCTCCCGCGGTGGGAACGATCGCGACCCAGCCCGGATAGGCCCAAGACGCGTCCAGGGTGAAGATCGACCATGAGACCGCCACGCTGCCCAGAACTGCTGCCCAGGGCCTGAAGCGGGGAGACATCCTCCGGTGCAGCGGCACGAGCGCGAGGCACGCTCCGAGCCCCAGCTGCCAGGCCCGGGTCGGCAGGCCGTAGTACGCGAGGGACGGCAGGATCGGGGTGACCACGACGGACAGTGCGAACGATCCCGCGGTCAGGACGAGAAGACAGCCACCCACCCAACGGAGAGAGGCTCTGACCCGCCACGCGAGCATGAGAGCCAGCGGGACGAAGAGGTAGAACTGCTCCTCCACCGCGAGCGACCAGAAGTGAAGGGCTGGAGACGGCTCGTCCTCGGCGAAGTACCCACCCTGTTCGCGATGAACCACAGATTCGCCGCGTAGGCACTGGCCGCGGCCAGGTCGGCGAGCGCCGGCCCGGCGGTCACCGCGTCGACGAGGAGCAGCAGGGCCAGCGCTGTCACACCGACGGTCAGCAGTGCCGCGGGCAGCAGTCGCGCCACACGACGGGCGAGGAATCTGCGCCAGCTGATGCGTCCGTCGTCGATGAGCTCGCGGGCCAGGAGCCCGACGATGAGATAGCCGCTGATGACGAAGAAGACGTCGACTCCGACGAAGCCGCCGGGCAGCGGCATCCCGGCGTGGAAGGCGACGACGGCGACGACCGCCAGCGCTCTGAGTGCCTGGATGTCCTGACGGGGCGCGGAGCGCCGATGCGATGTCACGAGCGGAGATTGCAAGGACGATGCAGCGGATCGACGGACCGGGCGCGTCTATGCACTTGGGGACCTTGTTTCACCACCTGCGCCTCTGACCTGGGCGAAGGGGGTAGCGTCTCCGAAGGCTCGCCACGTGGCGACCGCTCCGCAACGGGTCCGAGAGTGCAAGGGGACATGGGTACACCGCGAGTCATGTGCGTCTACGGGACGCGTCCGGAGGCCATCAAGGTGGCACCCGTCATCAAGGAGCTCGAGCGCAGCACGCGGCTCGAGCCCCTCGTGGCCGTCACCGGGCAGCACCGGGAGATGCTCGATCAGGTCAACTCGCTCTTCGACATCGCGCCCGAGCACGACCTCGACCTTATGCGACCGGGTGCCACGGTCGCGCAGATCACGGCGCTCGCGATCCACCGCGTGACCGAGCTCATCGAAGAGGTCCGGCCGGACGCCGTCATGGTGCAGGGCGACACGACGAGCGCCTTCGCCGCGGCTCTGGCCGGTTTCTACGCCCGGGTCCCCGTGGTGCACCTCGAGGCCGGGCTGCGAACCCGGGACATCAACACCCCCTTCCCCGAGGAGGCCAACCGGCGACTGACCGCGCCGATCTCGACGCTACATCTCGCCCCGACGGAGCGGGCGCGTCGTCATCTCCTCCACGAGGCCATCGATCCTTCGGAGATCGTCATCACGGGCAACACCGTGATCGACGCGCTCCGACGCGCCACCGCCGTGCCCGCGACGATCCAGGACGAGCGCGTCGCCGAGGCGATCGCCGCCGATGGGCCCCTCCTCCTCGTGACGACGCACCGTCGCGAGTCCTGGGGCAATCGCATGGAGGAGGCCATGGAGGCCGTCGCGAGCCTCGCTCGGCAGCGCCCCGATCTCCGGGTCGTCCTGCCGATGCACCGCAACCCCGTCGTTCGTGACGTCATCGCCCCTGTGCTGGATAGCCTGCCCAACGTCGTGCTCACCGAGCCGATGAGCTACCACGAGTTCACGACCGTGCTCGCCGCGAGCACGCTCGTGCTCACCGACTCCGGGGGCGTGCAAGAGGAGGCCCCGAGTCTCGGCAAGCCGGTCCTCGTCATGCGGGACAGCACCGAACGTCCCGAGGCGATCGATGCCGGGGTCGTCCGGCTCGTGGGCACGGAGCTCGACCGCATCCGCTTCGAGGTCAACCATCTCCTCGACGACGTCGACGAGTACGAGAGCATGGCCAACGCCGTCAATCCCTACGGGGACGGCCACGCCGCGGAGCGTGCCGAGGCCGCGATCGCCGAGCTCCTCGGGGTCGGCGAGCGACTGCCCGACTTCTCGCTGCGGCGCCTCGCCGCCACATGACGCGCGTCCTCGTCGCCTCCCCGCCGGTGGACGCGATCGGCGGGGTGGCTCAGCACACCCGTCTCGTGACGACGGGACTGCCGGACGCGCGACCCTTCGACCAGTGGTGGCCGCTGTCTGTGCGCTCGCAGAGCTCCCTCGTCCGGCTGGGGATCCACCTCCTCGGACTGGCCCGCTGGACGGCAGCCCTGCTCGTGCACCGACCGGAGGTCGTCCACCTTCAGATGTCTGCACCTGGGGCGCGACGTGACCTGCTGTACCTCCGGATCGCACACGCCCTGCGACGCCCAGTCGTCGCGCACCTCCACACTTCCGGCTTCCTCGACGACGAGTCGCCCGACCAGGACGCCGACCGTGCCCTCGACGAGGCGTTGAGCCGCGCAGAGACGGTCCTCGTGATGTCTGAACCTGTCGCCGCTCACATCCGGGAGCACCGTCCGCGACGGAGCGGCGTGGTGCGGGTGCTGCCGAACCCTGCGTCGAACGTCGACACCGCTGCGCCCGAGCGGGCCGCGCACGCAGACCCCGTCCGCGTTCTCACCGTAGGTGAGATCAACGAGCTCAAGCAGATGTCTGCCATCCTCAGCGAGGTGGAGGCACTGCGCTCGGAGGGGGTCGAGATCGAGTACCACGTTGTCGGACCGTGGGGTCCCCTGCCGGATGCCGAGCGTCGCCACCTCGAGCACAGTGACGCGTGCGTGCTGCACGGCACCCAGCGTGGGCCGGCACTCACGGAGCTCTACGACCGGGCAGACGTCTTCGTTCTCTTCTCCCGGAACGAGGCCGAGCCGCTCTCCCTCCTCGAGGCGATGGGCCGTGGGCTCCCCTGCATCGCGCCTGCAGTCGGCTCCATCCCGAGCCTGCTCGTCCCCGTCCCGGGGAACGTCGTCGTCCCGGCCGGTGATCGCTCCTCGCTCCGCGAGGGTTTGCGTCAGCTGGCCGAGGACCCTGCGCAGCGCGCGCAGGTCGGAGCCGCCAACGCCAGCTGGGTCCGGGAGCACAGGTCACCGGCCGTCCATCTGACCCAGCTGGCGGCGATCTACGCGGATGCCGCCAGTCCTCGACCTCAGGAGAAGATCGGCCCATGACCTCCGGACCCGAAGTCTCCGTCATCATCCCGACGATCGTCCGTGATCTCGAGAGCCTCGACACCGCGGTCACGTCGGCGCTGACCCAGGACCCGCCTCCCGTCGAGGTCATCGTCGTCGATGACCGCGTCGGCCAGCCCGCGCTCGTCCTGGGCGACGACGAGCGGGTCCGGGTGATCCTCAACGCGGGGCCGCACGGGCCCGCGGGCGCTCGGAACTGCGGGGTCGCCGCGGCCAGGGGTGAGCTGGTGGCTTTTCTCGACGACGACGACCGATGGCTGCCGGGCAAGCTCGCGGCTCAGCTGGCCCAGCTGGCCGCCGCGGACGACCCAGGCTGCGTCGTGGTCGGCACCCGGGCGCGCGTCCTCGCCAGGACAGGCACCTGGTTGACCCCGGAAGAGCTTCCTGACCCCAGCCTCAGCGTTGTCGAGGATCTTTTCCTCCAGCCTGAGGTCAGGCGCGCTCGGTCACGCGGGACGTGGACGTCCACCATGCTGGCACCTCGCTCGATGGTTCTCGCCGTCCTGTTCGACACGGAGCTCACCAACTGGGAGGACGTCGACTGGCTCGTGCGGATGACGGACCAGGGCTGCACGTTCGTCGTGTGCCCTGAACCCTTGGTCGAGGTCCGTCACGATCTCGGTGAGGCACCCTCGCAGAGTCACCGAGCGCGTGCCGACGCGAGCCGGTCATGGGCCGATCGTGTCATCGCACCGCGCAGTCGCAGGGCCCACCACAACTTCCTCCTGACGTACGTCGTGCGTCTCCTCGTCGCCGAGGGGCGGCGAGCCGAGGCTGTCCGTCTGGGGCTGCGGACAGCGAGTTCTCGGGATGTCGACGTCAGGCCCCTGGTGAAGTTCATCAGCGCCGTCGCTCTCACTGATCGCATGACGTCTCGGCTGGCAAACCTCAGCAGTGGGTCATTCCGCGGGAGCAGCGCCGGGTCAGCGCGCAACCGGTCGGTTGCGCAGGAGGACGAGACCTCCGACGCCTGAGGCGACGAGGACCGAGATCGCGCTCGCGATCAGGAAGCCGATCAGCCCCTGCTCCAGGTGGGCCCAGGACGACACGGTCGCCAGAGCCACCAGGGTGAGCGGTACAGGCAGGTGACTACCGATGAACCTCCAGCTCTCGTCCACCCCGAGGGCCTGGGCCACGAGACGTAGATACCCCACGGCGTAGACGGCCGACCCGACCACGCACAGAGCCGCGACGACCCACAACGGACCGCCAACGACGATGACGACAGACGCGAGAACCAACTTCACGAGGATGGCGACAACCGTCACTCGCGGCACTCGACGGTGCAGACCCACCGCAAGCAGGGCTGCGTTGCTGGCGGTCGCCGTCCCGACGAAGGATGCTCCCGCGCAGACGAATGCCACCACGGGAAGGGCCTCCTCGTACTCCGTGAGGAACACGGCGGTGAGGACGCCCATCCCGACCCACGACAAGGGCACGACCAGGCCTAGAGCTGCCTCCACCACCCTCATGACGCGAGTGACCGACGGGGTACGGACATCGAGATGCCCATCTCGTGCGTGCGCCTCCAGCGTCTGCGGGTGTGCCGCTGCGGCTGCTCCGTCACTCACCGCCACGACAGCGTTGGCCGTGAGCATCGCGATGCCGTAAATGGCCAGAGCCACATCACCGAGGCCCGCACCTACGACGAGCTGCTCGATGTTGACGAGCAGGAATGCTGTGACGAGCAGCAGGGACATGGGGATCCCCGCGGGAACAAGCATCGTGAAGGCTCGGGGACGGGGTGTGACGAGCGCGGGTAGAGGAACGCGACGAGCACTCACGAGGATCGGTGGGAGGTAGCTGATCGCCAGGGCCCCCAGGGCGCCCAGAAGTCCTGACGTCCACGCCCCCAGCGGGACCAGCGTGACCCAGACGAGCACCTGCGAGAGCTGGGCCAGCATCGTGAGTCGAAACTCCCCCAGAACCCGGAGCCACCCGCGCGCCGAGAACCAGGTCGACTGGAGAACGGCAGAGAGAGCGACGAAGCCCAGGACCGTGGCCGTCCTGCTCGATCCCACTCCCCAGGCGACGATCGCCCCGAGGAGCAGGACCAGGGAGAGTCCGAGAGCGGGGACCATCCTGGCACCCGCCATGTCGCGCAGTTCGCGGTCAGCATCGGTCCACCTCTGCGACCCGCGCGCGGCCGACGCCCGCTGCTGACCGATCACCCCGGTGCTGACGTCGGCGTAGGTGCTGAAGTTCGTCAGCACGTTCGTGAGGTTGAGGACTCCGAAGTCTCCCGGTCGCAACAGACCTGCGACGAGCAGGGTGCGCACGGCCTGCCCGGCCACCATCGAGTAGTTGCCCAGCGTCGATGACGAGATCCCGCGCGCACCCAGCCGGCTCACGACGGGCGTCCTCGACGCGTGACGACGAGACTCACCGGGGTCGGATGCGCTGCCGCAGCACCAGCGCGATGAACCGGGTGTTGCCGAACAGGTACCTCTTCCAGAGGCGCCGCGGCTCGCTCATGAGCCGGTGGAGCCACTCCAGTCCCATGCGCTGGGCCCAGCGAGGAGCACGGCTGATCTCCCCCGCGATGACATCGAACGAACCTCCGATGCCGACGACGAGGCAGTCACCCCAGTGATCCCGATACTCGTCGAACAACTCTTCCTTCATGGGACTATGGAGCCCGATAAAGGCCACCCGCGCCCCCGAGGCACGAACACCCGCGACCGCGGCCTCTTCCTCACCCCTGATGTAGCCGTCGCGGAACCCAGCCACCTCGAGCCCTGGGTGCGCCTCCTCAAGGACCCTCACGGCGCGAGCGATGATCTCCGCCCGGGCCCCGAGGAAGTACACGGGCCAACCGTTGTCGACGGCCATGTCGAGCATAGGCCCCACGAGATCGATCCCCGTGACTCGCTCTGGCAGCCCGTCACCCAGGACTCTCGACGCCCACACCACCGACATCCCGTCCGCGTTGACGAGGTCGGCCTCCCTGAGTGTGCGCGCGAAGTTGGCGTCGTCCTGGGCGTCGACGATCTTCGAGGCGTTGACCCCGGCGGCGTGCCGGGGACCACCGAGGCGGACCAGCTCGGAGCACCGTGCCACGGTCTGTCGGGTGTCCACCCGGTCGATGGCGATGCCTCCGACGTCGACGCGGTCCCGGCCGGGACGGTCACCTGCCACGTCGTGCGATGACCTGTGCGGCCCTGTCATGGTGTCTTCTCCGGTGTCTGCTCGATGAGGCGCATCCCCATCCCCACTGCGATCATCCCCGGCGGGACGTCCTTGACGACCGTTGTGTTGGCACCGATCCGAGCGCCGTCCCCGACGGAGATCCCCCCGACGACGACTGCACCTGCCGAGATCGTGACGTCGTCGCCGATGGTCGGAGCACCCCGGTCATAGACGTGCCCGATGGTGACCTGCTGGTTGATCCAGCAGTTCTTCCCGATCCGGGCGGCCCCGATGGTCGTGGCGAAGCCGTGCTGGATGAACAGGCCGGGACCGATCTCGTCCGCTCGGACGAACAACGTGCACTGGCCCGGATAGAACCGTCGGACCAGGTGGGACGCGACCTTCAAGGGCAACGAGGCGCGGTCGAGGCGGTAGTAGAAGATGTTGCGAAACTCGGGTGTGCGATGGCCGCAGGCCCTGACGACGGCGGCCACACCCGGAGGAGCACCCCATCGATAGACCTCGCTGAAGCGACGCGCATCTGCGTCGATCAGTGCCCGCGTCGTCGCAGGTGCCATGAGGTAGAGCGCCACGAGCGGCAGCCGCAGGACCGTCCGAAGGAGCATCACGCGTCAAACCTACGCCCCACCAGACGGCTGGGGGCTCTCTACCCAGCGGTCTGTCTGCGCGCCCTCCAGATCGTGCTCATCGGGGTCGGGCTGAGAGAGCCGGGCGCGCTCCGACGTGTCGACGGCGAAACCGACAGCACTCACCATGAGACCCACGCCCATGGCAGCAGCGCCCAGGTTCCACGACACCTCCAACGGCGCGATCACCGCCATCGCGATGAGCGTGGCGAGCGCGAAGACAGACCCGTCGTCGCGGAGGTCGAGACGCAGTGCCGCCAGGAGCATGACGAAGAAGATGGTCAGACCGATCGCTCCCGTGTGCGACAGGAGATGGGGCGCCTGCCCATGCTCATGGCTCACGAAGAAGTTGATCTCGCTGTTGGCGTAGACCCGCACCATGGTGTCGGCTCCGGAGCCAATGGCGACCGCCACACCATGGAACTCGTCCCGGATGGCGTCGTAGATGACCCCACGGCTCGTCAGCTCGCTCCCCGAGGCGGTCAGGAAGACCAGCAGCGACACCCCCAGACCAGCCGCCGGGAGCATCTTCCAGACTGCGGGGAAGTAGACCCCTCGCTGAGCCCTCCGCGACGTGCACAGGAAGAAGACGATGAGCACGGCCATGGCGAGCAACGAGGCACGGCTGGCAGTTGCCAGGCACATCACCACGACGAGGACGGTTGATACCACCCTGCGCAGGGCAGACGTCTGGGCTGCGAGGGCGGGGAACAGCCCGATCGTCGCCGCAGCGGCGAGGTTCTCGTGCTCGAAGAAGCCTGTCGCCATCCCGCCGAAGATCCCGCACTTGTCGGCGCGGCACGGTTGCTGGCCGATCTCCGGCAGGCCAAGACTGATGAGCAGGCTCACGACGATCATCACGTCACGAACGAGGTCGAGCCGTTGGATGGTGAGGCGATTCGGCGGGTCCGCGAGAACTGCCGCGGTTCCTGCGACCACCAGCACCTGGACGATCATCGTGTTCTGGGTCCCGGAGCGCTGGAGCACCCACACCGCCGCGATCCACCACGCGACGAAGCCCATCCACAGCACCGCGTACAGCGACCGGGGATCCTGCCGGAACCGCGTCCTGATCAGTGCCAACCCGGTCAGGGCAAGGACCACTGCAAGAGTGAGCAAGGTGACCCACCGCGAGTAGCTCGACGAAGAGACGTAGGTGAAGCCACCCGAGGCGGACGCCACGACCCGGGTG
The DNA here is from genome assembly GCF_016888335.1 of Janibacter endophyticus. NCBI lineage: Bacteria > Bacillati > Actinomycetota > Actinomycetes > Micrococcales > Intrasporangiaceae > Janibacter > Janibacter endophyticus. Next base: position 2,670,899 of record NZ_JAFEJG010000004.1, read on the forward strand.
CCGTCGATGACACGACTGGTGAACTGCTCCAGCAGGTAGCCCACGATGATCGTGAGGACGACCAGTCCGCCGAGCGACTGTCGTCCACGTTGGGGAGTCACCGGTAGAGCTCCGATCCGTCAAGGCTGATGGGGTCATCATGCCCCAGGCCGACAGCTAGGAGAGGGTCCAGCCGGTCGCGTCCGAGGTCACCCGCGTCTTGCTCTGACCGGAAACCCAGCCACCCTCCTCGGCGACCGCGACGGCGGCCGGTGCGGACACCCCTTCGACGCAGGCCGTCTCGCTCCCGAGGTCGAGCGACTCGCCGAGGTCACCGGTCCTCACGCCGACCCCCTCGCAGCCGTCCGACGTCAGGAGCACCGCGACCTGGTCGTCCCGGACGGCCAGGCTCACCGCGCCGTCGACGTCACCGGCGTCGGCCCAGGTCTGGCCGGCGTCAGCGGTGCGACGGACCGATCCGTCGTCGCAGAGGACGAGGGCGAGCTGACCGTCGGCGGCGCTGAGAGCCACGGCGTCGCCTGCCGCGCAGGCCTTCGCGGGACGGCCGCCCGGGACGAGGACCTCGGGCCCTGCCTCCGGCCACAGACCCCACGTCGCCGTCGCCGGTCCGGGTCCGCTGAAGGTCGCCCCGCCGTCCGCCGTCGTGAGGACCGCCGGCTCGCAGTCGTCGTCGGCGACGACCGCGAAGCCCTGCTGCTCGCTCATCATCCGCACGCGCAGGACGCTCCTCGCCTGCACCTCGGTAGCCTCCCACGTCGCGCCGCCGTCATCGGTGCGCTCGACCTCGGCGGTCGTCGGGCCGTCCGTCGTGCACGGGGCATAGGCGGAACGAAGGGCATGGGAGGCGCTCGCCGCGTCAAGGAGGACCGTCGACGCCTGGCTCTCCGGCGACGGGGCCGGGGTCGGGCTCGAGGTGGACGAGGTCGCGCTCGTCGTCTGCGCCGGGCGCTGGGGCCGGGCGGTGTCGCTCTCGCCTCCGACGAGCCCGAGCGCCCAGGCCACGAGGAGGATGTCCGCCAGGACCATGGCGATCAGCCCCGCCATTCCCCACCGTGTGCTCATCCGTCTCTCCTCATCCCTGCTCACCGGTCGGCCGCAGGCTGCGTCGAAGGCTATCGCCCGCGACGCCGCAGGCCGCGCCCCCGCGCCGAGGGCCGGCAGATCGTGCGGGCGACGCAGCGTTTGGGCACACTGGTCTCGTCGTGATACAGGGCACCTGCGGTGCCCCCTCGACACAGCTGTCGGACGACCACCTCACCCTCGACCTGCAGGAGCAGATCACTCATGCGTACCCCTAAGCTCGCCCACCGCCTCGGTGCCGAGGCCCTCGGCACCTTCTGGCTCGTCCTCGGCGGCTGCGGCAGCGCGATCTTCGCCGCGCAGCACATGGCGGACGACACCGACACCGGTCTCGGGATCGGCTTCGTCGGCGTCTCGCTCGCCTTCGGTCTGACCGTCCTGACGATGGCGTACGCCGTCGGCCACGTCTCCGGCGGACACTTCAACCCGGCCGTGACGATCGGTGCTGCGATTGCCAAGCGATTCGCCTGGAAGGACGTCCCGGCCTACATCGGGACCCAGGTCGTCGCCGGCCTGCTCGCCGGTGGCGTGCTCTACGCCATCGCCTCCGGCAAGGACGGCTTCGACGCCGGCGCCGGCTTCGCAGCCAACGGCTACGCCGAGCACTCCCCCGGCGGCTACAGCCTCGTCGCGGTCCTCATCGCCGAGGTCGTCCTCACCGCCTTCTTCCTCTACGTCATCCTCGGCGCCACGGACGGGCGGGCACCGGTCGGCTTCGCCCCGATCGCGATCGGTATGGCGCTGACGCTCATCCACCTCATCTCCATCCCGATCAGCAACACCTCCGTCAACCCGGCCCGTTCCACGGCGGTCGCCTTCTTCCAGGACGGCGCAGCGGGGCAGCTGTGGCTCTTCTGGGTGGCGCCGATCGTGGGTGCCGCCATCGCCGGAGCCACCTACGCCTTCATCACCGGTGAGGACCGCTCCGGCGTCGACATCGAGGTGAAGATCCGCGACTGATCCTCGCAGGCCGGGGGCCCGGCCGGCCCGTCTCCGCACTAGGGTGGAGAGGTAACTGCCGCCGTACGAAGGGGTTCGAGTCCCAGTGAGCACCACTCCCGTCAAGGTCGCCGTCACCGGCGCCGCCGGCCAGATCGGCTACAGCCTTCTCTTCCGCATCGCCAGCGGCTCCATCTTCGGCCCGGACACCCCGGTCGAGCTGCGCCTGCTCGAGATCACCCCCGCCCTCAAGGCGCTCGAGGGTGTCGTCATGGAGCTCGAGGACTGCGCCTTCCCGACCCTCGCCGGTGTCGAGATCGGCGACGACCCGGAGAAGGTCTTCGACGGCGTCAACCACGCCCTGCTCGTCGGCGCCCGCCCCCGCGGTCCCGGCATGGAGCGCGGTGACCTCCTCGAGGCGAACGGCGGGATCTTCGCGCCGCAGGGCGCGGCCCTCAACAAGGTCGCGGCCGACGACATCCGGGTCACCGTCACTGGCAACCCCGCGAACACCAACGCGCTCATCGCGATGAGCAACGCTCCCGACATCCCCAAGGAGCGCTTCTCCGCGCTGACCCGCCTCGACCACAACCGGGCGATCAGCCAGCTCTCCGCCAAGCTCGGCGTCCCGGTCACCGAGATCAAGAAGATGACGATCTGGGGCAACCACTCCGCCACCCAGTACCCGGACCTCTTCAACGCCGAGGTTGGCGGCAAGAACGCCGCCGAAGCGGTCGGCGACCAGGAGTGGCTGGAGGGCACCTTCATCCCCACCGTCGCCAAGCGCGGCGCGGCGATCATCGAGGCGCGCGGTGCGTCCTCCGCCGCGTCGGCCGCCTCGGCGACCGTCGACCACGCCCGCGACTGGGCCCTCGGCACCCCCGAGGGTGACTGGGTCTCGATGTCGGTCGTCTCCGACGGCTCCTACGGCGTCCCGGAGGGCCTCATCAGCTCCTTCCCGGTCACCGTCTCCGGTGGCGAGTGGAGCATCGTCCAGGGCCTCGACGTCAACGACTTCTCCCGCTCGAAGATCGACGCGTCGGTCGCCGAGCTCGAGGAGGAGCGCGAGGCGGTCAAGGGTCTCGGCCTCATCTGAGCCGACCTCCCGCACAGACCGAAGGGGTTCCCACCAGCTGGTGGGAACCCCTTCGCCGTGGTGACGGGTCAGTGCTGACGCGAGTACGCGAGCTTGCGTCGGGCGATCTCGGCCGCCAGGCCGGCGCCGACCAGCCCGAGCAGGGCGAGCGGGGCGGCCGGTGAACCGAGCGGGCCACCGTCGGTGTGGACCACGCCCGGCGTCGGCGGGCCGGCGCCAGGCGGCGGCGTCGGGTCGCCACCCGTCGAGCTCGGCGGCGGCGTCGACGTGTCAGGCGGCGTGTCGTCGTCCTCATCGTCGCCGGTGGTCGACGTCGGAGGCGGCTCGGTGCCCGTAGGCGGCGTCGTCTCGCCGTCCGTCGTCGTGGTGGTCGTCGGCGGCGTCGTCCCGGCGTCCGTCGTCGTGGTGGTCGTCGGCGGCGTCGTCCCGGCGTCCGTCGTCGTGGTGGTCGTGGGCGGCTCCGTCGTGGTGGTGGTCGTGGGCGGCTCCGTCGTGGTGGTGGTCGTGGGCGGCTCCGTCGTCGTGGTGGTCGAGGTCGGTGGCGTCGTGGGCGTGACCTCGCCGTCACCGTCGCAGGCACCGTCAGCCCAGATGTCCTGGCCCTCGGCGTCCCAGTTCTGGCCGTCGAAGTGACGCGTCTCGCCCCGCCACGTGTAGGAGAAGGGGGGGATGATGTCGGCGCGGTGGCCCTCCTCGACGACGAGCTCCCCGTCGTCCGTGAGCTGGAGGTGCCCGTTGTACGTCCCGGCCTCGGAGGGCGCGATGGCGACGTAACCGTTGCCCGCGTCGTCGGGAGTCCCCGTCGCGTGGCAGATGTTGACGTGGGTCGCCGGATCGGCAGAAGCGACACCCGCGGCGAGAGTCAGGCCCCCGGCTGTCAGGACCAGCGCGGTCAGACCTGCACCAGCATGTCGTGCCCTCATATGAAGTTTCCCCCTTGTGAGACCGAGCCAGGCCTCTCCCGGCTCCGAACGACCCTCCCCAATGGAGGGGTCTCTCGCACACTTCTACCGGCACCCGGGGCCGCGCCACACCCCTTCGGGCGTACTGCGACAGACGGTCAGGTGCGACGCAAGGCCAGCCCCGCGGTGAGGACCGCCGCCCCGAGCACGACGAGAGCGACGACGTCGAAGGCCCGCGAGCGCACGACGAGACCACCGGCCGTCCGCTCCGGCACGACGGCCCGGATCGCGGCGCCGAGCCACAGCGAGATCGCGAGAGCGACCACCGCCCACCGCAGCCGGTCGAAGGCCAGCAGCACGAGACCGCTGGCGCCCGCGAGGACGACGATCCACCAGGCTCCGAGCGTGCTCGTTGCGGGGGGCCGGACCTCGGCATCGATGACCCGAGCCTCGGTCTCGACCCCCATGGGGGGCTGCTCGTCGGGCACGTCGGCCTCAGAGCTGACGTTCGGCGGCAGCGACGACGTTGCTCAGGAGCATGGCGCGCGTCATCGGGCCGACCCCACCGGGGTTGGGGCTGATCCAGCCGGCGACCTCGGCGACGTCGGGCGCGACATCACCGGCGACCACGCTGCGGCCGTCCTCGGCGACGACCCGGCTGACGCCGACGTCGAGCACCGCTGCACCCGGCTTCACCATGTCCTTGGTGATGATGCCGGGCACGCCGGCCGCGGCGACCACGATGTCGGCCTGCCTGACCTCGGCGGCGAGGTCGCGCGTCCCCGTGTGGCACGAGACCGTCGTCGCGTTCTCGCTGCGTCGGGTGAGGATGAGGCTCAGCGGGCGGCCGACGGTGATGCCACGGCCGACGATGGCGACGTGCGCACCGGCGATCGGCACGTCGTAACGGCGCAGCAGCTCGACGCAGCCCACGGGCGTGCACGGCAACGGCGCCTCCTTGCCGAGGACGAGCCAGCCGAGGTTCGTCGGGTGCAGCCCGTCGACGTCCTTGACCGGGTCGACGGCCGAGAGGATCGCGTTCTCGTCCAGACCCGTCGGCTGCTGGACGATGAAGCCGGTGCAGGCCGGGTCCTCGTTGAGCCCGTGGACGACCTCGAGCACCTCCTCGAGCGTCGCTGTCGCCGGCAGGTCATGGCGGATGCTCGTGATGCCGATCTCGGCGCAGTCCTTGTGCTTCGCGCCGACGTACCAGTGGCTCCCCGGGTCGTCACCGACGAGGACGGTGCCCAGCCCGGGCGTGATACCGCGCTCCTTGAGGGCGGCGACCCGCACCGCCAGCTCGCGCTTGATGTCGGCCAGCACGGCCTTGCCGTCGAGGATTGTCGCTGTCACGGCACTCATCCTCGCACCCGGCGCCGAGGCCGGGCGAACCACCCGGCGAGCGCAGCAGCGGCTAAGGTCACGGCGAGGCCGAGCACCATCGACAGGTTCACCTCGCGCCCGGCGGTGGGCCACAGCACGTCCACGAGCAGCGCCGACCCGAGCTGGCCGGTGAGCAGCGCGAGGCCGAAGACGAGGACCCCGACGTGCTGCACCGCCCACGCCGCGATCGCGATGTAGGCGATCCCGAGAAGGCCGCCCCACCACGCCCACCACGGGACACCATCGAAGTCGGTCGGCGAGTAGCTACCACGACCGAGCTGGACCGCCGCGATGACGAGCAGGAGCGTCGTCCCGGTCGCGAAGTGCTGAGCCGTCGTCGACAGGACGTTGAGGCTCTCGAGGTTGACCCGGGCATTGACCCCCTGCTGCAGGGCGACCCCTCCCCCGACGAGGACGGCGAGGACGACCGGCAGGACGGCCAGGCCCCCTTCGCCCAGGGATCCGCTCACGGTGATGGCGACTCCGACGATCGCTAGTCCTGCGGCGAGCACGCGACCCAGAGCGACCGGGCGGCGCCCGCCCGGTCCGATGCCGAACCGGTCCACGACGAGCGCGTTGCCGGTCTGCCCGGCGACCGTGGCGACGGTGAAGACCGCGACCCCGACGAGCGGCACCGCATAGGTCTGGACGGCGACGAAGAGCGCGCCGCCCATGCCGCCGAGACATTGCCACCAGCGCAGCCTGCCCTCGCGCAGCGCGTCGCGGATCCGAGCGATCCCGGCGCGGATGTCCGGGACGACAAGGAGCGCCAGGAGCAGGAGGAGACCGGACCCGAAGCTGTAGACCGCTGCCTGGATCGGCGCCTCGATGGTGCGCGACAGCTCGCCGTTCATCCGGGACTGCCCGGTGACGAGGACCCCGCCGAGGGTGGCCGCGACGAGGGCGACCGCGTGCTGGGGATCGTCGTGCCGCTCGTCGGTGGCCACGGGCTCAGTGAGCGAAGTGCCGGGTGCCCGTGAAGTAGAGCGTCACCCCGGCCGCCTGCGCGGCCTCGACGACCTCGGCGTCACGCATCGAGCCACCGGGGGCGACGACAGCGCGGATTCCCGCATCGAGGAGGACCCGTAGCCCGTCGGCGAAGGGGAAGAAGGCGTCCGAGGCCGCGACGGCCCCTGTCGCCCGGTCCTCCCCGGCCCGGTTGACCGCGAGGTGGCAGGAATCGACCCGGTTGACCTGGCCCATGCCGACGCCGACCGACGCCTTGTCCTTCGCGAGGAGGATCGCGTTGGACTTCACGGCGCGCACCGCGCGCCACGCGAACTGCAGGTCGGCGAGGGTCGCCTCGTCGGCGGCCTCACCGGCCACGAGGGTCCAGCGCGACGCGTCGTCGCCGTACCCCTGAGTCGGCTTGTCGTCCTCGCCGCGCTCGATCTGCGCGTCGATGGCGTCGCGCTGCTGGACGAGCAGACCGCCGGAGACCGGCCGGGTCTCGAGGCCACCGGGGGTCGGCGCGGCGCACGTGATGAGGCGGATGTTCTTCTTCCCCGTGAGGACCGCGAGTGCGTCGTCGTCGAAGGCCGGAGCCACGACGACCTCGGTGAAGATGTCCTTGACGGTGTCGGCCATCGCCTTGGTCACGGGCCGGTTCGTCGCGATGATCCCGCCGAAGGCGCTCACCGGGTCGCAGTCGTGGGCCTTGCGGTGGGCCTCGGCGATGTCGGTGCCGACGGCGATGCCGCACGGGTTCGCGTGCTTGATGACGGCGACGGTCGGCTGGTCGCCGTGGTCGTAGGCGGCGCGGAGGGCCGCGTCGGCGTCGATGTAGTTGTTGTACGACATCGCCTTGCCGTGGAGCTGCTCGGCCTGCGCCAGGCCAGCCGCGCCCTCGGTGACGTAGATCGCGGCCGACTGGTGGGGGTTCTCGCCGTAGCGCAGGACGTCCTGACGGGTCCACGTCGCGCCCATCCAGGAGGGGAAGCCCGTGCCGTCGTCGGTGGCGACGTACTGGCTGCCCATCCACGACGCGACCGCGGTGTCGTACTCGGCGGTGTGGACGAAGGCCTGGGCGGCCAGAGCCTTGCGCTGCTCGAAGGTGAAGCCGCCCGAGCGGACCGCGCTCAGGACGTCGTCGTACCGGGCCGGGTCGACGACGACCGCAACGCTCGGGTGGTTCTTGGCGGCCGCGCGGACCATCGAGGGCCCGCCGATGTCGATGTTCTCGACGACCTGGTCGTGCTCGGCGCCCGAGGCGACGGTCTGGGCGAAGGGGTAGAGGTTGACGACGACCAGGTCGAAGGGGACGACCCCCAGCTCGTCGAGCTGGCTGAGATGGTCGGGCTTGCGGGTGTCGGCGAGCAGCCCGGCGTGGACCATCGGGTGGAGGGTCTTGACCCGGCCCTCGAGGCACTCGGGGAATCCGGTGAGCTCCTCGACCTTCGTCACCGGCAAACCCAGGCCCTCGATGAGGGCAGCCGAGCCGCCAGTCGAGACGAGCTCCACCCCTTCGCCGGCGAGGCCACGGACGAGGTCCTCGAGGCCAGACTTGTCGAAGACCGAGACGAGGGCGCGGCGGACCGGGCGGACGTCCTCGGTGGGACCGGGCTGGGAGACGGTGACGGCCATGAGGGCTCCTAGGGTAGGCGGTACTCCTCGGGCCGCACCCAGGCGGGCGATGCGCACCCTTCGTCCACTCCCCGGTGGTGACCCACCTTCGCCAGTCGTGATGCGACCAGCCTAGGCCGAGCGGTGCCGCTCCCCCAACTCGCGCAGGACGCAGACGAGCATCTCCCGCTCGACGACCTTGATCCGCTCGTGGAGGCTCCCCTCGGTGTCGTCGTCCTCGACCGCCACCGCGCGCTGAGCGATGATCGGGCCGGTGTCGACGCCCGCGTCGACGTAGTGGCAGGTGCAGCCCGTCACCTTGACCCCGTGGGCCATGGCGTCGCGGACACCGTGGGCGCCGGGGAAGGACGGCAGCAGCGCCGGGTGGGTGTTGATGACCCTGCCGCCGAAACGCTCGAGCACCGCCGGGCCGAGGATCTTCATGAAGCCGGCCGAGACGACGAGGTCGGGGTCGTGCGCCCCGATTGCGTCGGCGAGGGCCGCGTCCCAGCTCGCCCGGTCAGGGTGGTCGGCAACCGCGACGACGAAGGTGGGGACCCCCCTTCGCTCCGCGCGGTCCAGCCCGGCGATGGCCGGGCGGTCAGCGCCCACCGCGACGACCTCGCAGCCGAAGGACGGGTCCTCGCAGGCATCGAGGATCGCCTGGAGGTTAGTGCCGGAGCCGGAGACGAGGACGACGAGACGCACGGGGCGAATCTATCCCGCAGGGTCAGCGGCGCAGCCGCCACCAGTCGCGCGCGAGCATCACAGCCGCGCCGATCCCGAGGGTGACGATCAGGGCGAGGACCATCCGCAACGCCGGGGCACCGATGTCAGCGAGGCGATCAGCCCCGAGCGAACCGCCACCGAGGGCGTCGAGCAGACCGAGCGTCACAGCCGCCACCCCGACAGCGGAGGCGACTGCCGAGGCCTTCGTCGAGGTGCGCGAGAGGCGCGGGAGGCCACGGAGCGCGTCACGCGCGACCCAGGCGCCGACGGCCACCGGCACGAGGACGACGGCCCGCACGACCCACGGGAAGGCACCCGGGTCGGGGTGGGCGGCGAGCACCGGCACCATCGGCAGCAGCGAGGTCTGCGACTCCACCCACGTCGTGTCCGCGCCGAGCGAGACCGAGAAGCCGGGACCGGCGAGCCACGAGACGCCCCAGAGCGCGAGGTTGGGCAGCGAGAGCGCCTGCAGCGCACCGAGGAGGAGGCCACCACCCACCCCTGCGCCGAGCTCGGAGTGGACGTGCAGGACCCGGGAGATGTGCAGCACGACCATCGCCACGACGAGGAGCGAGCCGACCGCGACCAGGGCCCCTGCCCCCTTGAGGCCGGGGACAAGCCCTCGGCGCAGCGACGCGGGCAGCCGCTCGGCCAGCGGCTCGACGAGAGCCGGCTGGGCCAGCACGAGAGCGAGGAGCGGCACGAGCAGCACCGGCAGGACGACGCTCAGCGCCCGCACGGCGAAGGGCCCCGCAGCGCTGACGGCCCACGCGAGGAGGGCCACGCCGGCGTAACCGCCGAGCCAGGCCAGGCAGCGGCGCAGGACGGGAGAGGCCAGCTGGTCGCGGACCCCACCCTCGACGAACGGGGACCCGTCGAGGTCGGTGAGGGAGCGGCGGGCGCCGAGCCGGGCGGCGACGACGACGGCCGCCAGGGCGAGCAGCGGCACGAGGGCGACGGTGGCCGCGCCGAGACCGAGGCGGGCCCCACCCAGGCCGAGCCAGACGGCAGACCCGGCGCCCACGGCCGAGCCCACCGGGCCACCTGCCGTGGTCACCGCGACGACCGTGACGAGGACGACGAGCGCCCACGACGCGAGCGCCGTCAGGGCACCGTGCGACGCCGCGGCGAGCTCAGGGCGCGAGTCCCCCTGCTCGTCGGCGGTCACGGCGCGGATGCGGTCGATGACGGTCATTGCTGCCATCGTCGGTCACCCGGGCGAGGTCTCGCGGGAGCAACGCCGGGGAGTCGCAGAAGTCGCGCCCGGACAGCACAACGCCGACCCGGGAGCAGGGGGTGTCGACCGGGTCGGCGCTGTACCTCGAACGATAGGCCCTCGACCACGTCCGCATCAGCGAAGTCCGGGTGGTTCCGTTGAAATCTGCATCACATCCGCCGGGCGGTTCGCGCCCCGGCACGACGAAGGGGGACCGTCGCGGGCTGACCCGCGGCGATCCCCCTTCGTGCTGGGGAGACGTGAGCCTCAGCCGCCGAGACCCTTCATGATCTCGCGCATGAGCTCGGCCGTCTCCGACGGCGTCTTACCGACCTTGACCCCGGCGGCCTCGAGGGCCTCCTTCTTGGCCTGGGCGGTGCCCGACGAGCCGGAGACGATGGCGCCGGCGTGGCCCATCGTCTTGCCCTCGGGAGCCATGAAGCCCGCGACGTAGCCGACGACCGGCTTGGTCACGTTGTCCTTGATGTAGGCCGCGGCCCGCTCCTCGGCGTCGCCACCGATCTCGCCGATCATGACGATCGCGTCGGTCTCGGGGTCGTTCTCGAAGGCCTCGAGGCAGTCGATGTGCGTCGTGCCGATGATCGGGTCGCCACCGATGCCGACACCGGTCGAGAAGCCGAAGTCACGCAGCTCGTACATCATCTGGTAGGTCAGCGTGCCCGACTTGGACACGAGGCCGATCCGGCCGGGGCCGGCGATGTCGGCGGGGATGATGCCCGCGTTGGACTTGCCGGGGCTGATGATGCCCGGGCAGTTCGGGCCGATGATTCGGGTGCCCTTGCCCTTGGAGTAGTTGTAGAACTCCGCGGAGTCCTTGACCGCGATGCCCTCGGTGATGACGACGGCGAGGCCGATGCCCGCGTCGATCGCCTCGATGACGGCGCTCTTGGCGAAGGCCGGCGGCACGAAGACGACGGACACGTCAGCGCCGGTCTCCTTCATCGCGTCGGCGACGGAGCCGAAGACGGGGACCTGCTTGCCCTCCGGGAAGTCAACCGTCTGGCCGGCCTTCTTCGGGTTGACGCCACCGACGACGTCGGTGCCCGAGGCGAGCATGCGCGTCGTGTGCTTCATGCCCTCGGAGCCGGTCATGCCCTGGACGATGACCTTGGAGTTCTCGTTGAGGAAGATTGCCATTGTTGTCTGCGTCCCTTACTTCGCGGCCAGCTCGGCGGCCTTGCGGGCCGCGCCGTCCATGGTCTCTTCGATGGTCACCAGCGGGTGGTTGAAGTCCGCCAGGATCTGGCGGCCCTCGACCACGTTGTTGCCGTCGAGGCGCACGACGAGCGGCTTGGAGGCCTCGTCCCCCAGGGTCTTGAGGGCGCCGACGATGCCGTTGGCGACCGCGTCGCACGCGGTGATGCCGCCGAAGACGTTGACGAAGACGGACTTGACCTGCTCGTCGTGGAGGATGACGTCGAGACCGTTGGCCATGACCTCGGCCGAGGCACCGCCACCGATGTCGAGGAAGTTCGCCGGCTTGCTCACGCCGTCGGTGTGGTCCTCGCCCGCGTAGGCGACGACGTCGAGGGTGCTCATGACCAGGCCCGCGCCGTTGCCGATGATGCCGACGTTGCCGTCGAGCTTGACGTAGTTGAGGCCCATGCCCTTGGCCTTGGCCTCGAGCGGGTCGGCCGCGGCCTCGTCCTCGAGGGCGGCGTGGTCGGGCTGACGGAAGTCGGCGTTCGCGTCGAGCGTCACCTTGCCGTCGAGGGCGACGATGTCGCCGGCCTCGGTCTTGACGAGCGGGTTGACCTCGACGAGGGTCGCGTCCTCCTCGGAGTAGACCGTCCACAGCGTCTTGAGGACCGGTGCGACCTTCGCTGCGGTCTCCGCGTCGAAGCCGGCCGCCTCCACGATCTCCTGGGCCTTGGCGTCGTCGATGCCGACGTTGGGGTCGACCTCGACCTTGGCGAGCGCCTCGGGGCGCTCCTCGGCGAGCTGCTCGATGTCCATGCCGCCCTCGACGGAGCACATGGCGAGGTAGCTGCGGTTCGCGCGGTCGAGCAGGATCGAGAAGTAGTACTCCTCGGCGATCTGCGCGCCCTGGGCGATCATCACCTGGTGGACGGTGTGGCCCTTGATGTCCATCCCGAGGATGGCCTCGGCGTGCTGCTCGGCCTCGTCGACCGTCTTGGCGACCTTGACGCCGCCGGCCTTGCCTCGGCCGCCGGTCTTGACCTGTGCCTTGACGACGGTGACCCCGCCGCTCTTGGCACCGATCTCCTCGGCAGCGGCACGCGCCTCGGCCGGGGTGGTGGCGACGGCGCCGGCCAGGACCGGGACACCATGCTTCTCGAACACGTCACGTGCTTGGTACTCGAAGAGATCCACGAGCGTTATCCGTCCTCTTTCTCGACACAGGGCCGACACGGTGGCGTGGCCCCGAAGGTGTACCTGCGAGCCTAGACCGCGAGGCGCGGGCCGGGCACACCCGGACCGGCCCTCGGGAACGCGATCCCCGTCAACGGTCGAAAGGGTCGGCAACCGGGCCCACGCACCCCGACCGGCGGTTACTGTCGGGAGACCATGTCGCCGCTGCCGATCCACCTCCCGATCCCGGGCCCTCCGGTCGAGGAGCGCTTCGAGGGACTCGGGCAGATGCTGCTCGAGCGGGCACGGGCGATGGCGAGCCCGCACGCGTTGCTCGGGTCGGTCATCGAGACGACCTGGGGACTGAGCCACATCGCGCTCTACCCCCTCGGCGCGATGGCGCCCAAGCGCGGCAGCGCCGGTCACCGCTACCGGATCGAGCACCTCTCCCCGCTCCAGCGCGGCCGGGTCGTCGCTGGGGTCGCGGAGAGCGGGACCCCGATCCTGCTGCTGCACGGCATGGCCGACAACCACTCGATCTTCGCGCTGCTGCGTCGCGGTCTGCAGCGACGGGGCTTCAGCCGGGTCTACTCGATGAACTACTCCCCGCTCACCCAGGACGTGCGCACCGCGGCGGCCCAGCTGGCCCGGGAGGTCGAGGAGATCTGCGAGGAGACCGACTACGAGCGGATCCACATCGTGGCGCACAGCCTCGGCGGCCTCATCGCCCGCTACTACGTCACCCGCCTCGGCGGTGACGAGCGGGTCCACACGGTCGTCACCCTCGGCTCGCCCCACCACGGGACGCACCTCGCCCGCCTCCTGCCGCTGCCGATCACCCGGCAGCTCTCCCCCGGCAGCCCCCTGGTGCGCGAGCTGGCCCGGCCGGTCCCGGGCTGCTCGACCCGCTTCCTCTGCTTCTGGTCCGACGTCGACGAGGCGATCTTCCCCGCGCACTACGCCGAGCTGCGCCACCCGGACCTCAAGGTCACCAACGTCGAGCTCAGCGGGGCGGGCCACCTCTCCCTGCCGATCCTCCCGAGCATCACCCACCGGATCTGCACGAGCCTGACCCAGCTCGACCACGAGGGCGAGCCGACCGCCTCGGTCACCGCGATCGCCCCCTGACCGTCACCCCCCTTCGCCCGCCCACCGCACGAGCCAAGGCTCCTACCTCCCTCTCGCCCGACACCGTGACCACTCACCGCTGACGTGTCCTGCTGAGGTTCACCCTTGGCGCCACGAGATCTGGCGACGGACCCCCCTTCGCCTCCTCCAACCTCAGCAGTACCCGACCGTCACGTCGGCGTGGCGACTGCGCAGGGTCGATGACGTGAGGGCCGCAGGGGAGGCTGCGGTGGGTGAGGTGCGTCACTCTTCGGGCGAAGGGGGTGCGCCAGCCCCCTTGGGCGAGGTTGCCTGGGCTCTCGGTCAGCCGACGCAGCCGGACGTGTCGTCCGGGGCGAGCAGACATAGACGCTTCGTGGGGCCCTCCGGGGCTCGCATTTTGTGTAACGAAGTGGTCACGCTAGGCTCGCCGAGGTTTGTCCACGACCCCCTGCGAGGACTCAGCTGTATGTCGAACTATGTCGGGCGCCATCGCCCGCAGACCCGTGCCGAGCGCCGTGCCCTTGAGGGCCGGCGCCGCCTGCCGAAGGCCCTGACCGCCGGTTACGCCCTGCCGACCGCCGCTGCCGCGACGCTCGTGCTCTCCGCAGGCGGTGCCACCGCCGCCCAGAGCAGCGCGCTGACCTCCGGGATCAACGGCACCCAGCTCGCTGCCTTCGGGGCGCCGCAGGCCAAGGCCCAGACCGCTCTCACGGACCCGGCCCTCGCCCAGCGCTCGAAGACCGAGGTGGCCGAGACGGTCGCGACGTACAGCGACCTCGCTGAGCGCCGCCAGGAGAGCAATCTCTCGGTCGCCGAGAGCCAGGGTCGCCAGCAGGAGCGTCAGCGGATCGCGCGCGACAAGAAGCGCAAGGCGATCGCCGCGAAGAAGCGCGAGCAGGCCAAGAAGGCCGCCGCCGAGGACATGGGCGTCTCCCCCGACAGCGTCAAGGTCGGCGCGGACGGCAAGGCCACCATCGCGGAGGGCACCTGGGTCCTCCCCCTCGCCAACCCGGTCCTCACCTCCGGCTTCGGCCCGCGCTGGGGCCGCCTGCACGCCGGTGACGACTTCGGCGTCGCCGTCGGCACCCCCCTGCGCTCCATGAGCAACGGCGTCGTGGTCTTCGCCGGCCAGCAGAGCGGCTACGGCACGATGGTCGACATCAAGTACAGCGACGGCACCATCTCGCGGTACGGCCACATGAGCGCCATCCACGTCTCGGTCGGCCAGCAGGTCAGCACCGGCCAGACCGTCGGGCTCTCCGGTAACACCGGCCGCTCCACCGGCCCGCACCTCCACCTCGAGATCCACCCCGGCGGCGGCGCACCCGTGCCCCCGCAGGCCTGGCTCGCGGGCAAGGGCCTGCACTACTGAGCCGCGCCTCGAGGCTCGTCGCAGAGCTCCTCGCACCTCAGCGAGCACGAGGGAGGGCCGCACCGATCCGGTGCGGCCCTCCCTTCGTCTGTGCCTACAGCTTCTCGAGCGGCGCGTAGCGCAGCAGCAGCCGCTTGACCCCGGTCTCGCCACCGAAGTCGACGTGCGCCATCGCCTTCTGGTCCTGGCCCTCGACCCGGATGACCGTGCCGAGGCCGAAGGCGTCGTGCGTCACCTTGTCGCCGGCGGACAGCGCGATGACCGGCCGGTTGCCCGGTGAGCGCACGCCCGGTCGCGCCGCGAGCCGTGCGACGGCGGGCTCGCCCCGACGGGCGACCGGCGAGGTCGGCCCGGTCCGCTCCCACGTGATGAGCTCCTCCGGGATCTCGCCGAGGAAGCGCGACTCGGGGTTGTACGACGGCGTGCCGAAGGCCGAGCGGACCGTCGCGCGCGACAGGTGCAGGCGCTCGCGCGCCCGCGTGATGCCGACGTAGGCGAGCCGCCGCTCCTCCTCGAGCTCGGAGCTCTTGCCAAGCGAGCGCATGTGCGGGAAGGTGCCGTCCTCCATGCCGGTGAGGAAGACGACGGGGAACTCCAGCCCCTTGGCCGTGTGCAGCGTCATGAGCGTGATGACGCCCTGCTCCTCGGCCTGCGCGGCGCCCTCGGCGTCGGCCGGGGCGTCGGGGATCTCGTCGGCGTCGGCGACCAGGCTCACCTGCTCGAGGAAGTCGTCGAGGCTGATCTCCTCCCCCGTCGCCACGCGGGTCGCGTCGAACTCGCGGGCCACCGCGACGAGCTCGGCGAGGTTCTCCAGCCGGGTCTCGTCCTGCGGGTCGCGGCTCTGCCGCAGCTCCTCGACGTAGCCGGAGCGCTCCAGGACGGCCGTGAGGAGGTCGCCCACCCCCTCGCCCTCCTCGCGGACCCGCTGCAGCCCCTCGAGCAGCGAGGTGAAACCCCGGATCGCGGTGACGGACCGGGTGACCAGGCCCGGGGCGTCCTCCGGTCGCCCGAGCGCCGCGACGAAGGGGATCCGCTCACGCTCGGCAAGCGCGGCCACGGCCGCCTCGGCCCGGTCACCGATGCCCCGCTTGGGGACGTTGAGGATGCGCCGCAGGTTGACGGTGTCGGTCGGGTTGGCGATGACGCGCAGGTAGGCCAGGGCGTCCTTGATCTCGCGGCGCTCGTAGAAGCGGGTGCCGCCGACGACCTTGTAGGGCAGGCCGACCCGGACGAAGACCTCCTCGATCGCGCGGGACTGCGCGTTGGTCCGGTAGAAGACGGCGACGTCGCCGGGGCGCACCCCGTGCTCGTCGGAGAGGGAGTCGATGCGGGTGGCGATGAAGCTCGCCTCGTCGTGCTCGTTGTCCGCGACATAGCCGACGATCGGGGCGCCGGCGCCGGCCTCGGTCCACAGCCGCTTCTTGCGGCGTGACTCGTTGCGCTCGATGACCGAGTTGGCGGCCCGCAGGATCGTGTCGGTGGAGCGGTAGTTCTGCTCCAGGAGGATCGTGCGCGCGTCGGGGTAGTCCTGCTCGAACTCGACGATGTTGCGGATCGTCGCGCCGCGGAAGGCGTAGATCGACTGGTCGGCGTCACCGACGACGACGAGCTCGCTCGGCTCGACGGCATGCGGGTCGCGCTCGCCCTCCGGCTCGAGTCCGCCGACGAGCGTGCGGATGAGCATGTACTGCGCGTGGTTGGTGTCCTGGTACTCGTCGACCATGACGTGCCGGAAGCGGCGCCGGTAGTGCTCGGCTACCTCCGGGAAGGCCTGGAGGATGCTCACCGTCGTCATGATGATGTCGTCGAAGTCGAGCGCGTTGGCCTGCCGCAGCCGCCGCTGGTACATCGTGTAGACCTCGGCGAGCACCTGGTCGCGCTGGCCGCCGCCGGAGGCGATGCCCGCGTCGGCGTCGTGCTCGCTGCCCGCCTTGCGCGCGAACTCCTCCTCGTCGACGAGCTCGTTCTTGAGGTTGGAGATCTCGTGGGCGAAGGAGCGCGGCGGGTAGCGCTTCGGGTCGAGGTCGAGGTCGCGCATGACCATCGCGATGAGCCGCTGGCTGTCGGCGGCGTCGTAGATGGAGAAGCTGCTCTTCATCCCCACCTTGCTCGCCTCGCGGCGCAGGATGCGCACGCACGCGGAGTGGAAGGTCATGACCCACATCGCCTTGGCCCGCGGGCCGACGAGAGCCTCGACCCGCTCGCGCATCTCGGCGGCGGCCTTGTTGGTGAAGGTGATCGCGAGGACCTGCCCCGGCTGCACACCGCGGGCCGCGAGGAGGTGGGCGATCCGGTGGGTCAGGACGCGGGTCTTGCCGGAGCCGGCGCCGGCGACGATGAGCAGCGGCCCGCCCTCGTGGAGGACGGCCTCGCGCTGCTCCGGGTTGAGCCCCTCGAGCAGCTCCGCGGGGTCCTGGGAGGGGCGCGAAGGGGGGTGCTCGCCGGTGCGGGAGGGCCCCTCGTCGGTCATCGCCCAGGTGGGGACGCCGGCGTCGGTCACGGCGCTGGTCCAGTCGCCGGGGAGTGCGTCGGGGAGGTCGTCGAAGAGGCTGCTCATCTCGGGTCCAACCCTACGTCGGGCCGGTGACACCCCTCTCCCCCCGTCGCACGAGCCAAGGCTCGTGCGATGGACCGGTGGCGGGACCCGTTCGCACGAGCCAAGGCTCGTGCGAACGACCGTGGCGGCCCCCGTCATCCCCCCACCTCGACCGGGAGCGGGGCGGAGGGTTGACTGGGGGCATGAGCGCTCGCCAGCCCCGGATCGCGGTCCTCACGAGCGGCGGCGACGCCCCCGGCATGAACGCCGCGCTCCGCTCGGCCGTCCGCAGCGGTCTCGAGCGGGGCGCCCAGGTCTACGGCGTGCTCGAGGGATGGCAGGGTGCGGTCGACGGCGGGTCGGGCATCCGGCGCCTCGGCTGGGACGACGTCGCCGGCATCCAGCACCGGGGCGGGACCGTGCTGGGGACCGCGCGGTGCCCGGCGTTCCGCGAGCGCGAAGGGATGAGGCGGGCGCTCCTCCACCTCGTCCAGCAGCGGATCGACCGGGTCGTCGTCATCGGCGGCGACGGCTCGCTCGCGGGCGCGGCAGAGCTCGCCGAGCTGTGGCCGGAGCTGCTCGCCGAGCTCGTCACCGCCGGCGAGCTGGAGCAGGCCGACGCCGACGCGCACCCCCGGCTGCACGTCTGCGGGATCGTCGGCTCGATCGACAACGACATGGTCGGCACCGACATGACGATCGGCGCAGACTCCGCGCTGCACCGGATCGTCGACGCGCTCGACTCGATCTCCTCGACCGCCGCGAGCCACCAGCGGGCCTTCGTCGTCGAGGTCATGGGGCGCCGCTGCGGGTACCTCGCCCTCGCCTCGGCGGTCGCCGGGTCGTGCGACGCGACCTTCATCCCCGAGGACCCGCCCGGTCCCGACTGGGGCACCCGGCTCGCGACGAGCCTGCGGGCCGGTCGCAGCCTCGGTCGGCGCGACAGCACCGTCGTCGTCGCCGAGGGTGCGCGCGACCGCGACGGGCAGCCGATCTCCACCGAGATGGTCCGCGAGCTGCTCGCCCAGGGGCTGGGTGAGGACGCCCGCAGCACGATCCTCGGCCACGTCCAGCGCGGCGGGACGCCGAGCGCGTACGACCGCTCGATGGCGACGACGATGGGCGCCACGGCGATCGATGTCCTGCTCACCGGCGACCCCGAGCCGCAGGTGATCGGCGTGCGGCACAACCGGGCCCATCGCTCCGCGCTGCTGCCCGCCGTCCGCCGCAACCGGCAGGTCTCCCGCCTGGTCGACGAGGGCCGCTACGACGAGGCGATGGCCGGGCGCGGGCACTCCTTCGCCGCGCTCGACCGGCTCGTCCACGAGCTCGGGGCGCCTGCGGAGGCGCCCACCGACCCGCGCGCCCGCGTCGCGATCCTCCACGTCGGCGCGCTCGCGCCGGGGATGAACACCGCCGTCCGGGCGGCGGTCCGGCTCGGCAGCGGTCGCGGGCTGGCCTTCGTCGGGGTCGAAGGGGGTCTGCGCGGGCTCCTCGACGGTCACCTCGTCGACCTCGCACCGCACGACGTCGAGAGCTGGGTCGCCGATGCCGGCGCGGCCCTCGGCAGCCGGCGCGACCCCTTCGCCCCCGAGACGTCCGGCCGGGTCGCCGAAGCCCTCGCGGCGCACGGGATCGACGCCCTGCTGCTCGTCGGCGGCTTCGACGCCTACGAGCTGGCCCACCGGCTCGACCGGGCGCGCGGCGAGCACCCCGGTCTCGAGATCCCGGTCGTCTGCGTCCCGGCGAGCATCGACAACAACCTCCCGGCCACCGAGCTCTCCGTCGGCGCCGACACCGCGCTGCAGCAGATCGTCACCGCGATCGACCAGATCAAGGCGTCCGCGATGGCGGCGCGACGGTGCTTCGTCGTCGAGGTCATGGGACGTCGGTGCGGCTACCTCGCCCTCATGTCCTCCCTCGCCGGAGGCGCCGAGCGGGTCCACCTGCCCGAGGACGGCGTCACCCTCGACACCGTGCGTGACGACATCGCCGCGATGCGCGAGCGCTTCGAGGCGGGCGGCAAGCTCTTCCTCGTCGTGCGCAGCGAGGGCGCCGACGAGGAGTACACGACCGACGTGCTCACGACGCTCTTCGAGGCGGAGTCGCACGGCGACTTCGACGTCCGGCCCATCGTGCTCGGGCACACCCAGCAGGGCGGCCGGCCCTCCCCCTTCGACCGGGTGCTCGCGACCCGGCTCGCCGCCCGCGCGATCGACGCCCTGGACGACGCGGTGACCACCGGCACCAGCCCGGCCGTCATGGTGGGCCTGCAACGGGGAGAGCTGACGGCCACCCCGGTCGCCGCCATGGACCACCTCGTCGACTGGCAGGCCCGCCGCCCGCTCGACCAGTGGTGGCTCGGCCTGGCTCCCCTCGTCCGCAGGCTGGGGTCACCCCCTTCGCCGTAGTCTCGACCCATGACCAGCGAGCACGGTGACGACGTCCACCTCGACGTCGGCGGGCGCGACGTGCGCATCTCCTCGCCCGAGCGGGTCTACTTCCCCGAGGCCGGGGTGACCAAGCTCGACCTCGCGCGGTACTACCTCGCCGTCGGCGACGGGATCGTCCGGGCGCTGCGCGACCGGCCGACGATGCTGCACCGCTACCCGAAGGGGATCGACGGCCCGAAGGTCCACCAGAAGCGACTCCCGAAGGGCGCACCGGACTGGGTCAAGACGGTCGAGCTGCACTTCCCCCGCTACGACCTGACCGCCGACGAGCTGTGCCCCACCGAGCTCGCCGAGATCATCTGGGCGGTCCAGATGAGCACCGTCGAGCTGCACCCGTGGAACGTGCGCCGCAGCGACGTCGACCGGCCTGACGAGTGGCGGATCGACCTCGACCCCATGCCGCAGGCCCCCTTCGAGCGGGTGCGCCGGGTCGCCGGCGTCGTCCACGAGGTCCTCGACGACCTCGGGATGACCGGGTACCCCAAGACCTCGGGCGGCAACGGGCTGCACGTCTACGTGCGGGTCCGGCCGGAGCACGACTTCGGCGAGGTACGGCGCGCGGCGCTGGCCTTCGCCCGCGAGGTCGAGCGGCGGGCGCCGGACGACGTGACGACGACCTGGTGGCGCAAGGACCGCGACCCCACCGCCGTCTTCGTCGACTACAACCAGAACGCGCGCGACCACACGATCGCCGCCGCCTACTCCGTCCGCGGCAACGCCCGGGCCACGGTCTCGACGCCGATCACGTGGGACGAGGTCGCCGACGTCGAGCCGCAGGACTGCACCATCGCGACGGTGCCCGGGCGCTTCGCCGAGCTCGGCGACCTCCACGCGACGATCGACGACGAGGCCTTCGACCTCACGCCGCTCCTCGGGTGGGCGGAGCGCGACGAGGCCGACGGGGCAGACACCCCGCCGGACCCCGAGCAGCCCGCCGGTTGAGGT
Organism: Janibacter endophyticus; assembly: GCF_016888335.1. Taxonomy (NCBI): domain Bacteria; kingdom Bacillati; phylum Actinomycetota; class Actinomycetes; order Micrococcales; family Intrasporangiaceae; genus Janibacter; species Janibacter endophyticus. The sequence goes on from NZ_JAFEJG010000004.1 coordinate 2,691,556, forward strand.
GCGGGCACCGCGACCCGACGGTCAGGTCGCGGCGTTGGTGTCGCTCTCCCGGATCGTCCGCGGCTCCCGCGCCTCGGCGTCGTCCGCGTCGAAGCCCGGACCGCCGTCGGCGCCGCCCGCCCGGACCCGCTCCTCGATCCGGCGACCCATCTCGGCGTCGACCTGCGACCAGTACCAGAAGGCCCGCTCGCGCACCGGCTCGCTGACGCCCGAGAGCAGCCCGCCCGCGACCGTCTCGACGAACCGGTCACGCGCGGCGTCGTCGAAGACCTCGCGCACGAGCGTGCCCGCCTACGCGCACGCTCGCTCCGTCGGGATCGGCCACGCCGACCGCCCAGCCCGCGAGGTCGCCGGCGCCCAGCAGCCGGTCGAGGGTGCGGGTGAGGTCCTCGAGTGCACGCATTGCTCCACCGTGGCACGGATCTGCCCGGGCGCGGCGAAGGGAGGGGTGGCTCCCTTCGCACGGAAGAGCAGCCGCTCGTCCTCGTCCTGTGTGGCGTCGGTCGGCCGCAGGTCGAAGTGCATCTTGTTCTTGCCGGAGTCGGGCCGGGCACCTCGATGAAGAGCACCCGGTGGTCCGTCGCCGCAAGCGGATTGCCTCAGGCCGTGGCCAGGCGGTAGCCCCGCTTGACGACGGTCTCGACGACGCGACGGTCACCGATGGCCTCGCGCAGCCGGGCGACGGCCACCTCGACGGCGTGACCGCTGGCGGAGTCGCCCGGCAGCACCTCGAGGACGTCGGCGCGGGTGACGACGTCCCCCTTCGCGTCGACGAGCAGGTGGAGCACGGACATGCCGCTCGGGGAGACGGCGAGCACGCGATCACCCAGGACGGCGGCGGTGCTGCGCAGCTGCAGCGGTCCGGCGACGGTCTCGACGGCCGTGGACACCATCGCCTCGTAGTGACCGACGACGGCGCGCACGAGCGACCCCAGCCGCGCCCGCTCCGGGAGCAGCGGGGCGATGCCGACGTGCTCGAGCGGACGTGCGGTGACCGGCCCGACGGCGGCGACGACGAGGCGCCCGGTGCGGGCCCGGCCGATGATCGACGGCAGGACGCCGGCGTCCTGCGCGGCGTCGAGCCAGGCCGCGGCGGCGGGGGCGGAGGTGAAGACGACGACGTCGACGTCGCCGACCGCCGCCTGCTCCACGCCGCAGGTCACCGCGGCGGTGTCCGGCGGTGGGCCCCACCGGTAGACGACGAGGGGAGTCACCGAGGCGCCGGCGGCGGCGAGGTCGACGTCGAGCTCTTCGCACCCAGCGCCATGGTGCTGGACCGCGATGCGTTGTCCGGCAACGCCTTCGGTGATGAGGAAGTCGCGGATCTCGACCGAGGTCTCCGACTCGGCGACCCAGTCGGCGTCGTGCCCGGCGGCCTGGATCGCCCCCCGGGCCTTGGGCCCGCGGGCGATGATCCGGGTGGCGTCGAGCACGTCGTGCAGCTCCTCGCCGAGCCCGGCGGCGTCGGCCGCCTCGACCCACCCGCGGAACCCGATCGCCGTCGTCACGACGACGATGTCGGGTGGCGCGGCGAGCAGTGCCCGGGTCCGCTCCACGAGCTCCGCGTCGGCGGTGTGCGGCACGATCGTCAGCGCCGGGGTGTGCACGACCCGGGCACCGCGCCGCTCGAGGGCGGCGCGCAGGTCACCGGCACGCCGGTCCCCGGTGACGAGGACGACGCACCCGGCGAGCAGCTGCGGCAGGCTCACGTGACGCTGCGGTCGAAGGGGGAGCCCGTCACCTCGTCGCCGGACGGCTCGATCCAGACCTCGCCGTCGACGACCGCCACGGGCCAGGTCCGCAGGTCGACCGGGTCGCTGCCGGCGCCGTCGAGGCAGGCGCCCGTGCGCAGGTCCCACACCTGCTTGTACATCGGCGAGATGACCGTCGGGACCCCGCCCCGCGTGCCGACGAGCCCACGGGCGATGACGTGGGCGCCGCTGTAGGGGTCGAGGTTGGCGATGCCGTGGACGAGATCGTCGTGCGTGCGGACGAGCGCGACCTGCAACCCGTCGACGAGGGCGACGGCGCCACGCTCGGGGACGAGATCGGTGAGGGCGCACAGATGCACCCGGGTCTGCGGGGGAGCAGTGGTCATGAGCGGACCTCCAGTGTCGTGCCGGCGATGAGGACGGACTCGTCCGAGCGCTCCTGCGGGGTGGCCGGGCGGGCCTGGCCGCGCTCGCCGACGTAGGCGAGCGAGTCGTCGACGGCGTCCGGGGCATTGACGAAGGACGCGAAGCGGGCCAGCTTGTCGGGGTCGGCGAGCGTGGCTGCCCACTCGTCGCGGTAGTTGCCGACGTGCGCGGCCATGGCCGCGTCGAGGTCGTCGGCGATGCCGAGGCTGTCGTCCATGACGACGGCGCGGATCGCCTCCAGACCCCCTTCGTGCTCCTCGACCCAGGGGGCGGTGCGCTGCAGGCGGTCGGCGGTGCGCACGTAGTACATGAGGAAGCGGTCGATGGTGCGCACGAGCGTCTCGGTGTCGAGGTCCTCGGCGAGCAGGCGTGCGTGCTTGGGGGTGAATCCGCCGTTGCCGCCGACGTAGACATTCCACCCGTGGTCGGTGGCGATGACCCCGACGTCCTTGCCGCGGGCCTCGGCGCACTCGCGGGCGCACCCGGAGACGCCGAGCTTGATCTTGTGCGGCGAGCGGAGCCCGCGGTAGCGCAGCTCCAGGTCGATCGCGAGGCCCACGGAGTCCTGGACGCCGAAGCGGCACCAGGTCGAGCCGACGCACGACTTCACGGTGCGCAGCGACTTGCCGTAGGCGTGCCCCGACTCGAAGCCCGCGTCGACCAGCCGCCGCCAGATGCCGGGCAGCTGGTCCATCCGGGCGCCGAAGAGGTCGATCCGCTGGCCGCCGGTGATCTTGGTGTAGAGGCCGTAGTCCTTGGCGACCTCACCGATCGCGATGAGTCCTTCGGGCGTGACCTCGCCACCGGGGATGCGCGGGACGACCGAGTAGGAGCCGTCCTTCTGCAGGTTGGCCATGACGTGGTCGTTGGTGTCCTGCAGCGCCGCCTGCTCGCCGTCGAGGATGTGGCCGGTCCCGAGCGAGGCGAGGATCGAGCCGATGACCGGCTTGCAGATGTCGCACCCTCGGCCGGTCCCGTGGCGCTCGATGATCTCGCTGAAGGTCCGCAGGCCCTGGACCCGCACGATGTCGAAGAGCTGGGCCCGCGACTGCTCGAAGTGCTCGCACAGGGCACTACTCACCTCGACGCCGGAGGCGGCGAGCTCGCTCGTCACGAGCTTCTTGACCAGCGGCAGGCAGGAGCCGCAGCTCGTGCCCGCCCTGGTGCACGCCTTGACCCCGGCGAGGTCGGTGCAGCCCCCTTCGCCGACGGCACAGCGGATCTCACCTGCGGTGACGTTGTTGCAGGAGCAGACCGCGGCCTCGTCCGGCAGGTCCCCGGCGGGTGCCGCGGCAGCCCCCTCGGGCAGGAGGTAGGCCGCGGGGTCGCCGCCGAGCTCACGGCCGACCATCGGGCGAAGGGAGGAGTAGGCGCTGGCGTCGCCGACGAGGATGCCGCCGCGCAGGGTGCGGGCGTCGTCGCTCATGACGAGCTTCTTGTAGACGCCGGCCACCGGGTCGGAGATAACGACCTCGAGCGAGCCGGGCTCCTGCGCGAAGGCATCGCCGAAGCTCGCGACGTCGACACCGAGGAGCTTGAGCTTGGTCGACAGGTCGGCCCCGGGGAAGGTCCCCGCGCCGCCGAGCAGCCGGTCGGCGACGATCTCTGCCATCGTGTAGCCGGGAGCGACCAGGCCGAGGCAGCGACCGCCGATGCAGGCGACCTCACCGATCGCGTGGATCGCGGGATCGGCTGTGGCACAAGCGTCGTCGACGACGACTCCGCCGCGCTCGCCGATCTCCAGACCGGCCTCGCGGGCGAGCTCGTCGCGCGGGCGGACCCCCACGGCGAAGACGACGACGTCGACGTCGAGCGAGGGTCCCTCGGTGAACCTCATCCGGGAGACGGCACCGCGCTCGCCGACGATCTTCGACGTCGCGGTCGAGGTGCGCACCGAGACACCGAGGCCCTCGATGAGCCGCCTGAGGCCCTCGCCGCCACCCTCGTCCACCTGCAGCGGCATGAGCCGGGGCGCGAACTCCACGACCGTCGTCTCGACCTCGAGCGCTCGCAGGGCCCCGGCCGCCTCGAGGCCGAGCAGGCCGCCGCCGACGACCGCGCCGCGGACCGGCCGGTCGAGCTCCTCGCGGCGGGTCTCGACGAACTCGCGCAGGTCGGCGACGTCGTCGATCGTGCGGTAGACGAAGGCCCCGCGCAGGTCCTTCCCGGGCACGGGCGGCACGGCGGCGTAGGAGCCGGTCGCGAGGACGAGGGAGTCGTAGGGCAGGACCTGGCCGGTGCTCGTCGTCACGGTCCGGGCCTCGCGGTCGATACTCTCCGCCCGGACGCCGCGGCGGAGCGTGACGAGCGGGTCGTCCCACAGCTCCTGCCCGCCGAGGGCCAGGTCTTCGGGGTGCCGTCCGGTGAAGTAGGAGGTGAGGGCGACGCGGTCGTAGGGTGCGCGCGGCTCCTCGCACAGCAGCGTGACGGCCCACCGGCCGGCGTCGTCGCGGGCACGCAGCGCGTCGACGAGTCGGCGCGCGACCATGCCGCCGCCGACGACGACGAGCTGCTGCGGCTCGGTGGTGGGGGTGGTGGTCTCTGACATGGCGCTCAACTTAGGAAGCCCTCGTTTCGGCTCGGTCTTGGTCGTGTTTCCCCGGTGTGAACCCGCCCTCACCGGGCGTGGTCGCGGTCTGTGAGGGGCCTGCGTCGGCGCCGAGCCAGTCGAGGATCCCGCACACCGCGTCGGTGCACCCACCGCAGCCGGTCGTCGCCCGGGTGCTCTCGGCCACCTGCTCCAGCGTCGTTGCGCCGGAGGCGAACTCGGTGCGGATGTCCCCCTTCGTCACGCCGTTGCAGCGGCAGATCGTCGCCCGGTCCGGGATGAGCGAGGGGGAGTCCCGTCGCATCGTCGTGGCGGCCGGCGCGATGGCCGGCAGCAGCAGGTGCGCCGGGTCGGCCGGCAGGGGAGTACGGCGGGTGTAGCTCGTGATGAGGTCGGTGCCGACGCGGCCTGCCCCGACGGCGGTGGCGCCGACGAGGAGGCCGTCGCGCACGACGATCTCGAGGTGCCGTCCGGCAGCCGGGTCGCTCAGCCGGACCACACGGTGGGCGGGGTCGTCGACGCGCCCGCTGCCGCACACGCCCATCGTCACGATGTCGACACCGTGGGTCTTGGGCTTGACGACGTCGCCGACGCCGGTGGTCACGGCCTCGGGGTCGCGACCGGTGAGCCGGTCGGCGAGACGGCGGGCCTGCTCCCACCCCTGGGCGACGAGACCACTGGCGCCGCCGGGAGGTTGGGCGCAGTCGCCGATGGCGTGCACGTGCGGGTCGCTCGTCGTCAGGTCGGCGTCGACGAGGACGCCGCGGTCGACGTCGATCCCGGCCGCCTCGGCCAGCTGGGTGCTCGGCACGGTGCCGGTCGACAGCACGAGCAGGTCGGCGGCGAGCACCTCGCCGTTGGTCAGGTGCACCCGCCGCAGCCGGCCCTCCTCGACGACGACCTCCTGCGCCCCGACGCCGACGCGCTGGTCGACACCCGTGCGGCGCAGCGTCGACTCGACGACCCGGCTGGCCCCCTCGTCGAGCTGGCGCTCCATGAGTGCGGGAAAGGGGTGGACGACAGTGACGGCGAGGTCGCGCCGGGCGAGCCCGCTCGCCGCCTCGAGTCCGAGGACGCCGCCGCCGAGGACGATCGCGCGGCGCGCGTTGAGCGTGGCCGCGATGATCTCGCGGGCGTCGTCGATGGAACGCAGCACGTGCACCCCGCTCGGCAGGTCACCCCGGCCGGGACCGTCACCGAGACCCGGGAGCGCCGGGACCCGGGCGGCCGCCCCGGTGGCGATGACGAGCTCGTCGTAGGGGATGCGCGAGTCGTCGGCGAGGACGACGTCGCGGCGCCCACGGTCGATCGCCCGCACCGCGACGCCGCGCTGCACCGTGACGCGCGGGTGGTCGGGCGCGGGGAGGGCGATCGCCGAGAGCCCGCGCGTGCCCGCGACGACGTCGCTGAGCAGCACCCGGTTGTAGGGCTCGCAGGCCTCGTCGCCGAGCACCGTGACGAGGTGTTCGCCGGCGTGGTCGGCGGCCGTGAGGTCCTCGACGAATCGGGACCCGACCATCCCGTAGCCGATGACGACGATGTGGCTCATGCGCTGACCTCCAGCGGCTCGGGGACGAGATCGGTGGTGCTGGCGGCGACGTCGACGGCGCACACCTTGAACTCCGGCATCGACGAGATCGGGTCGACCGCGTCGTTGGTCGCCCGGTTGACGCTCCCGGCACCGGCGAAGTGGAAGGGCATGAAGACCGTGTCCGGCCGGACCCGGTCGGTGATCCGCGCGGGCGCGCTGACCGTGGCCCGCGCGGTGCGCAGGTCGAGCTGGTCGCCCTCCTCGATGCCGAGGCGGTGGGCGAGGAGTGGGTGCACCTCGACGAAGGGGGTCGGTTGCGCCGCGAGGAGCGCTGCCACCCGGCGGGTCTGTGCCCCCGACTGGTAGTGCTCGAGGACGCGCCCGGTGATGAGGAAGAGCGGGGCATCGCGCCGCAGGTCCTCGGCCGGGCCGACGTGGTCGACGGGCACGAGCCGGGCACGGCCGTCGGGCGTGGGGAAGTCGTCGAGGAAGGCGCGCGGTGTGCCCGGGTGAGGTGCCTCCCCTTCGCCGCTGGCGGGGCAGGGCCAGTGCAGGTCGCTCTCGCGGTCGAGGCGGGCGTGGCTCAGCCCGGAGTAGTCGGCGCGGCCGCCGACGCTCGCCCTGGCCAGCTCGTCGAAGACCTCCGACGGGACCGTCGACCACGTGCCCGGGGCATCGAGGCGAGCGGCGAGCTGCGACCACACCCACAGCTCCGAGACGACTCCCTCGGGCGGGTCGATCGCCTTGCGGCGGCGAATGATTCGGCCCTCGAGGTTGGTCATCGTGCCCTCCTCCTCGGCCCACTGCGTGACGGGCAGGACGACGTCGGCGAGGGCGACGGTCTCGGAGGGGACGACGTCGCAGACGACGAGCAGGTCGAGGGCACGCAGCCGCTCGGCGACCGCGTCGGCACGCGGCGCGCTGACGACGGGGTTGGCCCCGTGGACGAGAAGTGCCCGGGGTCCGCCGGGGGTGCCGAGGGAGCGCAGCAGCTCGACGGCCGGCAGGCCCGGGCCGGGCAGGTCGTCGGCGTCGACGCCCCAGACCGCGGCGACGTGTTCGCGGGCGGCCGGGTCGGCGATCATCCGGTAGCCGGGCAGCTGGTCCGCCTTCTGCCCGTGCTCGCGCCCACCCTGGCCGTTGCCCTGACCCGTGAGGGCGCCGTAGCCGCTCCCTTCGCGTCCGACGAGGCCGAGCGCGAGGGCGAGGTTGATCGCGGCGGTGACCGTCGCGGTGCCCTGGGTGGACTGCTCGACGCCGCGCCCGGTGAGGACGTGGACGCCCGCGCCTCCCCGTGCGGGGCTGGCCGCCGCGAGCAGCCGAGCGGTCGCCCGCAGGTCGTCAGCGGGCACCCCGCAGACCTGCTCGGCCCGCTCGGGCCACCACGCGGCGACGGAGCGGGCGACGTTGTCGAGCCCGCTCGTCCGCTCGGCGAGGTAGGCCTCGTCGGCGAGCGACTCGGCGAGGACGACGTGCAGCAGCGCCTGGAGCACGACGAGGTCGGTCCCGGGGACGGGCTGCAGGTGGACGCCCTGCCCGTCGTCGGTGAGGTCGGCCGTGGCCGAGCGGCGCGGGTCGACGACGACGAGCCCACCGGCCGCGCGAGCTCCCGCGAGGTGCCCGACGAAGGGAGGCATCGTCTCGGCGACATTGCTGCCGAGGAGCAGGATCGCGCCGGAGGTGTCCAGGTCGGTGATGGGGAAGGGCATGCCCCGGTCCATACCCAGCGAACGGTTGGCGGCGGCCGCGGCAGAGGCCATGCAGAAGCGGCCGTTGTAGTCGATGTGCTTGGTGCGCAACGCGACCCGGGCGAACTTGCCGAGCTGGTAGGCCTTCTCGTTCGTCAGCCCGCCACCGCCGAAGACGGCCACCGCGTCCGGCCCGTGCTCGGCAGCGATCGACCGCAGCCGGTCGGCGAGGAGGTCGAGCACCTCGTCCCAGCCCATCGGGTGCAGCTCGCCTTCGGAGCCGCGCACCAGGGGAGTGGTGAGCCGGTCGGGTGCGCGCAGCACCTCGGCCGACGTCCACCCCTTGCGGCACATGCCGCCCCGGTTGGTCGGGAAGTCGCGGCCCTCCACCTCAATTCGCTGGTCGAGGTGGGAGGCCGTCCGCGGCCGACCCTCGAGACCTGCCGTCCCGAGACCCACCGGCTCCATCGTCATCGCGCACTGCAGCGCGCAGTAGGGGCAGTGGCTGTCGACCATCAGATGCCCTCGCCGGCCAGGCGCGCGCCGCGGCGGACGTAGACCGCCCACGTGAGCGTCGCCATGAGGACGTAGGCCGCGATGAAGACCCCGATCGCCGGCACGAGCGAGCCGAAGCCCGTCGTCGACATGGCGAAGCCACGCGGCACGAGGAAGCCGCCGACGGCACCGACCGCACCGGCGATCCCGATGCAGCCGGCGGCACTGCGGCGGGCGATCGCGAGCTCGGCCCCGTCACGCACCCCGGCCCGGAAGACGGCCGGAATCATCCGATAGGTCGCGCCGTTGCCGATGCCGGCCCCGGTGAAGAGCACGAGGAACGCGAGCAGGAAGAGGACGAAGGAGTGCGCGGAGAGGGCGAGGATCGCCAGCCCCGCGGCGAGCCCCATGACGACGAAGGCCGCGATGGTCACCCGCGCGCCGCCGAGCCGGTCGGCGATGGTCCCGCCGAGCGGCCGGCTCGCGGCACCGAGAACCGCGCCGACGAAGGCGATCGACGTCGTCACCTCGGGGAACTGGCTCGTGAGCAGCGTCGGGAAGGCCGCCGAGTAGCCGATGAAGGAGCCGAAGGTGCCGATGTAGAGGAAGGAGATGATCCAGGTGTGGGGGTGGGTCGCGGCCTTCGCCCAGCTGCGGTGGTCGGACCGCGCGGTGCTGAGGTTGTCCATGCCGCGCCAGGCGCCGAGCGCGGCGAGCAGCACGAGCGGCACGAAGAGCAGGCCGGCCCGCTCGAGGTGGATCCCGGCGCCGATCGCGATCACGGCGGGGACGACGAGCTGCACGATGCCGGTGCCGAGGTTGCCGCCAGCGGCGTTGAGCCCCAGGGCCTTCCCCTTCTCCGCCTCGGGGAAGAAGAAGGAGATGTTGGTCATCGACGAGGCGAAGTTTCCCCCGCCGAAGCCGGCGAGTGCGGCGATGCCGAGGAGCAGCGCGAAGGGGGTCTCCGGCCGGCCCACGACCCAGGCCAGGGAGAGAGTGGGCAGCAGGAGCAGCAGCGCGGAGATGATCGTCCAGTTGCGCCCGCCGACGAGCGGGACCATGAAGGTGTAGGGGACGCGCAGGAAGGCGCCGACGAGGCTCGGCACCGCGATGAGCCAGAACTGCTGGTCGAGGGTGAGGGCGAAGCCGACGCCGTTCAGCTGCGGGACGACGACGCTCCACAGCGCCCACACGCAGAAGCCGAGGAACTCGGCGAGCACCGACCACCCGAGGTTGCGGCGGGCGACGGCCTGACCCCCGGCGGCCCAGAACCCCGCGTCCTCCGGCTCCCAGTGGTCGATCCAGCGCCCGGCTCGGCGGACGGGACCAGCGGCGGGTGTTGCGGCAGCGGTGCTCGTGGGCAGCGTCGTGGTCATGCCGAGAGGCTCGCAAGGCCGTGTTTCGCGCCCGGTCTGCGGACGTAAAGGCCGCGTTACCCTGCCCGCACACCCGGGGGCGCTGCGCTGTGAGGGCGGGTCGAGACCGCTACGGGGTCTCGGTGAGGAAGACCGTCTCCACCGCGGGCTGACCCTGGCTCAGCTGGTGGGCCGAGCGGGGCAGCTCGGCGACCGAGGCCTCGTGCCGGGCACGCGCGCCCTCGAGGCTGGCGTGCTCGCGCCCGAGCGGGTTGCGCCGACGCAGCGCGTACTTGCGGCCGCCGACCGACTGCTTGTCCTTGCTCTTCTTGGCGACGCCGATCATCCGCCCTTCGTCGTCCTCGCGGGCGACGAGCTTGTAGACCATCGACGCCGTCGGGTGGCCCGACCCGGTGACCACCCGGGTGCCGACGCCATAGGTGTCGACGGGGGCGACCGCGAGGGCCGCGATGGCGTACTCGTCGAGGTCGGAGGTGACGACGATCTTGGTCTCGGTCGCGCCCAGCGCGTCGAGCTGCTCGCGGACCTCGCTCGCCTGGACCACGAGGTCACCCGAGTCGAGACGCACGCCACCGAGGGAGGTGCCGGCGACCTCGACGGCCGTCCTCACCCCTTCGGTCACGTCGTAGGTGTCCACGAGCAGGGTGGTGCCGACTCCCAGGGACGCCACCTGCGCCTCGAAGGCCTCGCGCTCGCTCTCGTGCAGCAGGGTGAAGGCGTGCGGATCTCCTCGCCCGAGCGGGTCTACTTCCCCGAGGCCGGGGTGACCAAGCTCGACCTCGCGCAGTACTACCTCGCCGTCGGCGACGGCATCCTCCGCGCGCTGCGCGAGCGGCCGACCATGCTGCACCGGTACCCCAAGGGGATCGACGGGCCGAAGGTCCACCAGAAGCGGCTCCCGAAGGGCGCTGGCCTTCGCCCGCGAGGTCGAGCGGCGGGCGCCGGACGACGTGACGACGACCTGGTGGCGCAAGGACCGCGACCCCACCGCCGTCTTCGTCGACTACAACCAGAACGCGCGCGACCACACGATCGCCGCCGCCTACTCCGTCCGCGGCAACGCCCGGGCCACGGTCTCGACCCCGATCACGTGGGACGAGGTCGCCGACGTCGAGCCGCAGGACCTCACCGTGCTCACGGTCCCGGACCGCTTCGCCACGCTCGGCGACCTCCACGCGAGCATCGACGACGAGCACGTCGATCTCGCACCGCTGCTCGGGTAGGCCGAGCGCGACGAGGCCTACGGGGCGCAGGTCCCGCCGGCCTCCGACGACTGACCCTCAGCGCAGCCGCGCGACGACCACCTGACCGTCACCGGGCGAGGTCGACCCGGTCGTGACGTAGGCCTTGTCGTGCCGGATCGCGATGCCGTACGGCGTCGGGAGGTCGTCGACGACCGTCCGGTGCGCGCCGTGCGTGCTGACGCGCACGACCGAGCCCGTCGACCCGGTGAGCAGGCCCTCGTCCGCCATCTGCACGGCGTAGAGCGAACGGCCGTGCCACGCAAGGTCCGTGACGTTCGTTAGGCCGGTCGCGTAGACCGTGCGCTGGCCGTGCTTGCCCACCCGGTAGATGCTCGCCCTGCCGGCGGGGAAGGGGAATCCGGTGAGCTCCGAGACGTACCAGGCGCCGTCCGGCCCCTGGGCCGCCGCGGTCGGCACCGACTCGAACGGGGCCATCGTCCCGGGAGGCGCACCGGTGAAGGGCGGCAGCTCAGCCTCCCCCGGGGAGGGGAAGACCGCGAGGACGTCCGCGCGCCCGCGACGGCTGAGGGTGAAGACGTCGTTGCCGCCGGCGTCCACCGCGACGACCCGTCCACCGCGCATCGGTGCGAGGTCGACCGGGTTGCTGTCCACCCCTTCGCCGCCCGGGTCGTGGGCCGCCTCGTACGCGGCAAGATCGGTCCGGATCCGGGCCTTCGTGCCGTCGCCCGTGCCCCGGCGGAGCCGGACGTCGACGACGGTGCCGAGCGGGGCCGCACTCGGCCCGAGCTGGGCGCGCAGGTCCGGGGTCCCGCCCAGACCCATCGCGACGGTCAGGGTGCTGCCGTGGACGAGGACGTCGAAGGCGCCGGTGGACTCCTGCCCGCTCACGAGGCTCGGCAGCCCGGTGACGACACGGGACTGCCCGCCACGGCGCGAGACCTTCGTGATCGAGGAGGTGTCGTCGAGGCAGACCGCGCCGAACTCGGGGTGCTCGATGCACGGCCCCTGGGTGTCCGAGGGCGCGCCCGACTCGGCGACGTAGAGGTCACCGTTCGGCGCGAAGGAGAGGTGGCGCGGGCTGCTGAGGCCGGTCGCGACGACGGTCGGCGGGTGGTCCGGGCCGTGGGCCGACGCCGGCAGCGTCGCGGCGCCCGTGGCGGTGAGTGCGAGTGCGAGAGCGGTGGCCGTCAGGGGGCGGCGGAGCTGAGCTGTCATCGGTACGACCTCCAGAGTGATGGGGTCGGCGGCGGGTGCCGCTGGCCGTGCGGCGAGGCTAGACCCGCCCCGCTGCTCCGACCAGGATCGTGGTGCGAACGGTCGCCCCTCTCCCCGGGCACGACGAAGGGGGCCCCGGCGGGACCCCCTTCGCCTGCGGCTCTGTCCTCACGTGGCCGCGTTGGTGTCGCTCTCCCGGATCGTCTGGGGCTCCTTGGCCTCGGCCTTGTCGGCGTCGAAGCCCGGCCCGCCGTCGGCACCGCCGGCGCGCACCCGCTCCTCGATGCGGCGACCGATCTCGGCGTCGACCGACTTCCAGTACCAGAAGGCCCGCTCGAGGACCGGCTCGCTGACGCCCGAGAGCAGCCCGCCCGCGACCGTCTCGACGAAGCGGTCGCGCGCGGCGTCGTCGAAGACCTCGCGCACGAGCGTGCCCGCCTGACCGAAGTCGTCGTCGTCCTCACGCAGGGTCTGGGCGGCGCGGAGCATCTCGCCGTCGGCCTCCCAGCCGTCCGCCGCCGGGCCGTCGTCGTCCGCGTACGGGCGCCCGGCCGAGTTCGCTGCGTACGTCGCCGCCGGACCGGAGTGGTCGTAGCGCATCGGCCCGTCGAAGGTGTACGTGTTGGTCTCGACGATCGGCCGGTTGACCGGGAGCTGGTCGTGGTTGACCCCGACCCGCGCCCGCTGGGCGTCCGCGTAGGCGAAGACCCGCGCGAGGAGCATGCGGTCGGGCGAGAAGCCGATGCCGCGCACGATGTTGCTCGGCGCGAAGGAGGCCTGGTCGATCTGCGCGAAGAAGTTCTCCGGGTTCTCGTTGAGCGTCATCGTGCCGACGTCGATGAGCGGGTAGTCGTGGTGCGACCAGGTCTTCGTGAGGTCGAAGGGGTTGAAGCGGTAGGTCTTCGCCTCGTCGTACGGCATGACCTGCACGCGCAGCGTCCAGCTCGGGTGGTCGCCCTGCGTGATCGCCTCGAAGAGGTCGCGGCGGTGGAAGTCGGCGTCCTCGCCGGCGATCCGCTCGGCATCGGCACCGGTCCAGCTCTCGACGCCCTGGTTGCTGTGGAAGTGGAACTTCACCCAGAACTTCTCGCCGGCCTCGTTGTGCCACATGTAGGTGTGCGAGCCGTAGCCGTTCATGTACCGCCACGAGCGGGGCAGACCGCGGTCACCCATGAGGTAGGTGACCTGGTGCGCCGACTCGGGGTTGAGCGTCCAGAAGTCCCACTGCATGTTCTGGTCGCGCAGGCCGGAGGCGCCCATGCGCTTCTGGCTACGGATGAAGTGCGGGAACTTCATGGGGTCGCGGAGGAAGAAGATCGGGGTGTTGTTGCCAACGAGGTCCCAGTTGCCCTCGGTCGTGTAGAACTTCAGGGCGAAGCCGCGGACGTCGCGCCAGGTGTCGGGCGAGCCGGCCTCTCCGGCGACCGTCGAGAAGCGCGCGAGCATCCGGGTCTTGGTGCCGGGCTGGAAGAGCGCCGCGCACGTGTACTGGCTGACGTCGCCGGTGATCTCGAGCTCGCCGAACGCGCCGGCACCCTTGGCGTGCGGCTTGCGGTCGGGGATGTTCTCCCGGTTGAAGTGCGCCAGCGTGTTGACGAGGTGGTGGTCGTGCAGCAGCAGCGGCCCGTCCGGGCCGAGGGTCAGGCTGTGCCGGTCGGACGCGGCCGCGCCCCCACCGAGGGTCGTCGAGTGGCCGGCGTTGCCGAGGTTGGGGCCCTGCGGCGCACTGTCCTTGGGGTTGGTCGGGGTCGCGGGTCCGGTGGTCTCACTCATGACTCTCCTTGGTGGGGGGTGCGGTCGCTCTACAGGTCGACGACGGGTGCGTCCGAGTCGTCGGCCGGCTTGTCCTTGCTCACCAGTCCCTTGGCGAGCTGGAGGAGCATGCCGACCTTGCCCGGCGACTCCCACAGCTGCGCGGTGTCACCGGTGATCTTGAGGAGTCCGTTCTCCGGGGTCGCCGGGCCACCCTCCATGAAGGCGCTCACGGACGGGTCCCACAGCTCCTCGAGCTTCGCGCGGTCGTCGACGACCTCGGCGGTGCCCGAGAGGGAGACCCAGCCCTTGTCCGAGCTGTACGAGACGTTGACCCGGGGGTTGGCCCGGAGCGCGTGGGCCTTCTCGGAGTCGGTGCGGGTGATGAACCAGACGGTCGAGGGGTCCTCGACGTCCTGCGTGCCCATCGGCGTGGAGACGAGGCGCCCCTGCGTGTCCTCGTAGGTGATGACGGCGATGCGCGTGGCGCGCATGACCTCCAGGACCGTCTCGCGGTCGTTCGTAGCCATAGCTGCCTCCCTTGGTGCTGTGGCCGCGACCGAGGGCAGCGGCCCTCGGACTGGACTCCTCGACCCTAGCGGCCGGGGAGGGCGAAGGGGAGGGGTCGGGCGATCCCGCCGTCGTCGGGTGGATAGTGGGGCGATGAGCGCGACGACGGGACCCCTCCTCCCCCACCCGGTGACCGGCACCCCCTTCGCCTCCCCGGTGCCGCCCGGCACGGGGTGGCCGGACGACCCGGCCACCGACGCGACGCCCGTCGCCCGGACCGCCGCGCAGGTGCGCCGGCTCGCCGGGACCGAGGACCCCGACGAGCTCGCGGCGCGGATCTCCGTGTGCCGCGCCTGCCCCCGGCTCGTCGCGTGGCGCGAGGAGGTGGCGGTGACCAAGCGCGCCGCCTTCGCCGACCAGCCGTACTGGGGGCGGCCGGTCCCGGCCGTCGGCCCCGTCGACGCGCCCGTGCTCATCGTCGGGCTCGCGCCGGCGGCCCACGGCGCCAACCGCACCGGCCGCAACTTCACCGGCGACCGCTCCGGCGACTGGCTCTACGCCGCCCTGCACCGCGCGGGGCTGGCGACCCAGCCGGACTCGACGCACGCCGGTGACGGGCTCGAGCTCGTCGGCGCGCGCATCGTCGCGCCGGTGCGATGCGCCCCGCCGCAGAACAAGCCGACGACGCTCGAGAAGGCGACCTGCTCCCCCTGGCTGCTCGCCGACCTCGCCCTCTCCGAGCCGCACGTCCGCTCGATCATGTGCCTCGGCTCGATCGGCTGGGACGCGACGATCGCGGCGGTGCGCGCCGCCGGCTGGGAGGTGCCGCGGCCCAAGCCGCGCTTCGGGCACGGGGCGCGGGCGGTGCTCGTGACGCCGACCGGACGGCAGGTGAGCCTCGTCGGCTGCTACCACGTGAGCCAGCAGAACACCTTCACCGGCCGGCTCACCCAGACGATGCTCGACGACGTCGTCGCGTCTCTGGTTGGCTGACGGGATGACCGACATCCGAGCGCTCGTCGCGACCCGACCCGGCGGTGGCGACGTCCTCGCCGTCGAGTCACGGCTCGAGCCCGCCCCCGGCCCCGGCGAGATCGCCGTCGAGGTCGCGGCCGTGGGCGTGAACTTCATCGACGTCTACCAGCGCGAGGGCGTCTACCCGACGGACACTCCCTTCGTCATCGGCAACGAAGGGGCCGGGGTCGTCCGGTCCGTCGGCGAAGGGGTGGCCGAGGTCGTCCCGGGCGACCGGGTGGCCTGGCCCTTCACCCTCGGGGCCGCCGCGGAGGTCGCGATCGTCCCCGTCGACAAGGTGGCGCACGTCCCCGAAGGCGTCGAGCTCGAGACCGCCGCGGCCGTGATGCTCCAGGGGCTGACCGCGCACTTCCTCACCCGGTCGACGTACGCCGTCGGCCCGGGCACGGTCGCGCTCGTCCACGCCGCCGCGGGCGGCGTCGGGCGGCTGCTCGTGCAGATGATCACCCACCTCGGCGGGCAGGTCGTCGCGACCGCCGGGACCGACGAGAAGTGCTCTGTCGCAAGGGATCTCGGCGCCCCTGAGATGATCAACTACCGGTCCGTCGAGGGCACCGACGCGCTGGCCCGCGCCGTGCTCGCCGCCGCCCACCGCCTCGGGCACGACGACGGGGTCGACGTCGCCTACGACGGCGTGGGGGCGGCGACCTTCGACGCCTCGCTCGCGTCGTTGCGACCGCGGGGGCTCATGGTGCTCTTCGGCGGTGCCAGCGGCCAGGTGCCCCCCTTCGACATCCAGCGGCTGAACTCCGCCGGCTCGCTCTACCTCACCCGGCCCACCCTCGCCCACCACATCGCCACCCCCGAGGAGCTGCGGTCGCGGGCCGCGGACCTGCTCGGCGCGGTCGCCGAGGGGCGGCTCGACGTGCACATCGGCGGGCGCTACGCGTGGGACGACGCCGCCCAGGCCTACGCCGACCTCGAGGGCCGCCGCTCCTCCGGCAAGCTCCTGCTCATCCCCTGACCCCCCCTCGTCCACCCCTTCGTCCTGCCCCTCCCGACACACCTCGTGACTGTCGGGTACTGCTGAGGTTCGACGACGGACCTTCCCTTCTGAGGCCATCTCTCGCTCCACCGACCGCGAACATCAGCAGGACACGCGCCTGTGGACAGCGGCCGACACGGGACGGAGCTCTCGCGCCACACTGCGTGGCATGGACCTCGTCGCGACGCGCATCGCCCAGATCGGCGGCACTGCGACGACCGCCGACATCCTCGATGTCGTCACCGAGGGCACGCTCCGGGCCGCCCTCACCCGCGGCGCGGTCCACCGGCACCGGCGCGGTGTCTACGGGCTGACCAGCCTCGAGGGGCACGCCACCCATGCGGCCACGATCGGCGCAACCCTGAGCCACCGCAGCGCCACCTCACGGCCCCTGACCGTCGGGGACGCGACGTCCGGTACCGACAGCTGGCCGCCGATGACGTCGACGGAGCCCGCACCTCACCGATACGCACGGTCATCGACTGTGCG
The DNA here is from genome assembly GCF_016888335.1 of Janibacter endophyticus. Classification (NCBI taxonomy): domain Bacteria; kingdom Bacillati; phylum Actinomycetota; class Actinomycetes; order Micrococcales; family Intrasporangiaceae; genus Janibacter; species Janibacter endophyticus. Next base: position 2,708,523 of record NZ_JAFEJG010000004.1, read on the forward strand.
CGGGACCTGCCCCTGGCCGAGTCGTTGGCCGTCGCCGACTCCGCCGTGCGGACGGGTGACGTCGCGCTGCTCGATCTCGCGCATGCCGTCGAGGAGCTGCCCCGCACCGGGCGCCGGCGGGCGATGCGGGTGCTCAGCCTGGCATCCGGGGCGTCGGCCGGCCCCTTCGAGTCGGGCCTGAGAGCAGCGGCGATCACCGCGACGGGGGACGAGTCATGGGTGGCGCAGCCCGAGCTGCGGTTCCGCGACGGACGGCTGCGGCATCCCGACGTCGGGCATCCGGCGCTGCGCATCGCGCTCGAGGCCGACAGCCATGCGCATCACAAGACCCGCTCCGACATCGTGCGTGACTGCCATCGCTACGTCGAGATGGGGCTCACCGGGTGGTGGGTGCTCCGGTTCGCGTGGGAGCACGTCATGCAGCACGACCGGTGGGTCCACGAGGTCATCGCTCTCGCCCACACCCAGCGTCGCGCCCGCCGCGCGAGCTGACGTGTCGTGCTGAGGTTCGCGCGCGTCCGGACGAGATCTCGCGGGAGACGCGGCTCCCGGCGGTCGAACCTCAGCAGTACCCGACAGTCACGAGGTGTGCCGGACGAAGGGGTGAGCGAGGGGGGAACGACGAAGGGGCCCGGGGATGTCCCCGGGCCCCTCACGTCAGGTCGTCACCAGAGGAAGGCGATGGCGGCGTTGACGATCGTCAGGCCGGCCGCGGCGAGCGCGAGAGTCTTCCCGTCCTCGCCGCGCTTGTACTTCGCGTTGCTGATCTCCGCGCACGCGACGACGGCGATCATGACGAGCAGCTTGACGCCGATCTTCATGTGGTTGAGCGACGGGTCACCCTCGTCGCGGCCCATCTCGAGGACCGTCACGAGGAGCAGGCCGAGGACCAGCTGGACGCGCGCGGCCCAGACCTGGATGACGCGCCCGCTCTGGGGCGGGACCACGGCGCCGACGACGATGGCGACCATGGCGATCATGTGGGCGACGTAGAGCAAGAGGTGCAAGGCGTCCATGGGTCCGAAGCCTACGGTCATGGCCTGCGTCACAGCCGCCCGGCCTGGCGGAGCAGGGCGATCGTCTGGACGAGCGGCAGGTCGTCGAGCTCGGCCTGCGGCACCCACCGGGCCTGGGCGGTCGAGCCGCCGACGTCGTGGATCACGGGCTCGGTCGGCTGCCGCACCCGTCCGGCGAAGATGAGCCGGATCGCCTGGAAGTCCTCGAGCACCCCGCTCGGCGCCCGACCCAGCCAGTGCTGGGTGTGCACGTCGATGAGCTCGCCGGGCTCGAGCCGCTGGTCGGTCTCCTCCCACACCTCGCGGACGACACCGTCGACCGGGTCCTCGCCCGGGTCGACACCTCCGCCGGGGAGGTTCCACCAGCCAGGGACGAGGTGGACTCGCTCGGAGAGCTGGGTGAGCAGCACGGCGCCCTCCTCGACGACGACCGCGTAGGCGGCGAGCCGCTGGTGCGGCACGGCGACCTCGCCGGCGGCGATCTCGAGGGCCGGGTCGGCGGCGGTCGCGGCGGGCTCGTCGGCGGCCACCGCCTCCCCCGGGCTCGCCTCGACGTCGATGACGACGACGCCGGGCTCACCGGAGGGTCGGGCGGCCCGCAGGTAGGTCGGGTCGTGCCAGCCCACCTCCGCCAGCGCGGACCTCGGGTCCAGACCATGACGAAGGGGGATGACCGTCGCCTCGGTCCCCCCGGCGGGGGCGACCCTCAGCCGGACGCTCATCGGGACGCCCTCGCTCGGCGGTACTCGGCCTCGACGTCGACGAGCACGGCGCCCCAGCTCTGCCGTGGCGGGACGGTGGCGTTGTGCTCAGAGATCTGCGACCGCCAGAGCTCGTCGTCGACGAGCCGCCGGATGGCGGCGGCAAGCGCCGCGTCGTCTGTCACGAGCAGCCCGTCGACGCCGTCTTCGACGATGTCGTCGACCCCCGACCCGCCCATGGCCACGATCGGGAGGCCCGCGGCGCGCGCCTCGAGCACCGCGATGCCGAAGGCCTCGAGCCTCGTCGGCGCGAGATAGCCGTCGGCGCGTGCGTAGGTCTCGAGCAGCGCGGCCCGGTCGACACGGCCGCGCAGGATCACCCGGCCCGTGAGCCGCAGGTCGGCGATGCGCGCCGCGACCCGGCCACGCAGCGGACCGTCGCCGATGATCTCCAGACGGGCGCGGTCGGCGACCCCCGCCGCGGCGAAGGCCTCGACGAGCTCGACGGGGCGCTTGCGGGGGACGAGGCGCAGGGTGGAGACGAGTCGGACCTCACCCTTCGAGGCTCCTCGCACCTTGGGGATCATGCGGCTCAGGGAGCGGGGGGCCCACGCTTGGAGGTCGATCGCGTTGGGCAGCACCGCGACCTCGGTCCCGGCCGGCGCCGCCGCCTCGACCTGCCGCGCCGCGAAGCTCGACACCGCCGACAGCACCGCGCCCCGCTCCACCCACCGGCGCAGGACCCCCGTCGCGCGGTAGCCGGTCGCCGCACGGTCGAGCACGCAGTGCCAGGTCAGGGCCGTCGGCACCCCGAGCCGCGTCGCGACCCGCGCCGCATCCCAGGCGAAAGGCGAGACCACGCCGACGTGCACGTGCGCGACATCAAACGCCCCGTCCCGCAAGCGATCTCGCATCTCCCCCACGGCGAGAGGGTTGACCGGAAGCCCCCCGAGCAGCGGCTCGGCGAGGCGGTGCACCCCCACCCGCCCCCCCGCGACCGGGACGTCCTCGATCGCCCCGCGGCACTCCCCCTTCGGCCCGGCGGTAGCCGTGAAGACCTCCACCTCGTGGCCGGCGCCGACCAGCCGCGCCGCGAGGTCGCTCACCTGCGACTCGATGCCACCGACGCGCGGCGGGTAGCAGTCGGAGAGCAGCGCGATCTTCACGTCCCCAACCCTGCCACGCCGCTGTGGGACAGTTGCCCCGATGACCTCGCAGACCCCGGGTCGCCGGACGCTCGTCGCCCTGCACGCCCACCCCGACGACGAGGCCCTCCTCACCGCCGGCACGATGGCCCGGGCGGCGGCGCAGGGCCACCGCGTCGTCCTCGTGGTCGCCACCGACGGCGCCCTCGGCCTGGCCGACGAGACCTTCGGCACGACGGGGGACGCCCTCGCCTCGACCCGCAGCCGGGAGCTCGCCGCGAGCGCCGAGGCGCTCGGCGTCGCCCGGGTCGTCGAGCTCGGCTACGCCGACTCCGGCAGCGGTCCCGAGCTCTACCCCGACCCGCCCGGACGCACCCGATTCGCCCGCACGCCGCTGACCGAGGCCGCAGACCGCGTCGCCGCTGTCCTCGCCGAGGAGCGCGCCGACGTCCTGCTCACCTACGACCGCAACGGCGGCTACGGGCACCGCGACCACGTCCGCGTCCACGAGGTCGGGGCGGAGGCGGCCCGCCGGCACCGCGAGGCGAGCGGGCTGCCCCTTCGCGTCCTCGAGGCGACGGTCCCCCGCGACACGATGACCCGGGCCCTCGACCTCGTCGCGAAGGTCTACCGCTTCCCGCCCGAGCTCGACCGGGCCTCCTTCGACCACGCCTACTCGGCCCGGGCCGAGATCACCCATCGCATCTCGGTCCGCCGGCACATCCGGGCCAAGCGCGCGTCGATGCGCGCCCACGCGAGCCAGGCCAGCGGCGGCGACTCCCGCACGCTCGGGGCCTTCCTGCGCATCCCGCGCCCGCTCTACGACCTCGTCTTCGCGCGCGAGTGGTACCGCGACCCCGATCTCCCGCCCGGCTCGACGATCCGGCGCGACGTCTTCGAGGACGTCCGATGACCGCCGCCCCCACGAGCCCCCGCCGTATACCGGTCAAGCGCGTCGTCCAGGCCGTCGTCGGGCTGGGACTCGCCGCGGTCCTGCTCATCTGGGGCCTGCCCTACTTCGCGCAGACGTCGTGGGGCGAGGTCTTCGGCGTCCTCGGCACGGTCCACCCGGCGCAGGCGCTGCTCTTCACCGCCCTCGTCGTCGCGGGGCTCTACTGCTACACCTTCGTCATGGTCGGGGCGATGCCTGGCCTGAGCCACCCCCGTGCGCTCATCCTCAACCTCTGCGGCTCGTCGGTGAGCAACCTCCTGCCCGGCGGGGGCGCGGTAGGCCTGGCGGCGACGTACACGATCGCGAAGTCCTGGGGATTCTCCGCCGCTCGCGTCACGACGATGGCCGTGGTCACCGGGGTGTGGAACATCCTCTCCCGTGCCGCCCTGCCGATCATCGCGATCTTCGGGCTCTCCTGGGGCGCAAAGGATCTGCCGTCGCGGATGGAGGAGGCCGCCTGGGCCGCGATCATCACCGGCGGCATCGTCCTGGCCGTCTTCGTGCTGGCCGTCGCGACCGACCGTGGTGCCCGGCTCGCGGGCAGCACGATCGACCGCGGCATCCGGCTCGTCCGCCGCAGCCACACCGACAAGGTCGAGACCACCCTCGCCGACCTCCGCAGCCGCATCGCCGACACCGTCCAGACCGGCTGGCTGAAGATGACGCTCGGGATGGTCGGCTTCTTCGGTCTCTACTACGTGCTCTTCCTGCTCTGCACGCGCGCGACCGGCACCGACCTCCCCTTCGGTCAGCTCTTCGCGGCCTACGCGATCGGGCGGCTGCTCACGGCCGTCGGGGTGACGCCGGGGGGGCTCGGGGTCACCGAGACGGGCACGGCGGCGGCGCTCGTCGCGTGGGGCGCCGACCCGGCGGCGGCGATGGCCGGGGTCGTGCTCTTCTCGATCTTCACGCACCTCCTGGAGGTGCCGCTCGGGGCGCTCGGCTGGCTCGCGTGGTCGCTCATGCCCAAGGCGAGCGGCGAGGAGCTCGAGGACGCCTGATCAGGCCAGCAGCCGCCGGACCTGCCGCTGCTGGGCCTCGCGGGCGACCGTGTCGTCGAGCTCTCCGGGGACGAAGGGGGATCCCGTCGCGTGCTCGGCGGCCCAGCCGATGAGGGCGTCGGCGAGCTGGGGGTTGGCGGGCAGGACCGGGCCGTGGAGGTAGGAGCCGACGACGTGGTCGCGGATCGCGCCCTCGGTGCCGTCGCTCCCGTTGTTGCCCATGCCGTGGCGCACCCGGCCGAAGGGGGCCTGGCCGGCGCCGAGCGTGGTGGAGCCGGAGTGGTTCTCGTAGCCGACGACGTCGCCGTGGTCGGTGGAGAGCACGACGGGGCCGATCATCCGCTTCTCGTTGCCCTGGGTCGTGACGTCGAGGATGCCCAGGCCCGGCAGGCGCTTGCCCTCGACGGTGATGAAGGCGTTGCCGAAGAGCTGGTACATGCCGCAGATCATGAGCATCGCGGCGCCCTCGTCGGCGAGCGAGCGGAGGCGCTCACCGATCGCGGCGAGGTCGGCCTCGACCTTGACCTGGCCTGAGTCCTGGCCGCCTCCGCCGACGACGAGGTCGACCTGCTCGGGGAAGGGCTCGCCCGGGTGGTGCTGGTGGACGACGGGCACGTAGCCGTGGCGCCGGATCCGGGCCGCGAGGCAGCGGGTGTTGCCGAGGTCGCCGTAGATGCTCATCTCGCGCGGGTAGAGGTGCACGAGGTGGATCTCGCCCTTGCCCTCCTGGCCGGGGTCGGCGGGCAGGCCGGACTTCTCCGGCTCGCCGAGGATCGTGACGTCACGCTGGTTCACGCGCCCGCCTCCTTGCTGTCCTGGGCGTCCTCGCCCATCTCCGGCAGGTCGTAGCGCTGCGAGAGCAGCCGGCGCAGGGAGAGCATCGCCGTGTACGACGTGAAGATCCGCTTCGGCTCGTCGCGGTGGTCCGCGAGGAAGGTCGTGAGCGCCCGCTCGAGGTCGGTCTCGGTCGAGGCGACGGGCACGTCGTCGTACTGGAGCCGCAGCGCCATGTCCCAGCCGCGCACCCCGGAGGTGAGCGCAACTCCCTTGTCCCGCAAGGAGGAGAAGTCGACGTCGTAGAGCCAGGAGACGTCGCGGCCATCGGCGTAGTCGTCGTTGATCGCGATCATCGTCGCGCTCGGCGTCGACCCGTACGTGCTCAGGGCGACGGTGAATCCGGCGGGGTTCTTCACGAGGACGAGCTCGAGCGGCTGGCCGTCGGCGTCGATCACCTCACCCCGGCCGAAGGGGGGCTGAACCGTCCGCAGCGAGTGCTCGGCGGCGTCGGGGCGGAAGCTGCCGCCCAGGAGCATCCGGGCGGTCGTCGTCGCGGCGGTCGCGTTGATCATCGCGGCCAGACCCCGCTGCCGCAGGGTGACCGGGCCGACGGACCCCCCTTCGCCCTGGCGACCGAAGAGGATCTCGAGCTGCTGCTCGTCGACCGGGCGGAGGAAGCCGTCGCCGGTCCCGGCCGCAGGCGGGGTGTACTCGGCCTGCTCGCGGACGTCCTGCTCCTGGAGCTCGCCGAGGCGGTCGGCGATGGACTCGTCGAGCCCGAACCAGCGCACCTCGACGCCTGGCGCGAGGTCGGCGGCGATGCGGTTGACGTAGGGGTCGTCGACGTTGAGCACGACACCGGTCGTCGTCTGGCCGGCGAGCGTGCTGAGCAGCCGTGCGGTGTGGTCGATCTCGGCGAAACGGTCGAGCTGGTCGCGGGCGACGTTGAGCAGCAGCGCGTGGGTGGGCGCGACCGCCTTCGCGAAGTGGAGCGCGTGCGCCTCGTCGAGCTCGAGGACCGCGAGATCGGCCTGGAGCCGGCCACGCAGGGGCAGCTCGGCGAGCATCGCGGAGATCACGCCGCGCGTGAAGTTGCTCCCGGTCGGGTTGGTGAAGACCTGCTTGCCGTGGGCGCGCAGGAGCGCGACGAGCATCTTCGTCGTCGTCGTCTTGCCGTTGGTGCCGGAGACGACGACGACCTGGGGTACGTCCCGCAGGGCGTGGGCCAGGAATCCGGGGTCGACCCGCTCGGCGACGAGCCCGGGGAGCGCCGACCCGCCGGTCCCGCCTCCTCGGAGCCGGGCGGCGGTGCGCGCGGCCTTGCCGGCGATGACGGCGGCGGTGGTTCTCAGCACCGCATCAGCCTACCGACCCGCTCCCCGCGCCCCGTCCCCCTTCGCACGAGCCAAGGCTCCTGTCCCCAGATCTCGCAGGAACCAAGGTTCCTGTCGCCCAAGAGCGCACGAGCCTTGGCTCGTGCGGGTCAACAGGGGTACGAGCCTTGGCCTGTGCGGGCCGACAGGGGTACGAGCCTTGGCTCGTGCGCCAGGGAGATGGCGGGAGCGAGAGTCAGGTGCGATCGGCGAAGGTGTCGGCCCGCACCTGGGGCGAGCGCTGCGCGATCGCGTCCATCGTCGCGTCGGTGATCGCCCGGTGCAGACGGCTCTTGACGTGCTCCTCGGACAGTCCCGCGACGTCCACCGGGGGCGCGAAGCGCACCGTCACGCGGTGGGGACGCAGCCCCTTCGCCCCGACGGGCTGGACGCGATCGGTGCCGATGAGGGCGCACGGGACCACGGGGGCCCCTGTCGCGACGGCCAGCCGGCCGACCCCCGGCTTGCCCCGGTACAGCCGCCCGTCGCGCGAGCGCGTGCCCTCGGGGTAGATCCCGAAGGCTCCCCCCGACCGCAGCTGCTCCTCGGCGAGCTCCAGCGAGCGCGCGGCCCCCCGCGGGTCGTCGCGATCGACCGGGATCATCCCCCCGAACTCGCCGAACCAGAGGCGGCTCAGCCACCCCTTCGCCCCCGTGCCCGTGACGTACTCGGCCTTGCCGAGGAAGCCGACCGTGCGCCCCGCGGCCAGCGGGACGACCATCGAGTCGACGAAGCTCAGGTGGTTGCTCGCGATGATCACCGGTCCCGTCTGCGGGACATGCTCACGTCCCTCGACGGTGAGCCGGAGATAGGCGCGAAGGGGTGGCCCCACCGCCACGCGACGGAGGAACCACTCGGCGGCGGCCATCCCCGGTGAGCTCACGGCAGGCTCACTCCCACTCGATGGTGCCCGGCGGCTTGGAGGTGACGTCGAGGACGACCCGGTTGACCTCTTCGACCTCGTTGGTGATCCGGGTCGAGATCTGGGCGAGGACGTCGAAGGGGACGCGCGTCCAGTCCGCGGTCATCGCGTCCTCGGAGGAAACGGGCCGGAGGACGACCGGGTGCCCGTAGGTGCGGCCGTCGCCCTGGACGCCGACCGAGCGGACGTCGGCGAGCAGGACGACCGGGCACTGCCAGATCTCCTTGTCGAGACCGGCCTCGGTGAGCTCCTCGCGGGCGATCGCGTCGGCCCGGCGGAGGATGTCGAGGTTGTCCTCGTTGACCTCGCCGATGATCCGGATACCCAGGCCGGGCCCCGGGAAGGGCTGGCGGTCGACGATCGCGTCGGGCACGCCGAGCTCGCGACCGACCTGGCGCACCTCGTCCTTGAAGAGCGCACGCAGCGGCTCGACGAGGCTGAACTGCAGGTCGTCGGGCAGGCCGCCGACGTTGTGGTGGCTCTTGATGTTGGCCGTGCCGGAACCGCCGCCGGACTCGACGACATCGGGGTAGAGCGTGCCCTGGACGAGCCACTTCACCGGGTGCTCAGCGTCGCCGCGGTCCTCGACCACGTCGCGTGCCGCCTGCTCGAAGACCCGGATGAACTCGCGACCGATGATCTTGCGCTTCGCCTCGGGCTCGGTCACGCCGGCGAGGGCGGTGAGGAACTGCTCCTTGGCGTCGACGACGACGAGGTCGACGCCGGTCGCCGCGACGAAGTCCTGCTCGACCTGCTCGGCCTCGCCCTGCCGCAGCAGCCCGTGGTCGACGAAGACGCAGGTCAGCTGGTCGCCGACGGCACGCTGGACGAGCGCGGCCGCGACGGAGGAGTCGACGCCGCCGGAGAGGGCGCACAGGACACGGTCCTCACCGACCTGCTCGCGGATCGCGGCGACCTGGTCGTCAACGACGTTGCTCGCGGTCCAGTCGCCGGGCAGCCCGGCGCCACGGTGCAGGAAGTTCTCGAGCACCCGCTGGCCGAAGGTCGAGTGCATGACCTCGGGATGCCACTGGACCCCGTAGAGCCGACGCTCGTCGTCCTCGAAGGCGGCGACAGGGGCGCCGGAGGTGGTCGCGGTGACGGTCATGCCCTCGGGGGCCTCGGTGACGGAGTCCCCGTGGCTCATCCACACCGACTGGTCCTCGGGCTGCCCGTTGAAGAGGGTCGACTCCCGGTCGGTGACCTGGGCACGGGTGCTGCCGAACTCGCGCAGACCGGTCTTGGCGACGGTGCCGCCGAGCGCCTGCGCCATCGACTGGAAGCCGTAGCACATGCCGAAGACCGGGACCCCGGCCTGCAGCAGCGCGGCGTCGAGGCGCGGCGCGCCCTCCTCGTAGACCGAGCTGGGGCCTCCGGAGAGGATGATCGCGGCCGGCTCCTTGGCGAGCATCTCCTCCGCGGTCATCTCGTGCGGGACGACCTCGCTGTAGACGTTGGCCTCACGGACCCGTCGGGCGATGAGCTGGGCGTACTGGGCACCGAAGTCGACGACGAGGACCGGGTGCTGCTTGAGCGAATCCGTCACGGGCTCAGGCTACCCGCGGGCGAAGGGGTGCCCTCCTCCCCCTTCGCAGCCCCCTTCGCACGAGCCCGGGCAGCTGTGGCGAGGGGTGTCAGCGGGTGAGCGGCTCGACCTCGCGGACGACCCGACGCTCCTCGACGAAGGCGAGGAAGGGGATGCACGCGAGCACGAGGATGAGGATCATCCGGCCCACGGACCAGCCGACCTTGAGGCCGAGGTTTGCGGTCGCCGCGGCGAAGACCATGAAGATCAGGCCGTGCACCGGGCTCCACCACGTGAGCACGTCGTTGTCCATCCCGTACTTGAGGACCATCTCGAGGATGAGCACGAACATCGCCAGACCCGCGATGATCGCGGTGACGCGGAAGATCGTCAGCGCCGTGCGGAGCTGATCCGGCGTGGTCTGGGTCCTGGTCGGCTGGGTCATGACTCTCCTGGGTCTGAGGCGTTGGACGAAGTGGCGGCCGCGGGCGTGCCGGCCGGGTCGGGAGCCTCGTCGGCGTCGCGCTCGCGGCGGGCCTCCTGCCGCATCATCCGCCACCACATCCAGAGGACGAAGGCGGCGACGACGTACCACTGGGCGGCGTAGCTGGCGTTGCGCCAGTCGATCGAGGTGTCCGGCAGCGGCGGCGGGACGCGCTCGAGACCGACCGGGGCGACGTCTGCGCCGCCCGTACGCTCCTCCATGGCGAAGCCGAAGCCGTTGTAGAGCTCGCCCGGCCAGGCGTTGACGAGCCGGCCGAGGTCGATCGTCGAGGCTCGCCCCTCCGGCAGGTCGATACGGGTGTCCGGGGCCTCTCCCGGTGCCAGCGAGGCAACGATCTCGAGCTCGCCGGTCGGCGGCTCCGGCGGCTCCTGGTCGGGCGGCAGCCAGCCCCGGACCACCGGCAGGTTGGCCCCGGTCCCCGCGACGACGAAGCGCTCGACCGCCCAGCCCCCGTGACGCCCGTCGAGCAGCCGGTCGACGACCACGAAACCGCCCTCGGCGACGTACTCCCCCTTCGCCCGCACCCGTTGGCCGGACCCGTCGTCGGGGAAGGACTCGAGCGGCTTGATCGCCTCGGTGATCGGCTCGACGGGACGCTCCTGGACCTCCCGGACGGCGTCCTCGCGCGCCTTGTCGTGCGCGGCGGCCCACTGCCACCTCCCGAGGAAGACGGCGAGGGCGGCAAGCACGAGCGCGAGGACGAGCAGACCCAGCCACCGGGGTCGGGTCGCGGTCCTCAGCACCCGGCCAGGCTACGTGGTCGACCTGGGCGGCCCATCAGGACCCGACGATCACCAGACCGGCCTGCCCGGCCTTGTCGAAGTCGTCGTCGATCACGACGACCTGGCGCCCACGGGCGGCGAGGATCGACGCGGCGACAGAGGCGCGGTACCCGCTCGCGCAGTGGACCCAGACCTCACCGTCGGGGACGTCGGCCACCCGGTCGACGAGCTGCCCGAGCGGGATGCTCACGGCGCCGTCGAGGTGCTCCTGGGCGTGCTCCTTGGGGTTGCGGACATCGAGGACCACGACCGGCCGGTGGTGCCGCACCTGCAGGAGATCGCCGAAGTCCGCGCGCTGCAGGGTCGCGAGGTCGCCGTCGGTCCACTCCCGCGGTCCCCCGGTCGCGCTGGCCGCAGTGTTGTCGTAGCCGATCCGGGCGAGCTCACGGACGGCCTCGGCGACCTCGTCCTCGCTCTCCCCGAGGAGGGTGACGGGGGCACCCCACGGGACCACCCAGCCCACCCACGTCGACATCTGACCGTCGAGCCCGACGTTGTACGTGCCCGGCACATGACCGGCGGCGAAGGCCCTGCGGGTGCGCAGGTCGACGACCCACTCCCCGGCGTCGATCCGCCTCGCGAGCTCGACCTTGTCCGCGCGGACCGGGACCGTGAGGTCGGCCTCCGGGGGGCCGGAGGCGTTCGCGGGGCCCATGTGCGCGTAGTAGGCGGGATAGAGGTCGAGCCCGTCGAGGGTCTCTCGGACGTAGGTCTCCACGTCCTGGGTCAGGGCGGGGTTCGCGGTCCGCTCTCGGCCGATCGTCGACTCGTCGGCGTCGCTCTGGGTCGCGGAGCAGAAGGAGCCGAAGCCGTGGGTGGGCATGACCGCGGCGGAGTCAGGGACCTCGTCGACGAGCCGGTGGGCAGAGGCGTGCTGGTGCCGGGCGAGCTCCTCGGCGTGGGCCTGGCCGAGGAGATCCGGCCGACCGGTCGTGCCGAAGAGGAGCGAACCGCCGGTGAAGGCCACCGCGTCACCCTCGGCCGTCGCCTCGAGGACGTAGCTGAGGTGGGTGAAGGTGTGGCCGGGCGTGTGGACCACCCGGACCCGCAACGACGGGGACACCTCGATGACGTCACCGTCGCGCACGCCGACCCGCTCGAAGGAGACCTCGTCGTCGGCGTTGACGTGATAGGCCGCGCCGGTGCGCTCGGCGAGCACGAGCCCGCCCGTGACGTAGTCGTTGTGGATGTGGGTCTCCAGGACGTGTGTGATCCGCACCCCCTCCTCCTCCGCGAGCCGGAGGACCCGGTCGACGTCGCGCTGCGGGTCGACGACAAAGGCGACCTCTCCGTCGTGCGCGAGATAGCTCCGGTCCCCGAGCGAGCTCGTCTCGATCGTGCGGACGGTTGCCATGGTCGACCTCCTGAGATACGGATGGGGGTATCCATGCTCTCAGGGTGGGGCACCCTCCGCAAACCGCAGAGGACGAGCGAAGGGAGTCCGTCAGGTGGTCGCCCGACGCCAGCTCTCGTCCGGGCCGACGAGGTCGACCTCCTCCGGCGGCGGAGCGACGCTGGGCATCCCGAGGTCGACCTGGCGCGACGCCTCGTGGGTGAAGGCCCGCACCGCGGGGGTGCGCGCCGGGACCGGGTCGAGCCGTGCGTACGCCTCGCCCTGCGCGGGTCGCTGGTCGGCCTCGCCCTTGTTGGGCCACAGCGAGAAGGCCCGCTCGGCCTGCGCGGTGATCGTCAGCGAGGGGTTGACCCCGAGGTTGGCGCTCACGGCGGTGCCGTCGACGACGCTGATCCCGGGGTAGCCCCAGAGTCGCTGGTAGGGGTCGATGACGCCGGCCTCCGGGGAGTCACCGATCGGCGCACCACCGAGGAAGTGCGCCGTCATCGGGATGTCGAAGGCCTCGCCCCACGTGCCGCCGGGGTAGAAGGGGATGCCGATCCGCTCGGTGAGCCGGGCCGCGAGCGCGCGGATCCCGTCGTGACCGACCTTGATGTACGTCGGGTTGGGCTCGCCGTGCCCCTGCCTGGAGGTCAGGCGACGACGCCCGGCGACCGTCGTCAGCGAGGTCGTCAGCGAGTTGTCGAGCGACTGCATGACGAGCCCGATGACGGTGCTGTCGGCGAAGTGGACGCCCGGCGGGAACCACGCCTTGAGCGCTCGCGGGTGTCGTGGCAGGTCGGCGAGGAGCTTGAGCACGCGCGGTGCACGACCCGTGCGCGGCGGCGCCAGCAGGGTCGTGAGCATGCCCATGGCGTCGGAGCCCTTGCCGTACCGGACGTTCTCGATGTGGGTGCTCGCGTCCGGGTAGAAGGAGGAGGTGATGGCCACCCCCTTCGTGAGGTCGGCCTCGCCCGACGGCGGGCTGGCGGCGAGCGCGCCGACGAGGGCCTCGGAGTTCGTCCGGGTGAGCTCGCCCATCCGCCCGCTCATGCGCGGGAGCTCGCCGTCGGCCTTCATCTCGTGGAGCAGGTGCTGGGTGCCCCAGGTGCCGGCGGCGAGGACGACGTGCCGGGCGGTGATCACACGCGCGCTGCGGTCGCCCCGGTCGTCGGTCGCCTCGTGGCGGACGCGGTAGACGGGCGCGTCCTCGGTGCCCGGGACGATGCCGAGCCGGGTCGCCGTGCGCATCGGACGCACCTCGGCACCGAGCCGCTCGGCCAGACCGAGGTAGTTCTTCACGAGCGTGTTCTTGGCACCCACGCGGCAGCCGACCATGCAGTTGCCGCACTCGGTGCAGGTCGTGCGCTCCGGCCCGGCTCCCCCGAAGTACGGGTCGGGCACGGTGCGGCCCTGCTCCTGCGGCGCGTTGCCCTCGCCGAAGAGGATGCCCACCGGCGTCTTGCGGAAGGTGTCGGCGACGCCCATGTCCGCGGCGGTGTCGCGCATCGCCTGCTCGACCGGGCCCTCGCACGGGTTGGTCACGACGCCGAGCATCGACTGGCCCATGGCGTAGTGCGGCCCCAGCTCGTCCTGCCAGTCGGTGATGTGACCCCACTGCCGGTCCCGGAAGAAGTGCTCCGGCGGGACGTAGAGGGTGCACGCGTAGTTGAGCGATCCGCCACCGACGCCGGCGCCGGCGAGGATCATCGCGTCCTTGAGCAGGTGGATCCGCTGCACGCCGTAGCAGCCGAGCTTGGGAGCCCACAAGAAGTTCTTGAGGTCCCAGCTCGTCTGCGCGAAGTCCTCGTCACGGAAACGACGCCCGGCCTCGAGCACGACGACGGAGTAGCCCTTCTCCGCGAGCCGCAGGGCCGCGACGGACCCGCCGAAGCCGGACCCGACGACGACGACGTCGGTGTCGACGGTCGCGTCGGTCCGCCCCTGCGTGGTCATGAGAGGCCCGCGGCCTTCATGAGCCGCACCCCGAGGGTCATGACCTTCGCGTAGCGCTCGTCGGACAGGCCCATCGACGGCGCGATCGGCATGAGGTGCTGGACGGTGACGTTCTGGCTCTCGGTGTACTTGAGGATGCCCTCGGCGCCGTGGCGTCTGCCCACCCCGGAGTCCTTCATGCCCCCCATCGGGGCACCCATGGACCCCCAGGCGGCGGCGTAGGCCTCGTTGACGTTGACCGTGCCCGTCTTGATCCGGGCCGCGATCCGGCGTCCGCGGGCGGTGTCCTTGGTCCAGACCGAGGAGTTGAGGCCGTACTCGGTGTCGTTGGCGAGCGCGACAGCCGCGTCGTCGCCGGCGACCCGGTAGATGGAGACGACCGGGCCGAAGGTCTCCTCGTCGCGACAGAGCATCGCCGAGGTGACCCCGGTGAGGACGGTCGGCTCGTAGACGAAGGGGCCGAGGTCGGGTCGTGCGTTGCCGCCGGTCAGCAGGGTGGCGCCCTTGGCGACGGCGTCCGCGACGTGCCGGGTCACGGTGTCGAGCTGGTCCTGGGAGACGAGGCTGCCCATGTCGTACCCGTACTCGAGGGCGGTCCCGAGGCGCAGGGCCTTGACCCGCTCGACGAAGGCGGGGACGAAGCGGTCGTAGATGCCCTCGTGGACGAGGAGCCGCTCGGTCGAGATGCACAGCTGGCCGGCGGAGGCGAAGCACGAGCGGACGGCGCCGTCGACGGCGCGGCCGAGGTCTGCGTCGTCGGCGACGTAGACGGAGTTCTTGCCCCCGAGCTCGAGGCTGTAGCCGACGAGCCGCTTCGAGGCGGACTCGGCGACGCTGCGGCCGGTGGGGGTCGAGCCGGTGAAGCAGACGTAGTCGCCGCCGTCGACGACCGCCTGACCGGTGCTGCGGCCGGGGCCGAGCACGACCTGGAAGACGCCCTCGGGCAGGCCGGCCTCGTGGAGCAGCTCGATCCCGGCGAGGGCGCTCAGCGAGCCCTGCTGGTCGGGGCGCAGGACGACGGCGTTGCCGGCGAGGAGCGCGGGGATGGCGTCGGTGATCGCCAGGCTCAGCGGGTAGTTCCACGGCGAGACGATGCCGACGACGCCCTTGGGGTGACGCAGCATCCGGGCCTGGGAGAGCACCGGCACGGCGCCGAGGTGCTTGGTGGTGCGCAGGTAGCCCTCCGCCTTGGCCGCGTAGTGACGCGAGGCGATGGCGCAGTCGAGGACCTCCTCGAAGGCGTGCAGCCGGGCCTTGCCGGCCTCGATCTGGACGAGGTCGAGCAGCTCGACCTGGTGCTCGAGGACGAGGTCGTGGAAGCGGCGGAAGATCCGGCGCCGCTGCTCGTGCGAGGTCGCTGCCCACCGGGGCTGGGCCGCGCGGGCCGAGGCGAAGGCGCGCTGCACGTCGGCCTCGGTCGAGACCGGCAGGGACGCGATGGGGGCACCGGTCATCGGCGACGTGCGGGTGAACGTCTCCGCCCTGGGCGAGGCCACGACGCGGGCGGCGAGCTGGCGGGCCCGCTTCGGGTCGACGACATAGGTCGCGGTCGGGTCGAGCTCAGGATCGGCGATGATCTCGGACGTCATTACCCCACGGTAAGCCTGCGGCTCCTACGGCACCAGGGTATGCCCTTCGCTGAGACGTACGTCCCTTTGCGTCCGGCACGTCGCCCCGCTGGGGGCAACCTGCCGACGTCCCGCGCGAAGGCCGCTCAGCTGGGCCGGTGGGGGGAGACGACGACGTCGATGCGCTGGAGCTCCTTGACGTCGGTGTAGCCCGTCGTCGCCATGGCCCGGCGCAGCGCGCCCATGAGGTTGGTCGTGCCGTCGGGCTGGCGGCTGGGGCCGAAGAGGACCTCCTCGAGGCTGGCGACGGAGCCGACCTCGACGCGAGCACCGCGCGGCAGCTCGCCGTGGTGGGCCTCGGCACCCCAGTGGTAGCCCCGGCCGGGGGCGTCGGTCGCCCGCGCGAGCGCCGCACCGAGCATGACCGCGTCCGCGCCGACGGCGACCGCCTTGACGATGTCGCCGCTCGTGCCGAGCCCGCCGTCGGCGATGACGTGCACGTAGCGCCCGCCGGACTCGTCGAGGTAGTCACGCCGGGCGGCGGCGACGTCGGCGATGGCGCTGGCCATGGGCGCGTGGATGCCGAGCGTCTGCCGGGTCGTGTGCGCGGCCCCGCCGCCGAAGCCGACGAGCACGCCCGCCGCGCCCGTGCGCATGAGGTGCAGCGCCGCGGTGTAGCTCGCCGCGCCGCCGACGATGACGGGGACGTCGAGCTCGTAGATGAAGCGCTTGAGGTTGAGCGGCTCCGCCCGGCTGCTCACGTGCTCGGCCGAGACGGTCGTACCGCGGATGACGAAGAGGTCCACGCCGGCGTCGACGACGGTCTTCCAGTGCTGCTGGGTGCGCTGCGGGCTGAGCGCGCCGGCGACGGTGACCCCGGCGGCGCGGATCTCGCGGAGCCGCTCGGTGATGAGCTCGGGGACGATCTCGGCGGAGTAGATCTCCTGCATCCGGGTCGTCGCGACGGCCGGGTCGAGGGTCGCGATCTCCGCGAGGACCGGCTCGGGGTCCTCGTAGCGGGTCCACACGCCCTCGAGGTCGAGCACCGGCAGGCCGCCGTGCTGGCCGAAGGCGATCGCGGTCCTGGGCGACATCACCGAGTCCATCGGGGCGGCGATGACCGGCATGTCGAAGTGGTAGGCGTCGATCTGCCAGTCGAGCGAGACCTCTTCGGGGTCACGCGTGCGCCGCGACGGGGTCACCGCGATGTCGTCGAAGGAGTAGGCCCGACGGCCCCGCTTGCCACGCCCGATCTCGATCTCGTTCACCGTCCCAGCCTACGGGGCGGCGCCGCGGCGACCGTCGTGGGCCACGAAGGGGGATCCGCTGATCTCGTCGGGTCGTCCGGGATCAAACCGGGGGCCGGACGTGTTGTGCTGGACGCAGCACGTCGACAGCAAGGAGAGCACGATGGCAAAGTTTGGGAAGATCACGGTCCTCGCGACCGCCGCGGAGGCGGCCCGTCAGTGGGCGAAGAACAACCCGGACAAGGCCCAGGCCTACATCGACAAGGCCGGGGCTGTCGTCGACCGGCAGACCAAGGGCAAGTACTCGACGAAGATCACCAAGGCCTCGACGAAGGCCAAGGAGGCCGTGGCCAAGGGCTCCTCGGGTGGCGGCAGCTCCGTCCCGCCGCCCGCCCCGCAGGGGGGCAGCGGCGGAGGCAGTGCCGCGCCCCCGCCGCCTCCGCCCGCCGGCTGACCCCCGCTGGGTCAGGCCTCGGTGTCGCGGAGCACGCGCAGGATGTTGCCGTGCGCCAGCGCCTCGAGGTCGGCCCGCGACCAGCCCTGCTCGGCGAGCGCGGCGAGCAGCACCGGGTAGGTCGCGACGTCCTCGAGCCCGACGGGGGTCTCGTCGACGCCGTCGTAGTCCGCGCCGATGCCGACGTGCTCTATGCCCACGACCTCGCGCAGGTGCGTGAGGTGGGCGACGACGTCGGCGACCGTCGCGACCGGGTCGGGCACGATGTCGGTGCGGCCGAGGACCTCGTCGGCGCGGGCCTGGTTGACGAACTTCGGCACGACGTTGGCCATGACCACTCCCCCGTTGCCGGGGATGCGGGTGAGCACGTCGTCGGGCACGTTGCGCGGGTGGTCGGTGACCGCCCGCGCGCCGGAGTGGCTGAAGACGACGGGCCGTGAGGTCGTATCGAGCGCCTGGTGCATCGTCTCGGCGCTCACGTGGCTCAGGTCGACCATCATCCCGAGCGCGTTCATCCGCCGCACGACCTCGCGGCCGAAGTCGGTCAGCCCGCCGTGCACCCGCTCGTCGGTCGCCGAGTCGGCCCACGGCGTGTTGTCGTTGTGCGTCAGGGTCAGGTAGCGCGCGCCCCGCGCGGCGAAGGCCTCGAGGTGCTCGAGGCTCTCGTCGATCGAGTGTCCGCCCTCCATGCCGATGAGCGCCGCGTGGCGCCCGTCCGCCCAGGCCGCCTCGACGTCGGCTGCCGTGCGCGCCAGCACCATCTCGTCGTAGCGGGCGCACATCGCCTCGACGAAGTCGATCTGCTCGTGCGTCGCGGCCACCGCGGCCTCGCCCTGGAGCTCGCATGGCACCCAGACCGACCACAGCTGAGCTGCGAGGCCGCCCGCACGCATCCGCGGCAGGTCGGTGTGCAGCGCGGGCTGGTGCTCGGAGATGTCACAACGGTCGAGGTCGTGGCCGGCGAGCTCGCGGTGGTGCCACGGCAGGTCGTTGTGGCCATCGAGGACGCGGATCCCGGTGGTGTCGGTGCTCGGCATCCCGGCAGTCAAGCATGCTGGGGACATGGACCTCGCACCCCCGGGACCGCTCGACGCCATCACCGACCTGCCCGGCCTCCGGGTCGGCCACGCGACCCGCGACGAACCGGGCTGGCTCACCGGGACGACGGTCGTCGTGCCCCCGGTCGGGACGGTCGGCGGCGTCGACGTGCGCGGCGGCGGTCCGGGGACCCGGGAGACCGACCTCCTCGACCCCCGTCACGCGGTCGACGCGGTGGACGCGGTCGTGCTGAGCGGCGGCAGCGCCTTCGGTCTTGCCTCGGCCGAAGGCGCGATGGCCGCCCTCGCGGACGACGGCCGGGGCTGGCCGGCCGGCCCGGAGGAGGGTCAGGTCGTGCCGATCGTCCCGGCCGCGATCGTCTTCGACCTCGGGCGCGGTGGCGCCTGGCGGCACCACCCGGGGGCGCACGACGGCCGGGCGGCCTACCTCGCCGCCTCCGACGGTCCGGTGGACGAAGGGGGTGTCGGCGCCGGCACGGGTGCCCGCGCCGGGGGGCTCAAGGGTGGCGTCGGCACGGCGAGCGCGGTCCTGCCGGACGGCACGACGGTCGGAGCGCTCGTCGTCGTCAACGCAGTCGGCTCACCCCTGGCCGCGGACGGGACCCTCCTCGCCGCTCCCCTGCTCACCGACGAGGAGCGGGCCACCCTCCCTGCGCCGGACCCTGGCCGGGTCGCGGCGTACTGGGACGAGCGGGCCGCCGAGACCGCGGCGCTCCGCGCGGGGACGGCCACGACGATCGGGGTTGTCGCCACCGACGCGACCCTCGCCAAGGCGGGGTGCGGGATGCTCGCCCGGGTCGCCCACGACGGGCTGGCCCGCGCGCTCTCCCCCGTGCACACCGCCTTCGACGGGGACACGATCTTCGCCCTGGCCACGGGCAGCCGCCCGGCACCCGACCCCTTCGTCCTGGTGGCCCTGCAGACCGAGGCGGCCCGCTGCATCAGCCGAGCGATCGCCCACGCGATCCTCGCGGCGCAGTCCGTCGACCGCACCGCGGACGGCGGCGCCCACCTCCTGAGCTACCGCGATGCGATCACCGCGGACCTCCCCCACCCCTGACCTCGCACGAGCCAAGGCTCCTGTCCGAAATTTCGGGTAGGAGCCTTGGCTCGTGCGAAAAAGAGGGAGAGGGTGCGGGTCGGCCGGGAGCTCAGCCGCCGACGGAGTAGTTCGGCGCCTCGACGATGCCCTGGAGGTTGTGCGGGTGGCTCTCCTTGAGCGAGGCCGAGGTGATCCGCACGAAGCGGCCCTTCTCCTGGAGCTCGGGGATCGTCCGCGCGCCGACGTAGAACATCGACTGCCGCAGGCCGCCCATCATCTGGTGCGTCACGGCCGAGAGCGCGCCGCGGTAGGCGACCCGGCCCTCGACACCCTCGGGGACGATCTGGTCGTCGCTCTCGACCTCGGCCTGGAAGTAGCGGTCCTTGGAGTACGACTTCTTGCCGCGGCTGCTCATCGCGCCGAGCGAGCCCATGCCGCGGTAGGCCTTGAACTGCTTGCCGTTGACGAAGATCAGCTCGCCCGGGCTCTCCTCGCAGCCGGCGAGCAGCGAGCCGACCATGACGGCCTCCGCGCCGGCGACGATCGCCTTGGCGATCTCGCCGCTGTGCTGCATGCCGCCGTCGGCGATGACCGGGACACCAGCGGGCCGGCAGGCCAGCGACGCGTCGTAGACCGCGGTGACCTGGGGGGCGCCGACGCCGGTGACGATGCGGGTGGTGCAGATCGAGCCCGGCCCGACACCGACCTTGACCGCGTCCACGCCCGCGTCGACGAAGGCCTGTGCGCCTTCCGTCGTCGCGACGTTGCCGCCGATGACCTGGACGTGCTTGGTCGCCGGGTCGCTCTTGAGGCGCTGCACCATCTCGAGGAGCATCCGGACGTGCCCGTGCGCGGTGTCGGCGACGAGCACGTCGACCCCCGCGTCGATGAGCGTCGTCGCGCGCTCCCACGCGTCGCCGTAGTAGCCGATGGCGGCGCCGACGAGGAGGCGCCCCTGGCCGTCCTTGCTCGCGTTGGGAAACTGCTCGCTCTTGACGAAGTCCTTGACCGTGATGAGACCGGCGAGGTGGCCGCCCTCGTCGACGATCGGGAGCCGCTCGCGCTTGTGCTGCCGCAGCAGGGTGGTCGCGTCCTCGCGGCTGATGCCGACGGGCGCCGTGATGAGCGGCATCGGCGTCATGACGTCGCGGACGAGGGTCGTCGTCCACTCGGCGACCGGGGTGAAACGCAGGTCACGGTTGGTGATGATGCCGATGAGCACGTTGTCCGGGTCGACGACCGGCAGGCCGGAGACGCGGTACTCGCCGCAGAGGTTGTCGAGATCCTCGAGGGTCGCGTCGGGGCCGATGGTGATCGGGTTGGTCACCATGCCGGTCTGGGTCCGCTTCACGAGGTCGACCTGGTACGCCTGGTCCTGGATCGAGAGGTTGCGGTGCAGCACACCGATGCCGCCCTGGCGGGCCATCGCGATCGCCATCCGCGACTCCGTCACCGTGTCCATCGCGGCGGAGACGAGGGGCGTGCGCAGCGTGATCTCACGGGTCAGCCGGGTCGTCGTGTCGAGATCGTTCGGCGCGAGCTCGCTGTAGCCGGGCAGGAGCAGGACGTCGTCGTAGGTCAGACCCACCTTGGCGAAGGGGTCGTGCTCAGGCGTCGAGTCGAGGGGACCGGAGGAGGAACCGAGAGCCATTGACCCATCGTAGGCGTCGTCCGGGGGTGCCCCGGACCACATCTCGACGGTCCGGGCGAAGGGGTGAGGTCGAGTGACCTGGGCCACCCACCCACCGGACGCGGGCCCCCTTCGCAACCCGTCATGACCATCTCTTGACCAAGTCCCGCCGATCTTGGACGAATCCTGACGATCTGGGGGTGTCGACCTGGGCAACCGGTTCGTAGCGTCCTTGCCAACGAGGTCGGCAGCACGGACGAGCAGTCCCCACGGTCGACGAAGAGAACGCATCACGAGGGGGGACGCCGCCATGGCCGACCTGGGACACCTGCCGGGACCTGTCGCCGAGCTCTGGGAGTGGCAGTACGAGGGGCGCTGCCGCTCCACCGACACCGACGCCTTCTACCACCCGGAGGGTGAGCGCGGCGCGGCTCGCCGCCTCCGGGTCGCCGCCGCGAAGGAGATCTGCGGCGCCTGCCCCGTCATCGAGCGGTGCCGTGAGCACGCCCTCGCCACCCGCGAGGCCTTCGGCGTCTGGGGCGGCCTCTCGGAGGACGAGCGCGACACCCTCCTCGCCACCCGCGCCGAGCTCGCCGGCTGACCGACCGCCGTACGCTGGCCCCGTGAGCGAGCCAGGCGAGGTCTACATCAAGGACGAGTCCATCCGGCTCGGGCAGCTGCTCAAGCTCGCCGGGCTCGTCGAGGACGGCGCCATGGCGCGCGAGCTCATCCAGACCGGGCAGGTCACCGTGGACGGCGAGGTCGACACCCGCCGGGGCGGGCAGATCCGCACCGGGCAGGTCGTGGCCCTGCAGGGTCAGGAGATCGTCGTCATCCAGGGCGAGCCGGAGATCGACGTCCCCTGGTGACCCACCCTGCCCGGGCAGCTGTGCGGGTCAGTCGCTGAGCATCCAGTCGAGGCAGCCCTCGACGTGCAGCACGGTCGTGTCGTGCATCGGCACCGGGCAGTCGTCGGCCTCGAGCAGCAGGCCGAGCTCGGTCCCGGCGAGCACGACACCCTCGGCGCCGCGATCGACGAGCCCCTGCATCACCTGGCGAAAACGCTTGCGCGACGCGTCGTTGATGACCCCGTGGACGAGCTCGTCGTAGATCATCGCGTCGATCTCCGGGCGCTCCTCCTCGGTGGGGAGGATGACCTCGAGACCGCGCTCGCGCAGCGGGCCGGTGTAGAAGTCGGCGTTCATCGTCGTCGCCGTCGCGAGCAGGCCCACGGTCCGCTGGCGCGCCTGCTCGACGTGCTCGGCGGCGACCTTGGCGATGTGCAGGAAGGGGATGTCGACGCTTGCGGCGACCTCGTCGGCGACGGCGTGCATCGTGTTGGCGGCGATGATGAAGCAGTCGGCGCCGCCGGCCTCGAGCGAGCGGGCCGCCGCGGTGAGCTGCTCGGCCATCGATGCCCAGTCCCCAGCGTTCTCCGCCGCCGTCACCGGCTCGAAGTCGACGCTGTGCAGCAGGACCCGCGCGGAGTGCAGGCCGCCCAGGCGCGACTCCACCCCGTCGTTGAGGAGCCGGTAGTACTCGGCCGTCGCCGACCAGCCCATGCCACCGATGACACCCAGGAGCTTCATGGCGGCAACCCTAGTGCGCCATGGACGCCGGTGTCCGCCAGGTGTACACCTCGACGGCGATCCCGAGCGGGGACCTAGGCTCAGAGCGTGAAGGCCCTGCTGCTCGAGAACATCCATGCGTGCGCCGCCGAGGCGCTGACCCAGGCCGGCTTCGAGGTCGAGACCCGCTCCGGCGCGCTCGACGAGAGCGAGCTGATCGACGCCCTCGAGGGCGTCGACCTCCTCGGCATCCGCTCCAAGACGACCGTGACGGCCGAGGCGCTCCGGGCTCGGCCCGAGCTCAAGGCCATCGGCGCCTTCTGCATCGGCACCAACCAGATCGACCTCAACGCGGCTGCTCAGGCCGGCACCGTGGTCTTCAACGCGCCCTTCTCCAACACCCGCTCGGTCGTCGAGCTCGCCATGGCCGAGATCATCGCGATGGCCCGTCACCTCACCGACAAGAACGCCGCGCTCCACGCGGGCGTCTGGGACAAGTCGGCGAAGGGGGCGCACGAGGTCCGCGGGCGGACCCTCGGCATCGTCGGGTACGGCAACATCGGCAGCCAGCTCTCGGTCATCGCCGAGGCCTTCGGCATGCACGTCTACTACTACGACGTCGAGGACAAGCTGCCGCTCGGCAACGCCCGCCGCTGCGAGTCGCTCGACGAGCTCCTCCGCTCCTGCGAGACGATCACGCTCCACGTCGACGGCCGAGCAGGCAACGCCGGGGTCTTCGGGGCCGAGCAGTTCGCCCAGATGCGCCCGCGCAGCCTCTTCCTCAACCTCTCCCGCGGCTTCGTCGTCGACCTCGAGTCGCTCCGCGATCACCTCGTGAGCGGCCACATCGCGGGCGCCGCCGTCGACGTCTTCCCCGAGGAGCCGAAGTCCGCGGGCGACCCCTTCGTCTCGATCCTCCAGGGGCTGCCCAACGTCATCCTCACCCCGCACGTCGGCGGGTCGACCGAGGAAGCCCAGTACGACATCGGCCGGTACGTCTCCGGCAAGCTCCGCGAGTACGCCCAGACCGGCGCGACGACCATGTCCGTCAACGTCCCTGCCGTGGCGCTCAGCAAGTCCCCCGGCGACACCCGGATCCTGCACCTGCACCGCAACGTCCCCGGCGTCCTCGCCCGGGTAAACACCCTGCTCTCCGAGGGCGGCGCGAACATCGACAGCCAGCACCTCTCGACCAAGGGCGAGCTCGGTTACGCCGTCACCGACCTCAACGGCGCCCTGCCTGGCGGCGTCGAGCAGCGGCTCCGCGAGATGGACGAGACCATCGAGGTCCGGGTCATCGTCGGCGAGTAGCGGGCGGCTCTCTGGGCGCGCACAGATCGCTGTCCTGACGTCGTCGCCGCGAGATATCGATACCGACGAGCTCAGGACCGCGACTCGGGTACACCCGGACCACGAAGGGGGCGCCCCACCGGTTGGTGGGACGCCCCCTTCGAGGTGTGTCAGAGGTGAGGTCAGTGGTGGTGACCGTGGCCCGCCGCGGCGGGCTCCTCGTCCTCCTTCTTCTCCACGACGAGGGTGTCGGTGGTGAGGACCATCGACGCGATCGACGCGGCGTTGACGAGCGCGGAGCGGGTCACCTTGACCGGGTCGATGACGCCGGCGCCGACGAGGTCGCCGTACTCACCGGTGGCGGCGTTGAGGCCGTTGCCGGGGGTGAGCTCTTGGACCTTGGAGACCGCGACGTAACCCTGGATGCCGGCGTTCTCGGCGATCCAGCGGAGCGGCTCGACGGCGGCCTTCTTGACGATCTGCGCACCGGTCGCCTCGTCGCCCTCGAGCGAGAGGTCGTCGATGACGGAGACCGCGTGGGTGAGGGCCGAGCCGCCACCGGCGACGATGCCCTCCTCGATGGCCGCGCGGGTCGCGGAGATCGCGTCCTCGATGCGGTGCTTCTTCTCCTTGAGCTCGACCTCGGTGTGCGCGCCGACCTTGATGACGCAGACGCCGCCGGCGAGCTTGGCGAGGCGCTCCTGGAGCTTCTCGCGGTCCCAGTCCGAGTCGGTCCGCTCGATCTCGGACTTGATCTGCCCGACCCGGCCCTCGACCTCGGAGCTCTCGCCCTGGCCGTCGATGATCGTCGTGCTGTCCTTGGTGATGACGATACGACGGGCCTGGCCGAGGTCCTCGAGACCGGCCTGGTCGAGCTTGAGCCCGACCTCCTCGGCGATGACCTGGCCACCGGTGAGGATCGCCATGTCCTGGAGCATCGCCTTGCGGCGGTCCCCGAAGCCCGGGGCCTTGACGGCCACGACGTTGAAGGTGCCGCGGATCTTGTTGACGACGAGCGTCGAGAGCGCCTCACCGTCGATGTCCTCGGCGATGATGAGCAGCGGCTTGCCCGACTGCACGACCTTCTCGAGCACCGGCAGGATGTCGGCGACCGTGGAGATCTTGCCCTGGTTGATGAGGACGTAGGCGTCCTCGAGGACGGCCTCCATGCGCTCGGCGTCGGAGATGAAGTACGGGCTGATGTAGCCCTTGTCGAACTGCATGCCCTCGGTGAAGTCGAGCACGGTCTCGGCGGTCGAGGACTCCTCGACGGTGATGACGCCGTCCTTGCCGACCTTGTCGAAGGCCTCGGCGATGGTGCCGCCGATGGTCTCGTCCTGCGCGGAGAGCGAGGCAACCTGGGCGATCTCCTCCTTGCCCTGGACCTCACGGGCGACCTCGAGCAGGCGGGCGGAGACGGCCTCCACGGCCTTGTCGATGCCGCGCTTGAGGCCGGACGGGGCGGCGCCCGCGGCGACGTTGCGCAGGCCCTCCTTGACCATGGCCTGGGCGAGGACGGTCGCGGTCGTCGTGCCGTCACCGGCGACGTCGTTGGTCTTGGTCGCGACCTCCTTGGCGAGCTGGGCGCCGAGGTTCTCGTACGGGTCCTCGAGCTCGATCTCGCGGGCGATGGTCACGCCGTCGTTGGTGATCGTTGGGGCGCCCCACGCCTTGTTGATGACGACGTTGCGACCCTTGGGGCCGAGCGTCACCTTGACGGCGTTGGCGAGCTGGTCGACGCCGCGCTGGAGGGCGTCACGGGCGGAGTCGTTGAACTCCAGTTCCTTGGCCATGAGTGTCCTTGATCTCTACAGGTGTGCAGGTGGGTACGGCGTCGCCCCGGGGAGCCCGGGTGGGCCCGCACCCGGGGCGATGCGCGAAGGGGGGATCGTCAGCCGACGATGGCGAGGACGTCACGCGCGGAGAGGATGAGGTACTCCTCGCCGCCGTGCTTGACCTCGGTGCCGCCGTACTTGGAGTAGATGACGCGGTCGCCGACGGAGATGTCCATCGGGACGCGCTCGTCGCCGTCCTCGTTGAAGCGGCCGGGGCCGACAGCGACGACCTCGCCCTCCTGGGGCTTCTCCTTGGCGGTGTCCGGGATGACCAGGCCGGAGGCCGTGGTCTGCTCGGCCTCGAGCGACTTGACGATGATGCGGTCCTCGAGCGGCTTGAGCGAAACCGACACGTTGGCTCCTTCGATTCACGGATGTTCTGGGCAGTCTGCGTGGATCAGGGCGGTTCGCCGTCGCGGGGGTCGAGCTGCTCTGGTCCTGGCACTCACCGGTGGAGAGTGCCAAGCAGAAATCTAGGCCGCCGGTTAGCACTCGGTCAACCTGAGTGCCAGATCCGGCAGGAGCGGGTCCGGGAGACCCCTCCAGGACGAAGGGGTGAGAAGGTGGCCTCCGTGGACATCCAGACCGTCAAGGCCCTCGCCGGGCCCGAGGGGCACGAGCTGCTCAGCGCGCTGCCGCCGTACGACGAGTCCCAGGTCCTCGCCCTCCAGGATCGCCTCCGCAGCGCGGGGTACCCCCCCGAGCTCGTCGCCGCCGCGCTGACCCAGCAGCGCCTGCGCCACCGGGCACGGGCCAAGTTCGGCGAGTTCGCCGACGGCATGCTCTTCACCCCCGACGGGCTCGAGCAGGCCACCCGTCTCGAGGTCGCCGCCGCCCACGCGTCGCGCTACGCCGCGGCGTCGCTGGCCACCGTCCACGACCTCGGCTGCGGCATCGGCGCCGACGCCATGACGATGAGCTCTCTCGGCGTGACCGTGCACGGCGTGGACGTCGACCCGGTGACCGCTGCCGTCGCCGACGCGAACCTGCGCCCCTGGCCCGACAGCCGGGCCCGCCCGGGGAGGGCCGAGGACTTCGAGCCGCCGGCGGACCCCCTTCGCTCCCGGGTGGGGGTCTGGCTCGACCCGGCGCGCCGCACGCCCGGCGTGGCCGACATCAGCGGACGCACCCGACGGGTCTTCCGGCTCGACGAGATCTCGCCGGGCTGGCAGACCGTCCTCGCCATAGCCACCGCCGTCCCGGCGACCGGCGTGAAGATGTCGCCCTCGCTCCCTCACGACGTGCCCCCGCTCGGCACCGAGGCCCAGTGGGTCTCCTACGACGGGACGCTCCTCGAGTGCGCCGTGTGGTGGGGCCCGCTCGTCCGCTCGGCGGGCCGCACCGCCCTCGTCATGCGGCACGACGCCCCGAGCGTGCGGGTCGACCAGACCCAGGCCGACGAGGACCCGCCCTCCCTGTCCTCGCTGGGCGCGCTGGGCTCCCACCTCTATGAAGCGGACCGCGCGATCGTGCGGGCGGGTCTTGTCGGCGCGGTGACCGCGGAGGTCGACGGCGCGGAGGCCGAGCCCGGGCTGGGTCTCGTCTCGAGCGAGCAGGCGATCGAGCTCCCCTTCGCCCGCGGCTATCGCGTGCTCGAAGCGATGCCCTACAACGTCAAGACGCTCCGGGCGTGGCTGCGCGAGCGCGGCATCACCGGGCTGACGATCAAGAAGCGCGGCATGCGGATCGACGACGACCAGCTGCGCCGTTCGCTGAAGATCGGTCGCGGTGCCGGATCGGGCGCCCAGGCGGTCGTCATCCTCACGCGCGTCGCGGGCGATCAGGCCGCGATCCTCGTCGAGCCGCTCACGTAGCCTGGCGCGCGTGACCCGACTGCGAGCCGCCGCCCCAGCCCTGGCCACCCTCGTCGCCCTCGCGGCCTGCTCCGGCCCTCCGTCACCCCAGACCACCTCCGCGGAGGAGACCACGACGTCGACGACGTCCGCGACGCAGTCCTCACCCACCGCCGGGGGGCCCTCCGCCAGCGACTGCGTCACCTCGGCCCGCGACGCGATGACCCGTCAGCAGCACGCCGGCCAGCTCCTCATGGTCGCGCTCACCCCCGACATGGGGCAGGCCGGGCTCGACGCCCAGATCGAGGGCGGCCTGGGCAGCATGCTCTACCTCGGCGGCTGGACCGAGCGTGCCACCGTGGAGGCTGCGAGCCAGCACCTCCAGGACCGGGCGCTCGACCTCGACGGCACGACGGTCGGTCTCCTCGTCGCCGCCGACCAGGAGGGCGGCGAGGTCCAGCAGCTCACCGGGCAGGGTTTCTCCACGATCCCCTCCGGCCGCGACCAGGGCGCGATGAGCCCCGCAGAGCTCGAGCGACAGGCGACCGCCTGGGGCCAGGAGCTCAAGCAGGCCGGCGTCAACGTCAACCTCGCACCGACGACCGACACCGTCCCAGCCGAGATCGGACGCGCCAACGGACCCATCGGCCAGTACGGCCGGGAGTACGGCGCCACACCGGCAGCAGCAGGCCAGGGGGCCGTCGCCTTCGCGAAGGGGATGCACGCCGCCGGCGTCATGCCGACGACCAAGCACTTCCCCGGCATCGGCCGGATCCGGGGCAACACGGACTCGACCGCCGACGGGATCACCGACGACACCGCGACGACGAAGGATCCCCACCTCACCCCCTTCGCTGACGTCATCGAGGCCACGCCGACGATCGTCATGGTCGGCAACGCCCGGTACCCCAAGCTCGATGCGAAGAACCCGGCGCCCTTCTCGGAGGCGATCGTCACCGACCTGCTGCGTGAGCAGATGGGCTTCGACGGGGTCGTCATCACCGACGACGTCGGCGTCGCCAAGGCGGTCGCGGACGTCCCGGTCGGTGAGCGGGCCACCCGCTTCATCGAGGCGGGCGGCGACATCGTGCTCACCGCCGACGCGCGTCAGACGGCGACGATGACCGAGGCGATCGTCGCGCGGGCCGAGTCCGACGAGGAGTTCGCCGATCAGGTCGAGGCGGCGGTGACCCGGGTGCTGACCCTCAAGGAGGAGATGGGTCTGCTCACCTGCGGCTGAGGGCGAAGGGGGTCAGTGCGGGTGGTCGTGGTCGACGTCAACCGGCAGCCCGGACTGCACGTCGGTGACCGGCATCGAGGAGTCCGCGGGGAGGTCGAGCGAGCTCGCGGGCCTGCCCTTGAGCATCATCTGCGCGCCGAGGCTGGCGACCATCGCGCCGTTGTCGGTGCACAGGCCCGGGCGCGGCACACGCAGCTGGATCCCGGCGTCGTCGCACCGCTCCTGCGCCATCGCGCGCAGCCGTGAGTTGGCCGCGACACCACCCCCGATCTGCAGGGCGGCGACGTCGTGCTCGCGGCAGGCGAGGACCGCCTTGCGGGTGAGCACGTCGACGACCGCCTCCTGGAAGGACGCGGCGACATCGGCGACCGGGATTTCGACACCGGCGGCCCGCTGCGTCTCGACCCACCGCGAGACCGCGGTCTTGAGCCCGCTGAAGGAGAAGTCGAAGCGGTGCCGCTCCATGTCCTTGCGCGAGGTCAGACCACGCGGGAAGTCGATGGTGATCTGCCCGTCGCGCGCGGCCCGGTCGATGTGCGGCCCACCGGGGAAGGGCAGCCCGAGCACGCGCGCCACCTTGTCGAAGGCCTCCCCCGCCGCGTCGTCGATCGTCGAGCCGAGGCTGCGGATGTCGTGCGTGACGTCGGGGACGAGGAGCAGCGAGGAGTGCCCGCCGCTCACGAGCATCGCCATCGTCGGCTCCGGCAGCGGCCCGTGCTCGACGATGTCGACGGCGACGTGGCTGGCGAGGTGGTTCACGCCGTAGAGCGGCTTGCCGAGGGCGAGGGCGAGGGCCTTGGCAGAGGCCACCCCGACCATGAGAGCCCCGGCGAGCCCCGGGCCGGACGTGACGGCGATGCCGTCGAGGTCGTCGAGGGCGACCCCGGCCTGGGCGCACGCTCGCTCGATCGTCGGGACCATCGCCTCGAGGTGGGCGCGGCTGGCGACCTCGGGCACGACCCCGCCGAAGCGGGCATGCTCGTCGACCGAGCTCGCGACCGCGTCGACGAGCAGCTCGGTGCCGCGGACGATGCCGACGCCGGTCTCGTCGCAGGAGGTCTCGATGCCCAGGACGAGCGGGGTCGAGGTGGTGGGCGAAGGGGTCATCAGCTCGCCTTCCGAAGGGTCAGCCCGAGGACGAGCGCGTCGACCCCACCCGGGTAGTAGCCCCGGCGGGTCTGCAGGGTGGTGAAGCCACGCGCCGCGTAGAGCGCCCGCGCGGCGTCGTTGTCGGCCCGGACCTCGAGGATGACCCGCTCGGCACCCGCGCCGCGCGCCCGGGTGAGCAGCTCGTCGAGCAGGGCGGCGCCGAGACCCTGGCGACGGCCCCGAGGCGCGACCGCGATCGTCATGACGTCGCTGACGTCGCCGCCGTGGTCGAGCCCGGCGTAGCCGAGGATCCCGCCGTCGTCCTCGACGACGAGGTAGTCACGACGCGGCCGGCCGGCGAGCTCGCCCCACCAGGACTGCTCGGACCACGCGTCGTCGGGGTAGATCTCGCGCTCGAGCGCGGCGAGCGCCGGGATGTCCTGCCAGGTGACCGCCCGCCACGTGGGCACCGGCGCGTCCCCCGACCTCGCACGAGCCAAGGCTCGTGTCGCCTGAGCGACACGAGCCTTGGCTCGTGCGATGGGGGTCACTGGTCCGCTCCGGCGGTCGGGTCTCGTGGGTCGAGCGCGTGCGGGTCGCGGCGAAGGGCCTGCTGGTCCTGGGGCCGGGGCACCAGGGCGGGCTTGGGGGCACCGGGCATCGTCGCGTCGGGGCGGCGGAGGTAGAGCGGCTCCGTCGGCTGCTCCTCGCCGAGGCGGTGGCGCACGAGCGCGACGCCACCGAGCGCGGCGGCGGAGACGTCGAGCGAGCCTGCGGCGTGGGGCAGCGCGTCGGGGTAGAGCACGGTGCCGCGCCCGGCGATGGGCAGGGCGCGCTCGGCCTCGGGCAGCTCGGCGGCCTTGCCGACGGTCGGGCCGCTGAGCCGCCGCCACGGCAGGTGCGTCTCGTCGCCGGACGCCACCGTCTCGTAGACCGAGGTGTAGACCTCCTTGCGGCGCGCGTCGGTCGCGACGAGGAGCGAGCCCTGCCCGCCGGCGAGCACCCACGCGTGGGCGAGCGCGTCGTGCGAGGGCACCCCGAGGACGGGGATCCGGCGGGCGTGCGCGAAGGTCAGCCCGGTGACGATCCCGACCCGCAGCCCGGTGAAGGGGCCGGGCCCGGTCCCGACCGCGACGAGCTCGACGTCGGCGGGCGTCGACCCAGCGTCGTCGAGGACGCGGGCGACGAGCGGGGCGAGCAGCTCGGTGGTCCCCCGGGCGTCGACGACGTGCTGCTCGGCGAGCAGCCCTCCGTCGAGGGAGAGCAGCGCGACCGTCACGGCGGAGGTCGAGGTGTCGAGCGCGAGGAGCATCAGCGGCCCTCCAGGTGGGCGACGAGCTCGTCGACCCGCTCCGCCCAGCGGCCCCGGCCCACGAGGTCGAGCGTGCGGGACTCCGTCGCCGGGTCGGCGGTGAGGGTGAGCTCGAGCCGGTCCGGGCTCAGCTCCTCGACGAGACCGCTCCCCCACTCGACGATCGTCACGCTCTGGGTGAGGTCGGTGTCGAGGTCGAGGTCGTCGAGCTCGGCGCTCCCGCCGAGACGGTAGGCGTCGACGTGGACGAGAGCCGCTCCGCCGACGAGGCTCGGGTGGGCCCGCGCGATGACGAAGGTCGGCGAGGTCACCGGACCACGGATGCCCAGCCCCTCGCCGATGCCCTGGGTCATCGTCGTCTTGCCGGCGCCGAGCCCCCCGGCGAGCACGACGAGGTCGCCCGCGCCGAGCCGCTCCCCGAGCCGACGGCCGACCGCGCGGGTGTCGTCCGCGGTGGCCATCGTCAGCATGGTCACGCCGGCTCCTCCACGGCGTCGCCGGTGTCACGGACCACGGCGTCGGCATCGCTCCCGCGGTCGGCCTTGCGGGTCGCGCCGGAGATCCCGCGCCTGATGAGCTCGAGCACCTCGTCGGCGACGACCTCGGGACGCTCCATCGGCAGGAGGTGACCGGCCCCCGGCACGACGACGTGCGCGCTGTGCGGGACGAGCTCGACGATCTCGTCGCTGTGCGAGGGCGGGGTGAGCTCGTCGCGGCTGCCGCCGATGACGAGCACCTCGGTGCGGGCCAGGCCCGGCAGGGCGTCGCGGACGTCGAGGTCGTCGAGGTGCGGCAGGAACGCGGCGGTCGTGTCGAGCGGCGTGCCGAAGATGACGTCGGAGAAGTGCTCGAGCGTCTCGTCGTCGGCCTTGCGGCCGAACCCGTAGCGCTGGACGGCCGCCTTCTCGGCCTCGCGGCCCACCCGGCGCACGCTCTGCCAGAGGGTCCGTCGTGCGCTGAGCCCGCGCAGCAGGCCGGGCCCGAAGCGGACGACGAAGAGGTCGAGGATCTTGCCGAAGCCGACGCTCACGAGACCCATCCCGCCGGCGCTCGTGGAGACGAGCGCGACCGCCTTGACCCGCTCCCGCACGTAGTCCGGGTAGAGGCCGGTGAGGCTCATGATCGTCATGCCGCCCATCGAGTGACCGACGAGGACGACAGGCCCCTCCGGAGCGAAGGCGTCGAGCACGGCCTTGAGGTCGCGACCGAGCTGCTCGATGGTGCAGTGGTCGTGGTCCCCCACCCCGGAGAGCCCGTGGTTGCGCTGGTCGTAGCAGACGACCCGGTAGCCCTCGAGGATGAGGCGGGCGCGCAGCCGGGCCCATGACGTGAGGTCCAGGGTGAACCCGTGGGCGAGCACGACCGTGGGGCGACCCTTGCGGGTCGACCCCTTGGGCTCGTCGATCTCGACGTGCAGCACGGTGCCGTCGGACGCCACGGCCGCCTCGAGCCGCTCCGCGGTGTGCCCCCACGGGTGGCTGCCGTCGGGGTGGGTGGCATCCGACCGGGCTCCGCGACGGGCCACGGCGACGGCCCCGGCGCCCGCGGCGATCGCACCGGCCCCGAGGGAGGTCCCGACGACGGTCTTGGTGCGACGGGAGGCCATCAGGCGCTCACCCCGTCGTCCGGGCCGACGTAGACGCGCGGGACGCGCGCGCCCAGCCGGGTGACGATCTCGTAGTTGATGGTGCCGGCGGCCTCGGCCCAGTCCTGGGCGGTCGGGTCGCCGTCGACGCCACGACCGAGGATGACGACCTCGTCACCGGCGACCGCGTCGGAGGCCGGCCCGAGGTCGAGGGTGAGCTGGTCCATGCACACCCGTCCCGCGACGTGCAGCGTGCTCGACCCGACCCGCATCGGTCCCGCGTTGCCCGCGTGCCGCGGGATGCCGTCGGAGTAGCCGAGCGGCACGAGCCCGAGACGGGTCGGCTCGGAGGTCGTGTACGCGTGCCCGTACGAGACGCCCTGCCCCGCCG
The DNA here is from genome assembly GCF_016888335.1 of Janibacter endophyticus. Classification (NCBI taxonomy): domain Bacteria; kingdom Bacillati; phylum Actinomycetota; class Actinomycetes; order Micrococcales; family Intrasporangiaceae; genus Janibacter; species Janibacter endophyticus. The sequence continues at coordinate 2,741,613 of NZ_JAFEJG010000004.1, forward strand.
GCGCGTCCTTGACGTTGACGAGCCGCGCGGTCAGGCGCATCGCCTCGCGCAGCCCGAAGTCCTCCGGCCGGCCGAGGTCTGGGACCGGTGAGAGGCCGTAGATCGCCAGCCCGGGGCGGACGAGGTCGAGGGCCGCGGAGGGGTTGGTGAGGGTGGCCGCGGAGTTCGCGAGGTGGCGAAGGGGGATCCGCAGGCCCATCCGCTCGGCCCGGGAGCAGACCTCCATGAAGGTCTCCTGCTGCTGGCGGACCGTCGGGTGGTCGGGCGCGTCGGCCCACGCGAAGTGCGACCAGATCCCCTCGACCTCGACGGCGCCCTCGGCCTCGAGCTCGCCCGCACGGCGCAGCACGGCGTCGAGGTCGTCACCCCACGAGCCGCCGCGGCCCAGGCCGGTGTCGACCTTGATGTGGGTGCGCACGGTCGTGCCGGTCTCGCGGGCGGCGGCACCGATCGCCTCGATCGCCCAGGGGGCTCCGGCAGAGAGGGTGATCTCGGCGCGGGCGGCCTCGGTGAGGTCGTCGCCCGGGGCGAAGAGCCAGGTGAGCAGGGGTGCGGTGACCCCGGCCGCGCGGAGGGTGAGCGCCTCGGCGAGCTGGGCGACGGCGAGGTAGCGGGCTCCCCCGGAGAGCGCCGCACGGGCGGAGGGGACGAGCCCGTGGCCGTAGGCGTCGGCCTTGACGACCGCGATGACGCCGGCGTCCCCGGCCCTGCGGTCGAGCTCGGCGACGTTGTCACGGATCGCAGCGAGGTCGATGGTGGCGCGGCTCGTCCCGAGGTAGGGCTGGGTGGTGCGCGCGGGGGGCTCAGGGGGCGACGTCATGGTCTCCCCATCCTAGGTCGGCGGGCTGCGACGACCCGTCAGGCTCACCCCTGCGCACCGTCCGGCAGGGTGCCCAGCAGCGGTGGGCCTGCCGGGCACCAGGTCAGCGGTGCCACTCGTAGGGGGTCGTCGTCGTCACCCGGACGAATCCGGAGCGCTCGAGGATCGGCCGGGAGTCCTCGGTGGAGTCCGAGTGGAGGTATCGCACGCCGCGCTCCATGGCCGACCGGGCGCGGGCCGCGGTGAGGGCGCGGTAGACGCCCCGGCGGCGCCAGTCGGCGCGGGTCGAGCCGCCCCAGATACCGGCGAAGGGGGTGCCAGGCACGGGTTCGAGCCGGCCGCTGCTGACGATCTCGCCGCCCGCCTCGGCCACCCACATCTCGAGGTCGCCCTCCCCGGAGAGCACCCGGCGCACAAGCTCGTCGGCCATCCGCTGCTCGACCTGCGGCGGCGAGCCGAAGACCGCGCTGGCCGCGGCCACCGCGGCGCGCACCTCCGGCTCGGTGAAGACCTGGCGGACGGTGACCCCCGCGGGCGGCTCGTGCTGCACGAGCGCCTCGGCCGGGCCGATCATCACCGACTCCTCCTCGTCCGCGACGAACCCTCGGGCGGTCAGTGCCTCGATGAGCCCCGGTGCCTCGTCGTGGCTGCGGGTCTTCCACTCGAAGGAGGTGATGGTGGGGTCGCCCACGAGCCGGTCGACGACCTCGTCGACGAGTGCGCGGACATCGCTCGCGTCGAGCCCCTCGAGGTCCTGACAGCTGACGAACCCACGGCCACCGTCGTAGTGGCCGATCGCCACCGGCCCGACCCGCTCGCTCCGGTGCGCCGAGGGCATCTGCATCTCGTAGGGACGGAGGACCTTGTCGTACTGGCTCAGCAGGTCCGCGCGGTCGGTGGTGGGCTCGCTCACCCGTCGGATGCTGCCAGGAGACGGGCGATGGTGCGACCGACTTCTGCGGCGACGGCGAGCGCCCGGACCGGGCCGCCCGGGTTGGCGTCGTGCCCGGCCTCGCCGTGGACGAGCGCCCCGAGAGCCCCGGCGACGTCCGGCTCGAGACCGGCGGCGAGGAGGGTCCCGACGATCCCGGCGAGGACGTCGCCGGCTCCGGCGGTCGCCAGCCAGGCAGGAGCGCCCGACTGCACGTAGACCGGACCGCCCGACGCCGCGACGACGGTCGTCGAGCCCTTGAGCAGCACCGTCGCCCCGGTGAGCTCCCCGAGCCGGCGCGCAGCCCGCACGGGATCGCCCTCGACGTCATCGCGCGTCACCTCGGCCTCGCCGAGGCGGGTGAGCAGCCGGGCCGCCTCCCCCGCGTGCGGGGTGAGCAGCGTCGGCGCCGCCCGGGGGGCGTCGACGAGGTCGAGCCCGCCCGCGTCGACGAGGACCGGCAGGTCCGAGGCGAGGGCCTCCCGCGCCACGTCGAGCTGCGCCTTGGCCCCCTTCGCCCGGCTCGCGACGTCAAGGCCCGGGCCGATCACCCAGGCCTGGACCTGGCCGGGACCGTGGACGGCCTCGGGCACGTGGGCGCGCACGAGCATCTCGGGGGTCGGGGTGCCCACGTAGCGGACCATGCCCGCACCGGCGCAGACCGCGGCGTGCGTGCTGAGCAGGGCCGCGCCCGTGTACTGCTCACCGCCCGCGACGACGCCGAGGACGCCGCGCGAGTACTTGTCGTCGGTGCGGGTCGGGGTGGGCCACAGCCCGGCCACGTCGCCGGGATCGAGCGCGCGGACCGCCGGCTCGGCGGGCTCGGCCACGCCGATGTCGACGACCGTGAGCAGGCCCGTGGCCGCGTCGGTCGGCGGGAGCAGATGGACGGGCTTGGGGGCGATGAAGGTGACCGTCTCGTCGGCGAAGACGGCGTCGGCGACGAGCGGCCCGCCGTCGACGGGCTGGCCCGAAGGGGTGTCCACGGCGATGACGTAGGCGGTCGGGTAGATCGCGTCGACCCACTGCCGGGCGAAGGGGGCCAGCCCGGGTCGTCCACCGATGCCGGTGACGCCGTCGAGCACGACCTGGGCGGCGGCGATGGCCTCGAGCGCGTCCGCACCGGTGCCCTCGAGGACCCGGGCCCCGGCCTCGGTCGCCGCGTCGGCGGCGGCCTGCTGCGCGGGAGACGCGGACACGTCGTGGACGACGGCGGTGGCCTCGAGCCCCCGCCGCGCGAGGCGGGCTGCGGCCCAGAGCGCGTCGGCGCCGTTGTTGCCGGCCCCGACGAGCGCGACCACCCGGGTCACGCCGAGGTCACGCATGCGCCGTCGCGTGACCTTCGCCAGCCCGCGTGCCGCGCGTTGCATCAGCTCACCCGAGACGAGCAGCTCGGGCTGCCCCTCCTCGGCCTGGCGGACCTGGTCTGCGTCGTATGCCGAGATCACGCCTCGACCGTACCGGGCCTACTCGACGGTGACGGACTTCGCGAGGTTGCGCGGCTGGTCGACGTCGAGGCCCTTGGCGGTCGCCAGGTGCAGGGCGAAGACCTGCAGCGGGATGACCGTGAGCAGCGGCTCGAGGAGCGGCGGGGCCTGGGGCACGCGGATGACCTCGTCGGCGAAGGCCACGACGTCCTCGTCCCCCTCCTCGGCGATGACCAGGGTGCGGGCACCGCGGGCGCGGATCTCCTGGATGTTGGAGACGACCTTCTTGTGCAGGTCGTGCGGGGTGTCCGGGCCGGGGACGATGACGAAGACGGGCTGACCGGGCTCGATGAGCGCGATCGGGCCGTGCTTGAGCTCGCCGGCGGCGAAACCCTCGGCGTGGATGTAGGCGAGCTCCTTGAGCTTGAGCGCGCCCTCGAGCGCGATCGGGTAGCCGACGTTGCGCCCGAGGAAGAGCACGGCGCGCGAGTCGGCCATGAAGCGGGCGATCTCGGCCACCCGGTCCATCGAGCCGAGCAGGGTCTCGATCTTCTCCGGGATCTCGGCGAGCTCGGCCATGACGTTCTTCGCGTCGTCGGCGTACTGCTTGCCGCGCAGCTGCGAGAGGTAAAGACCAAGGACGTAGCAGGCGGTGATCTGGGCGACGAAGGCCTTCGTCGAGGCGACGGCGATCTCCGGGCCGGCGTGGGTGTAGAGGACCGCGTCGGACTCGCGCGGGATCGTGCTCCCGTGCGTGTTGCAGATCGAGATGGTCAGCGCACCGAGCTCGTTGGCGTGCTTGACCGCCATGAGGGTGTCCATCGTCTCGCCGGACTGGCTGATCGAGACGACGAGGGTGCGCTCGTCGACGATCGGGTCGCAGTAGCGGAACTCGTGGGCGAGCGAGACCTCGACGGGGATGCGGGTCCAGTGCTCGATCGCGTACTTGGCCGTCATGCCCGCGTAGGCGGCGGTGCCGCAGGCGACGACGTAGATGCGGTTGATGCCGGAGAGCTGCTCCTCGGAGATGCGCAGCTCGTCGAGGACGAGGCGACCGGTCTCGTCGGTGCGGCCGAGGAGGGTGTCGCGGACGGCGTGCGGCTGGTCGTGGATCTCCTTCTCCATGAAGGTGTCGTAGCCACCCTTCTCCGCGGCGGCCGCGTCCCAGGTGACCTCGTAGGCCTTGCCCTCGGCCGGGGAGCCGTCGAAGTTGATGACCTCGTGGCTCGTCGGCGTGATCGTGACGATCTGGTCCTGCGCGAGCTCGAGCGCGTTGCGGGTGTAGCCGATGAAGGCGGCGACGTCGGAGCCGAGGAAGTTCTCCCCCTCGCCGAGGCCGACCACGAGCGGGCTGTTGCGGCGGGCGGCGACGACCGTGTCGGGGGCGTCGGCGTGGACCGCGAGGAGGGTGAAGGCACCCTCGAGCCGGTTGACGACCTGACGCATCGCCTCGGTGAGGTCACCGGCCTCCTCGAACGCGCGCGCGACGAGGTGGGCCGAGACCTCGGTGTCGGTCTCGCTGCGGAACTCGACGCCCTGCTCGAGCAGCTCGTTCTTCAGCGCGTGGAAGTTCTCGATGATCCCGTTGTGCACGACGGCGAGCTTGTTGTCCGTCCCGCCGCGGTGGGGGTGGGCGTTGGCGTCGGTCGGTCCGCCGTGGGTCGCCCAGCGGGTGTGCCCGATGGCCGTGGCCGAAGGGGGGAGGTCACGGGCCTCGAGGGCGGCCCGGAGGTTCTCCAGCTTGCCGGCCTTCTTGTCGCCGACGACCTCGCCGTCCGCGACGAGCGCGACACCGGCCGAGTCGTAGCCCCGGTACTCGAGGCGGGCCAGGCCCTCCATGACGACGCCGAGCGCCTTGTCGTCGGCGTTCGGCCCCACGTAACCCACGATTCCACACATGGTCGCCAGGGTATCCGCCCGGGGCGGCCTGCCCGCTATCCCGCAGTGCGACACGGCGGGTGCGACACAATGGCGACGTGTCGCACGCCCCCGTCGTCTCCCCCTTCGTCGATCTCGACCGGTCTGCGTGGGCGCGGCTGCGCGAGAACCACCCGATGAACCTCAGCGCGGAGGACATCGCGCGGGTGCAGGGTCTGGGCGACCGCGTCGACCTCGACGAGGTCGAGGAGGTCTACCTCCCGCTCTCCCGGCTGCTGCACTTCTACGTCGAGGCGACCTACGGACTCCACCTCGCGACGAGCGAGTTCCTCGGCGAGCGCCCGGGACGCACCCCCTTCGTCATCGGGGTCGCCGGCTCGGTGGCCGTCGGCAAGTCGACCACCGCCCGCATCCTCCAGGAGCTGCTGAGCCGCTGGCCGCACACGCCGCACGTCGAGCTCGTGACGACCGACGGCTTCCTCTACCCCAACGCCGAGCTCGAGCGGCGGGGCCTGCTGCAGCGCAAGGGGTTCCCGGAGAGCTACGACCGCCGCAAGCTGCTGCGCTTCGTCGCCGACGTCAAGGCCGGGCGCGCGGAGGTCCGCGCCCCCGTCTACTCGCACCTGACCTACGACATCGTCCCCGGCGAGAAGATCGTCGTCCGCAAGCCGGCGGTGCTCATCGTCGAGGGGCTCAACGTGCTGCAGCCACCCCGGGTCGACGCGCACGGGCGCTCGGGGCTGGCGGTCAGCGACTTCTTCGACTTCTCGGTCTACGTCGACGCGACCGTCGCCAACATCCGGGAGTGGTACGTCTCCCGCTTCCTGTCGCTGCGCGCGACGGCCTTCGCCGACCCCGCCTCGTACTTCCACCGGTACGCGCAGCTCACCGACGAGGAGGCTCGCGAGACGGCGCTGGGGATCTGGGCGCGGATCAACGAGCCCAACCTGCGCGACAACGTCCAGCCGTCACGCAGCCGGGCGACGCTCATCCTCACGAAGAGCGCGAACCACGAGGTGAGCCGGATCCGCCTGCGGAAGGTCTGATCAGTACCAGTGGGGGCTCTGGGCGTTCCAGAAGCTCAGCGCGCCGCAGGGTGAGCCGTAGGACTGCTTGATGTAGTCCAGCCCCCACCGGATCTGGGTCACCGGGTTGGTCTTCCAGTCGGGTCCCGCGCTGGCCATCTTGCTCGCCGGCAGCGACTGCGGGATGCCGTAGGCGCCCGAGGTCGGGTTGGTCGCGGTGTGGTCCCAGTCGCTCTCGCCGATCCACAGCATGTTGAGGCAGCCGAACTGCTCGTCGCCCCAGCCCATGTCGCGCACCATCTGCTGGGCGTACGCCTTCGGGTTGGCCTGCACGGCCTTGAGCTTCTCCTGCGCCGCCTTGCGCTTGCGCGCCTCGGCGGCCTTCTTGCGCTCTGCGGCCGCCTTCTTCTCGGCCGCCTTCCTGCGGACCTCGGCGAGCCGCTCCTGCTCTCGGCTCGCGCTGCGGCTGGCGGCCGCGGTGCGCCGGTCCTGCTCGAGGCGCTGCACGTCGGTGCTCGTGGCGGCGGTGAGGGCGGTGAGGGCGTCGCCGGAGGGGGCGAGCCGGCCGGAGGCGGGCTCGCCCGCGCCGGCGGCGGAGGACGGACCGGCCTCGACCGTCGCCCCGACGGAGGCGACGAGCGCGAGCGCGATGCCGGCGCCGACGACGGGTCGCCGGACCGAGGCAGGGGACGGCACGCGCGCCTGGCGCTTCGCACCGTGCCGCGGGGTGTACTGCGAGCTCAAAGCTGATCCTCCTCATGGCGCGACCACCCGTCGGTGCTGCAGGGGACGGGTGGTCGCTCCTGGCCTGTGGTCTCACGGCGGCGCCTGGCAGCAGACGCGTCGTTACCGATCTGAGACCTTACCGGGGCCGGCCGGTGCCCTCAAGCTGGCGTGCGCCGGACGCTCAGATCTCCCCTCCCTCGAGGAGGTCGGTGACGAGCGCCGCGATGGGACTGCGCTCGCTGCGGGTCAGGGTGACGTGGGCGAAGAGGGGGTGCCCCTTGAGCCGCTCGATGACCGCGGCGACCCCGTCGTGCCGCCCGACGCGGAGGTTGTCGCGCTGGGCGACGTCATGGGTGAGCACGATCTTGGAGTTCTGCCCGATGCGCGACATCACGGTGAGCAGGACGTTGCGCTCGAGGCTCTGCGCCTCGTCGACGATGACGTACGCGTCGTGCAACGAGCGCCCGCGGATGTGGGTCAGGGGCAGGACCTCGAGCATGTCGCGGTCCATGACCTCCTCGACGACCTCCTTGGAGACGAGCGCCCCGAGGGTGTCGAAGACGGCCTGCGCCCAGGGCCCCATCTTCTCGTTCTCCGAGCCCGGCAGGTAGCCCAGCTCCTGGCCGCCGACGGCGTAGAGCGGGCGGAAGACGACGACCTTGCGGTGCTGGCGCCGCTCCATGACGGCCTCGAGCCCGGCGCACAGCGCCAGGGCGCTCTTGCCGGTGCCGGCGCTGCCGCCGAGGCTGACGATGCCGACGTCGGGGTCGAGCAGGAGGTCGAGGGCGATGCGCTGCTCGGCGCTGCGGCCGTGCAGGCCGAAGGCGTCGCGGTCGCCGCGGACGAGGCGGATCTGGCGGTCCGGCGTCACCCGGCCCAGGGCGCTCCCCCGCGGGGAGGTGAGCCGCAGGCCCGTGTGGCACGGCATCTCCGCGACATCGGGATGCTCGATCCGCGCGTGCTCGTAGAGCGCGTCGACGTCCTCGGCCGAGAGCGCGAGGTCGGCGACGCCGGTCCAGCCCGAGTCGATGCTCGACTGCTCGGCGCGGTACTCCTGCGCGTCGAGGCCGACGGCCGAGGCCTTGACCCGCATCGGGAGGTCCTTGCTGACGATCGTCACCTTGTGGCCCTCGTCGGCGAGGTTCTTGGCCACCGCGAGGATGCGGGTGTCGTTGTCGCCGAGCCGGAAGCCGGCGGGCAGCGCGGAGGGGTCGGTGTGGTTGAGCTCGACGCGCAGCGTCCCGCCGTCGGGGCTCACCTGGATCAGGGCGTCGAGCCGGCCGACGGAGACCCGGAGGTCGTCGAGGAGGCGAAGGGCGGTCCGGGCGAAGTAGCCGAGCTCGGGGTGGTGACGCTTGCCCTCGAGCTCGGTGATGACGACGACAGGGAGCACGACCTCGTGCTCCTTGAAGCGCAGGATCGCTCGCGGGTCGGAGAGCAGCACCGAGGTGTCGAGCACGTAGGTGCACGTGCCCTGCTCGACGCTGGGCAGCGTCACGGGGTCCGCGGCGCTGAGCTCGGACGGGGCGAGATCGATGGTCGTGGACACTGCTGCCTCCCTGTCGCACGCCCGCGCCGTCCGGCGCGTGCGCGCCGTCAGTCTCGGATGGTGAGCCGGACCCGCTCCCGGAGCTGGCACCGGGGCCGGGACCGGCCCGTCGTGCGAAGCAGCAGCTCCATGTTCGGGCCTCCCGGACGAGCCACATGGGGCGACCCGTCCCGGCGAATGTAAGCCCGGGCGATCGCCCTCGGCACCACCGTCCGCGCGTGTCGCGGGAGTGTTCAGCGAACGGTCACGCGCGCGACACCGAGGCGTCCCGGCGGTGGTCAGGCACCGAAGCGGCGCTGCCGCTCGCCGTACGCGCGCAGCGCACGCAGGAAGTCGACCTTGCGGAAGTCGGGCCAGTAGGCCTCGCAGAAGTAGAACTCGCTGTGCGCGCTCTGCCAGAGGAGGAAGCCGGAGAGCCGCTGCTCCCCCGACGTGCGGATGACGAGGTCGGGGTCGGGCTGGCCCGCGGTGTAGAGGTGGTCGGCGATCGTCTCGGTCGTCACCGACCGGGCGACGTCCTCGAGCGTCTCGCCGCGCTCGGCGGCCTTGCGGAGCAGCGAGCGCACGGCGTCGGCGATCTCCTGCCGGCCGCCGTACCCCACGGCGACGTTGACGACGAGGCCGTCGACGTCGGCGGTCTGCTCGGCCGCGCGGCGCAGGGCCGCTGCCGTCTCGACCGGCAGCAGGTCGAGGGCGCCCGCCGGGTGGACGCGCCACCGCCCGGTCGCGGCGATGTCCGAGACGACCCCCTCGATGATCCGCAGCAGCGGCTGGAGCTCGTCCTGCGACCGGGCGAGGTTGTCCGTCGAGAGCAGCCACAGGGTGACCACCTCGACACCGGCCTCGTCGCACCACTGGAGGAAGTTCGCGATGTTCGCCGCCCCGGCCCGGTGCCCGTGCTCGGTCTGGGCCCCCCGCGCCTTGGCGAAGCGGCGGTTGCCGTCGACGATCATCCCCACGTGCCGCGGGACCCCCACCCGGGCGACCTCGCGCGCGAGCCGAGCCTCGTACGCCGCGTACAGCGGATTGCGCACTCCTGCTCCTCGTCTCCCGACCGACGGTGGTCCGGACAGCAACCTATCGCGCGGGGTCCAGACCCCGGTCTCTCCGGTACCGTCGAGACCATGCGATCCGAGGGCCACGACCTGCGTGAGCGCGCGCACGACGTGGCGCGAGACGTCTCCGAGCACGTCGACGAGTTCGTCGACGCGGTCAAGCCCCACCTGCGTGGCTGGCTGCACCTCGCGATGGCCCCGCTCGCCCTCATCGGGGGCATGGTCCTCATGAGCACGGCCCCGACGATGAAGGGGCGCATCGCCGCATTCGTCTTCACCCTGACCGCCGGGCTGCTCTTCACGACCTCGGCCGTCTACCACCGGGGCCACTGGTCGGCCAAGGTCGACGCGCTCCTGCGGCGCTGGGACCACGCGAACATCTTCTTGATCATCGCGGGCAGCTACACGCCCTTCGCGATGCTGCTCCCACGCAACCAGGCGATCACGCTGCTCGCGATCGTCTGGTCGGGCGCGATCCTCGGGGTGCTCTTCCGCGTCTTCTGGATCGGGGCTCCGCGCTGGCTCTACGTCCCCGTCTACATGGCGCTCGGCTGGGTCGCCGTCTTCTACATCGGCCCGCTGCTCACGCACGGCGGCGCGCTCATCATGGGCCTCGTCGTCCTCGGCGGGCTGCTCTACACGGCCGGCGCCGTGGTCTACGGCCTCAAGCGACCGAACCCGTCACCGCGGTGGTTCGGGTTCCACGAGATCTTCCATGCCCTGACCATCCTCGCCTTCATCGCGCACTTCGCCGCCGCGGCCCTGGCCCTCTACGGACCGGTCGCGCAGCACGCCTGAGGCGTCGCTCCGGGCGCGCTCGGTGCGCTCGTCCGTGACCCGGTGCGCCTCGGCGATGCGCATGCGGCGCAGCCGCTTGAACATGCTGCGCATGATGATCCACAGCCCGATCGCGAGGAAGAAGAAGGCGACGAAGGCCCACCATCCGGGGCCGATCTCGGTGCTCGGTGCGGTCATCGCCAGTCCTTCACGGTCGGCTCCGCGCGGTCGTCGCGCAGGAGGGTGGGTCGGCTCGTCGCGAGCTCGTCGGCCCGGGCGGGGTCGATGCCGGCGAAGAGGTCGTCCTCGTCGTCATCGGTCTCGACGTAGGCCATCGCCAGCTCGAAGTCGTCGGTCGGCCAGACCTCGGCCTGGATGTCGTTGGTCACGGCGAAGAACGCGCCGTCGGGGTCGACCTGGGTGGCGTGCGCCCGCAACGCGTCGTCGCGGACGTCGAAGTACTCCGCGGCGGGGATGCGGGTGGAGATGCGTCGCTCCGGTCGGTCCTCCCAGCGCGCCAGCCAGTCCTCGAAGGGGGACTCGATGCCGCGCTCGAGCAGGGCCTGGTGGTAGGTCTGCAGCCGCTCCTTGTGGAAGCCGCCGTTGTAGTAGAGCTTGAGCGGCTGCCACGGCTCGCCGGCGTGCGGGTAGCGGTCGGGGTCGCCCGCCGCGAGGAAGGCCTCGACGGAGACCCGGTTGGTCATGATGTGGTCGGGGTGCGGGTAGCCGCCGTTCTCGTCGTACGTCGTCATGACGTGCGGGCGGAAGCGACGGATCTCGCGGACGAGGGCCTCGGCCGGGGTGTCGATGTCCTCGAGGGCGAAGCAGCCGACGGGCAGCGGCGGGCGCGGGTCCCCCTCGGGCAGGCCGGAGTCGACGAAGCCGAGCCAGGTGTGCTCGCACCCGAGGATCGCGATCGCGCGCGCCATCTCGTCGCGACGGACCTGGGCGAGGTCGCGCAGGATGTGCGCGTCGTCCTTGAGCGCGGGGTTGAGGACGTCGCCGCGCTCACCCCCCGTGCAGGAGACGACGAGGACACGGTGGCCCTCGGCGACGTACTTGGCGGTGGTGGCCGCGCCCTTGCTCGACTCGTCGTCGGGATGGGCGTGGACGGCCATGAGGCGCAGGGGTTCCACAGTCACTCTTCCTCGTTTGGGACGATAGGCGTGATTCTCTCACCTTCAGGAGCCCCCGCATGAGCAGCACCCCCGCCGACGACCCCTTCGACGAGGGCGACGACGAAGGGGCGAGCCCGGCTCGGTCCCAGCGCTTCTGGTGGGTGGTCGGCTCGCTGCTCGTCGTCGCGGCGACGGCCGTCGTCGTGTGGTTCGGCATCGAGGGGACGCGTGGGACGGTCACCGCGACCGACGTCGCCTTCACCCGCCAGCCGCGCCAGGTGACGATGGTCTTCGACGTCGACCGGCCCACGGGCATGGTCGTCACCTGTCACGTCAAGGCGCTCGACAAGAGCTACGCCACCGTCGGGTCCGTCGACGTCGAGGTGCCGGCCAGCACCGAGCGCTCGACCCGGCAGACCGTCGAGATCCGCACGACCACCCAGGCCGTCACGGCCACGGTGGACCACTGCCGCAAGGTCTGACCCCTTCGCCCGTCCGCGACCAGATCTCGCGACGAGGTGGACTCGGTCCGCCTCCTTGTTAGACTGGCCTGATACCGAGAACGAGGTCTGGACCGCCCGGTCCAGACCTCGTGACTATTCCGCCCAGGCACCGTCGCCCGGGTGACGCATGTGAGGAGCAAGACCGTGAGCGAGACAGCGACCAAGGCTTCGTACCTGACCAAGGACGCCTTCGACCGCCTCCAGACCGAGCTGCGCGAGCTCTCGGGCCCCGGCCGCGTCGAGATCGCCAAGCGCATCGAGGCGGCCCGCGAGGAGGGCGACCTCAAGGAGAACGGCGGCTACCACGCGGCCAAGGAGGAGCAGGGCAAGATGGAGGCCCGCATCCGCCAGCTGACCCAGATCCTCGACAACGCGACGGTCGGCGAGGCCCCGCCGGACGACGGTGTCGTCGAGCCGGGCATGATCGTCACCGTCAAGCTCTTCGGCGACGAGGAGACCTTCCTCCTCGGCTCCCGCGAGATCGCCGGCGAGAGCGACCTCGACGTCTACTCCGAGCAGTCCCCGCTCGGCGCCGCGATCAACGGCAAGCAGGCCGGCGAGACCACGACCTACAACGCCCCCAACGGCAAGAGCATCGAGGTCGAGATCGTCTCCGCGAAGCCCTACGAGAGCTGACCAGCGGCTGATGTTCGGCTTCCGCCCCACGCCCGAGATGGTCACCCCCGAGGCCGCCCTGCCCGGCCGGCGGGAGTACCCCTTCGCCCTGCCGACCGAGCACCGGGTCCTCGAGGCCTCCCCCACCGGCCCGTGGCCCGAGGACACCGAGGTGCTCTTCGTCGCCATGGGCTGCTTCTGGGGCGCCGAGCGGATCATGTGGCGCCTGCCCGGGGTGCTCACGACCGCGGCCGGGTACATGGGCGGGTACACGCCGCACCCGTCGTACGAGGAGACCTGCACCGGGCAGACCGGGCACACCGAGGCCGTCCTCGTCGCCTACGACCCCGAGGAGATCCGGCCCGAGGAGATCCTCAAGGCGTTCTGGGAGAACCACGACCCGACGACGCCGAACCGGCAGGGCAACGACGTCGGCACGCAGTACCGCTCGGCGATCTACTGGACGACGCCCGAGCAGGAGGCGGCGGTGCGCGCCACGCACGACGCCTTCCAGGGCGAGCTGACCCGGCACGGGCACGGCTCGATCACCACCGAGGAGCGCCCGGCGAGCGAGGCGGGGGTCTTCTACTACGCCGAGCCGTACCACCAGCAGTACCTCGACGCGAACCCCGGTGGATATTGCAACCACGGGCCGAACGGCCTGACCTGCCAGGTCGGGCTCGTCCGCCAGGACGAGGTCCCGGCGCAGGTCGACGTCGAGCCGCCCGCCTGACCCGGACGGCTGCCGACCGTTCACCGGAGCGTCGCTGACGGCTGTCGGAGGGCGGGTCTAGCGTCGGGAGCGCCAGCAGGTCCCCGACGAAGGAGTCAGCCATGCCGCACGGCGACATCACCCACATCGACATCCCCGTGAGCGACATCGCGGCCGCCCAGGACTTCTACTCCGGCCTCTTCGGCTGGCAGATCTCCGCCCCGCCCGGCTTCGAGGACTACCCGATGTGGCAGGCCCCGAACAAGATCAGCGGCGGTGGCCTCGCCCCGCGCGAGGACGGCTTCACCCAGCCCCGCAGCTACGTCGAGGTCGACTCCATCGACGAGACCCTCGCGAAGGTCACCGAGTCGGGCGGCAGCGTCGTCATGGAGCGCTCACCGATCAGCGAGACGAGCTGGTGGGCCATCTTCGCCGACCCCGACGGCAACCACATCGGCCTCTACGAGGGGACCACCGAGGTCGGCACGGGCTGACCGACCACGGGTCTGCCTCTCGGTCACGTCCCGCGACGGCTCCCGAGCCCCCGTCACAACGCCGCGGCGACCTCCGTCCCCTGACGGATCGCACGCTTCGCGTCGAGCTCGGAGGCGACGTCGGCGCCACCGATGACGGTGACCTTGACCCCCTTCGCCTCGAGCGGCTCGACGAGGTCACGGACCGACTCCTGGCCCGCGCAGACGACGACGTGGTCGACGTCGAGGACACGCTGCTCGCCGTCGACGGTGATGTGCAGGCCCGCGTCGTCGATCCGGTCGTAGGTCGCGCCGGTGATCTGGCCGACGCCCTTCATCTTCAGGGCGGCGCGGTGGACCCAGCCGGTCGTCTTGCCGAGACCGGCGCCGATCTTGGTCGTCTTGCGCTGCACGAGGTAGACCTCGCGCGGCGACGGCTCGACCTGCGGCTCGACGAGGCCGCCGCGGTTGTCGGAGTCGGCGTCGATCCCCCACTCGCGCTCCCACGCCTGCAGGTCGAGGGTCGGGCTGTGCGTCGTCGTGAGGAACTCCGTGACGTCGACCCCGATGCCGCCCGCGCCGATGACGGCGACACGCGGTCCCACCTCGACCTCACCGAGGACGACCTGGGGGTAGGTGAGCACCTTCGGGTGGTCGATGCCCTCGATCTGCGGCACGCGTGGCTCGACACCGGTCGCGAGGACGACCTCGTCGAAGTCCGAGAGCGTCTCCTCGTCGGCACGCGTCCCGAGGTGGACCTTGACGCCGGTGAGGTCGAGCTGGGTGCGGTAGTAGCGGACCGTCTCGGCGAACTCCTCCTTGCCGGGGATGCGCATCGCGATGGCGAACTGCCCGCCGATGTCCTCCCCCGCCTCGAAGAGCTCGACCCGGTGGCCACGCTGGGCGGCGGTCACCGCGGCGGACAGCCCGGCCGGTCCGGCACCGACGACCGCGACGTGCTTGACCGTGCGGGTCGGACCGATGACCAGCTCGGTCTCGTGAGCGGCGCGCGGGTTGACCAGGCAGCTCGCGGTCTTGCGCTCGAAGGTGTGGTCGAGGCAGGCCTGGTTGCAGCCGATGCACGTGTTGATCTCGTCGACGCGCCCCTCCTGCGCCTTGATCGCCCAGTCCTCGTCGGCGAGGAAGGGCCGCGCCATCTGGATGAGGTCGGCCTTGCCCGCCGCGAGGATGGACTCCGCGACGTCCGGCATGTTGATCCGGTTCGACGTGACGACGGGGACGGAGACGTGCTCGCGCAGCCGGGCCGCCATGTCGACGAAGGCCGCCCGCGGCACCGAGGTGACGATCGTCGGGACGCGCGCCTCGTGCCAGCCGATGCCGGTCGAGATGATCGTCGCGCCGGCCGCCTCGATCTCCTTGGCGAGAGCGACGATCTCCTCCCAGGTCTGGCCGTCCTCGACGAGGTCGAGCACGGAGAGTCGGTACAAGATGATGAAGTCCTCGCCGACCGCCGCCCGGGCGGTACGCACGATCTCCACGGCGATCCGGCGCCGGTTCTCCGCCGAGCCGCCCCAGCCGTCCTCGCGCTTGTTCGTGCGCGGCGCGAGGAACTGGTTGATGAAGTAGCCCTCGGAGCCCATGATCTCGATGCCGTCGTAGCCCGCCTCGCGGGCCAGCTCGGCCGCGCGGCCGTACGAGCGGATCTGGCGGCGGACGCCCCGCTCCGAGAGCGCCCGGGGGACGAAGGGGGTGATCGGCGACTTGATCGCCGAGGGCGCCACCTTGATCGGCGAGTACGCGTACCGGCCGGCGTGCAGGACCTGGAGGGCGATCTTCCCGCCCTCCTTGTGCACCGCGTCGGTGATCTGGCGGTGGCGGCGGGCCTCGCGACGGGTCGTGATCTTCGAGGACCCCGGGTAGAAGGAACCCTCGAGGTTCGGCGAGAAGCCGCCCGTGACGATGAGGCCCACACCCCCCTTCGCCCGCTCGGCGAAGAAGGTCGCGAGCCGCTCGAAGTCGCGCGCCCGGTCCTCGAGGCCGGTGTGCATCGACCCCATGATCGTGCGGTTGCGCAGGGTGGTGAAGCCGAGGTCGAGCGGCTCGAAGAGGTGCGGGAAGTCGGTCATCGGTCCTTCTACGTCGGGGGGAGGGGAAGCGCACACTAGTCTGGCCGTTCCGCACGCGAAAGGACACCGATGAGCGGCGTGACACGACTCGCATGGCGAGCCGCGACGGCTACTGGTGCAACGGCGCTCACCGGCGCGGCCCTCGCCGGCCTCGGCTACGGCCTCATCCAGGTCGAGGGCCGGATCGCGCGGCGTGTCGTCGGTCGGCCCTTCGAGGGGGCGCCCGACGACGACGGCGTCTACGGCGCGGCCCCTGGCGACCCCGTCCAGCTCATCGTCCTCGGCGACTCCACCGCCGCCGGCATGGGCGCCGACACCCGCTACCAGACGATCGGCGCGATCATCGCGACCGGGCTCGCCGCGATCATGGGCCGCCCCGTCGAGCTGACGAACGAGGCGGACATCGGCGCCGAGTCCAGCGCTCTCACCGCCCAGCTCTCGCGGGCACTCGCCCGCGTGGACCACCCCGACATCGCGGTCATCCTCATCGGCGCCAACGACGTCACCCACCGGATCGACCGCAGCACCGCCGTGCGGCACCTCGAGCGGACCGTGCGCTACCTGCGGACCCTCGACGTGCCCGTCGTCGTCGGGACGTGCCCCGACCTCGGCACCGTCGAGCCGATCCCCTTCCCGCTCAACGCGCTGCTGCGCCGGTGGAGCCGCGAGCTGGCCGCCGCGCAGACCGTCGCCGTCGTCGAGGCCGGGGCGCGCACCGTCTCCCTGGCGGACCTGCTGGGACCCGAGTTCGAGGCCAGCCCGTCGGTGATGTTCAGCCAGGACCGGTTCCACCCCTCCGCCGCCGGGTACGCCCGCGTCGCGAGCGCGCTGCTGCCGAGCGTGGCGGCGGCGCTCGATGCCTGGCCGGGCGGGGCGGAGCGTGACACCGATCCGGAGCCCTCCCGCGGTGAGGGTCTGGGCTCGATCGACGACGCGGCCGGCCGCGCGGTCGAGACCCCCGGCGCCGAGGTGAGCGCGGCGACCATCGACGGCCGCGTGGCCGGGCCGCTGGGTCGCTGGGCGGTGCTGCGTCGCCGGCTGGTCACCCCTTCGCCCGACGCCACCGGCTGACCCGCCGCACCCGCCGCAGCCGCCCCACCCCACCCCCCTCCCATACCCCCTCCCCTCGCCCCCTCCCCCCTTCGCACGAGCCAAGGCTCCTACCCGGTCGATCCGTCCTCCCCCGACGCACGAGCCTTGGCTCGTGCGATCGGGTGACCCTGCCCACGGGGGCGCGCCGACGCCACGCCGTCTGCCCTAGGCTCAGAGAGACTGCGGCCCCGCCGCGGACCCACCCCCGACGCAGGAGGACCTGTGACCGAAGCCGTCATCGTCTCGACCGCCCGCTCCCCCATCGGACGCGCCTTCAAGGGCTCGCTGAAGGATCTCCGTCCTGACGACCTGTCGGCCCAGATGGTCAAGGCCGCCCTCGACAAGATCGGCCTCGACGGCGACACCGTCGACGACCTCCACTGGGGCTGCGCCGAGCCGAGCCACAAGGCCGGGTCCAACATGGCCCGCGTCATCGCCGTGCTCGCCGGCTACGACAAGCTGCCCGGCACGACGGTCAACCGCTTCTGCGCCTCGTCGGTGCAGACCACGCGCATGGCCTACCACGCGATCAAGGCCGGCGAGGGCGACATCTTCGTCTCCGGCGGCGTCGAGTGCGTCAGCCAGTACCAGAGCTTCGCCGGTGCAGGCGGGGTCGACAACGACGCGATGAACCCGCTCTTCGCAGACGCCCAGGCCCGCTCCGCGGAGATGGCCCGGTCCAACGAGACGTGGACCGACCCGCGCGAGCAGGGCCTGCTGCCCGACGTCTACCTGGCGATGGGCCAGACGGCCGAGAACGTCGCCACCTCGCGCGGCATGGACCGCCTCCGCATGGACGAGTGGGGCGTGCGCTCCCAGAACCGCGCCGAGGAGGCCATCAAGGCCGGCTTCTTCGAGCGCGAGATCATCCCCGTCACCCTCGCCGACGGCACCGTCGTCTCCGCCGACGACGGCCCCCGCGCCGGTGTCACCCTCGAGGCCGTCCAGGGACTCAAGCCGGTCTTCCGCGAGCAGGGCGTCATCACCGCCGGCAACTGCTGCCCGCTCAACGACGGCGCCGCCGCGGTCGTCGTCATGAGCGACACCAAGGCCAAGGAGCTCGGCCTCACCCCGCTCGCGCGGGTCGTCGCCACCGGCGTCTCCGGCCTCTCCCCCGAGATCATGGGCATGGGCCCGGTCGAGGCCTCGCGCAAGGCGCTCGCCAACGCCGGCATGTCGATCTCGGACATGGACCTCTACGAGATCAACGAGGCCTTCGCCGTCCAGGTGCTCGCCTCCGCCGACGACCTCGGCATGGACGAGGACAAGCTCAACGTCCACGGCGGCGCGATCGCCCTCGGCCACCCCTTCGGTGCCACCGGCGCGCGGATCACGACGACGCTGCTCAACGGCCTCTCCGCCACGGACGGGACCTTCGGTCTCGAGACGATGTGCGTCGGCGGCGGCCAGGGCATGGCGATCATCTACGAGCGCCTCAGCTGATCCCCGTCGACGAAGGCCCCCGACCGGCTCGGTCGGGGGCCTTCGTCACGCCCAGGTGAGGCGAAGGGAGGCGAGCCGGTCTGCCAGGCCCGGCACCTCCCCCTTCGCGCAGGCGTCGTAGACGACGACCCTCAGCTGGTCGGCCAGGACGGCCGGGCCGAGGTCCGGCAGGGACTGCCCCGCGAGCTCCGCGAGGAGGTCGTGGACGCCCGCAGACGCAGCGACCGCGCGGTCCCACGGCAGCTGGTGCCACCGTCGGACCGCGCGGTCGAGCTCGGCTGCGACATCGTCCGGGACGGGCGAGCGCAGCACGGGCGTCACTCGCTGCGCAGGCGACCGAGGAGTCGCAGGATCTCCAGGTACAGCCAGACGAGCGTGGCGACGAGGCCGAGCGCGAGCGTCCAGGAGTAGGACTCCGGCGCGTTGGTGCGGATCGCGGTATCGATGTTGTCGAAGTCGAGCGCCAGCGTGACCGACGCGAGACCGACCGCGAAGATCGAGATGCCGATCCCGAGCATGCCGCTGCCGCCGATGCCGAAGGGGGTGCTCGTGATCATCGCGTAGGCGAGGTTGATCAGGGCGAAGACGAAGTACCCGAGGACCATCATCGAGACGACGGCGCGGAACTTCTGGGTCACCTTGACGATGCCGGACTTGTAGAGGAAGAGCATCGCGCCGAAGACGCACAGGGTCGCGAGGACCGCCTGGACGACGATGCTCTGGAAGATCGGCAGCGTCTGGCCGGTGACGGCGACGTCGAAGACCTCGTGGTAGCTGCGGCTGATCGCGCCGACGAAGAGGCCCTGGAAGACCGCGTACGCGACGGCCAGCGCCGGGCTGACCGGCTTCTTGGAGAACATCAGGTAGAGGGTGATGCCGAGACCGCCGACGAGGCCGACGCCCCAGACCGCCAGACCCAGGGTCGGCGCGAGGAACCACGCGGGGACCGCGGCGGCAAGCATGACCGCGAAGAGGGCCGCCGTCTTCATGATGACGTCGTCGATCGTCACCGACCGGCCACCGTCGCCACCCCAGCCGCCGCCGTGCTGGACCGTGGGGTCCTGCGGGAAGCCGGGCTGGGTCTGCTGGTAGCCGCCCTGCTGGCCGGAGCCCTGCTGGCCGTAGCCCTGCTGGCCGTAGCCCTGCTGCGGGCCGCCGTACTGCGGCGTCTGCGTCTGCTGGTAGCCGCCCTGCGGGGTCTGGGCGTGGTCGCGGAAGCCGACGTAGCCGTTGCGGGCGTCCTGCTCGACGCGGCCAAGGATGGGGTTGGACATGCGGGCCTCTTTCATGGGGTCCGTGGAGATACTGCTGACAAGACTAAGGCCCGGGGCTGCGCGAGCATTCCGCGCCACCCCGGGCCCACCCCTGCCTGCGTCCGCCACCGTGGGGCCGATGACCCCACGGTGGCGGACGCAAAGGGGTCAGATGCCGTCGAGGGCCTGGGTGAGGTCGGCGAGGAGGTCGTCGGCGTCCTCGATGCCCACGGAGAGCCGGACGAGGTCGTCGGGGACCTCGAGCTGCGAGCCCGCCGTCGAGGCGTGCGTCATCGCGCCGGGGTGCTCGATGAGCGACTCGATGCCGCCGAGCGACTCCGCGAGGGTGAAGATCTCGGTCCGCGCGCACAGCCGCTGCGCCGCCTCGCGACCCCCGGCCATGCGCACCGAGATCATCCCGCCGAAGCGGCTCATCTGACGAGCCGCGACCTCGTGCCCCGGGTGCTCGGGCAACCCCGGGTAGAGCACGTGGGTGATCTCTCGGCGGTACTGCAGCAGCTCGACGATCGCCTCGGCGTTGTCGCAGTGCCGCTCCATCCGCACACCGAGCGTCTTGATGCCACGCATCGTGAGGTACGCGTCGAATGGGCCGGGGACGCCGCCGGAGCCGTTCTGCAGGAAGGCGATGTCGCTGTCCAGCTGCTCGTCGTCGGTGACGAGGAGGCCGCCGACGACGTCGCTGTGGCCACCGAGGTACTTCGTGCTCGAGTGGAGGACGGCGTCGGCGCCGAGCGCGAGCGGCTGCTGCAGGTAGGGGCTGGCGAAGGTGTTGTCGACGACGAGCCGCGCCCCGCCGGCGTGGGCGACCTCGGCGGCTGCCGCGATGTCGCCGACGTTGAGCAGCGGGTTGGTCGGCGTCTCGAGCCACACGAGCTTGGTGCTCGGACGCATCGCGGCGCGGATCGCGTCGACGTCGCCGACGGGTGCTGGCGTGTGCTCGATCCCCCACTGGGAGAAGACCTTGTCGATGAGCCGGAAGGTGCCGCCGTACGCGTCGTCGGGGATGACGAGGTGATCACCCGGGCGCAGCGTCGCCCGCAGGAGGGCATCGGTCGCCGCCATCCCGGAGGCGAAGGCGCGGCCGTGCGACCCCCCTTCGATCGAGGCGGCGTTGGCCTCGAGGGCCTGCCGGGTCGGGTTGCCCGTCCGGGCGTACTCGAAGCCGCCCCGCAGCCCGCCGACGCCGTCCTGGGCGAAGGTCGAGCTCGCGTAGATCGGCACGTTGACCGCGCCGGTGAGCGGGTCCGGGGAGTAGCCGGCGTGGATCGCCCGGGTGGAGAAGCCGTGCGTGGAGTGCGCGTCCGCCGCGCTCTTGTGCTCGCCCATGGGTCAGCCCTTCGCTCGGACGGAGATGTGGCCCAGGAGGTCCTGGCGGGTGACGACGCCGATCGGTTTGCCACCCTCGATGACCAGGAGGGCGTCGTCGTGCTCGAGCGCGGCGACCGCGGCGGCGGCGCTCTCGCCGGCGCCGATCTGCGGCAGCTTGGCGCCCATGTGCTTGCTCACCGGGTCGGCCGGCGAGGCCTTGCCCTCGAAGAGGGCGTCGAGCAGGTCTCGGTCGGTGACCGCGCCGGCGACCTCGCCGAGGACGACGGGCGGCTCGGCCTTGACGACCGGCATCTGCGAGACGCCGTACTCGCGGAGGATCTCGATGGCGTCGCGGATCGTCTCGGTCGGGTGGGTGTGGACGAGCGAAGGGAGGTCGCCGGACTTCCCGCGCAGGACGTCGCCGAGGGTGGTCGCGTCGTCACTACCACCGGTGAAGCCGTAGCTGGCCATCCACTCGTCGTCGAAGATCTTCGCGAGGTAGCCGCGGCCGCCGTCCGGCAGGAGGACGACGATGACGGCGTCGGGGTCGCGCTCGGCGACCTTGAGCGCGGCGACGACGGCCATGCCGGAGCTGCCGCCGACGAGCAGGCCCTCCTCGCGGGCGAGGCGGCGCGTCATCGCGAAGGACTCGGCGTCACTCACGGCGATGACCTCGTCGGGCACGTCGGGGTCGTAGGCGCCGGGCCACATGTCCTCGCCGACGCCCTCGACGAGGTAGGGACGGCCGGTGCCGCCGGAGTAGACGGAGCCCTCGGGGTCGGCGCCGACGACCGTGACGCGCCCCTCGCTGATGTCCTTGAGGTAGCGGCCGGTGCCGGTGATGGTGCCGCCGGTGCCGATGCCGGCGACGAGGTGGGTGATCTTGCCGCCGGTCTGCTCCCAGATCTCCGGGCCGGTGCTCTCGTAGTGCGCCTGCGGCCCGTTGAGGTTGAAGAACTGGTTGGGCTTCCACGCGCCGTCGATCTCGGCGGTGAGGCGGTCGCTCACGGAGTAGTAGCTGTCGGGGTGGTCCGGTGCGACGGAGGTGGGGACGATCTGGACCTCGGCGCCGTAAGCGCGCAGGACGTCGATCTTGTCCTTGCCGACCTTGTCCGGGCACACGAAGATGCAGCGGTAGCCGCGCTCCTGGGCGACGAGCGCGAGCCCGACGCCGGTGTTGCCGGAGGTCGGCTCGACGATGGTGCCGCCGGGCTTGAGCTCGCCGGAGGCCTCCGCGGCGTCGACGAGCTTGCGGGCGATCCGGTCCTTCACGCTGCCGCCGGGGTTGAGGTACTCGACCTTCGCGGCGACGAGTCCGGATCCGGGCGGGGTGACGCGGCCGAGCCGCACCAGCGGGGTGTGGCCGATGAGGTCGGTGATGTGGTCTGCGATCTGCATGTCGTCCATCGTGACACGGACCACACGCACGGCCCACCGCTCGGTACCCCCGACGGGAGTCGAACCCGCACCGTGGGAGATTTTAAGTCTCCGGCCTCTGCCAGTTGGGCTACGGGGGCAGGTCCAGGGTAGGCGAAGGGGGAGCCGCCGGGCCCCCTGCGACGCTCGGCTCCCCCTTCGGGTCGGTGGGGTCAGTCAGATGCCGACGGTGGGACCGTCGACCGAAGGGGTGCGCGCCTCCCCCTTCGTCGTGGCCGAGCTCTCCGAGCTGCTGCCCGAGCTCGACGACGAGGAGGTGCCCGGGAGGTCCTCGGTGGCGCTCGATGCGCCCCACGATTCGCACGAGCCAAGGCTCGTACCGCCAGAATCCAGCCGGAGACCGCAGGAGCCTTGGCTCGTGCGAAAGAGGGTGGACAGGAGCCTTCGCTCGTGCGAAAGGGGGTGGTTGGGCGGCCCCTTCGCGGGTGCCGTGGCAGACGCGAAAAGTCAGGCGCCGCGGCCGGCGGCGGAGAAGGCGATCCCGTCGAGGATGTCCTTCTCGGAGGTGACGACCGCCAGGTCGGGCCCGTTGACCTCGGCCACCCGGGCGACGAGGTCATGCCAGATGAGCGCGCCGGCGCCGATGACGTCGACCCGGCCGGGGTGCATGTACGGCATGGCGCGCCGCGTCTCGCGGTCGGCGGAGACGATCTCGGCCGCCGCCTGGAGCACCTGCTCCGGCGCGAGCCGGGCCAGGTGGATCCGCTCGGAGTCGTAGCGGTCGAGCCCGAGCGCCCGGGCCGTCACCGTCGTGATCGACCCCGCGAGCCCGACGAGCGCACCGAGCCCGCCGATGCCGACCCGCGACTCCCCGAGGTCGAGCGCATCGGCGATGTCGGAGCGGGCAGCCTCGACCTCCGGCACGGTCGGCGGGTCGGAGAGCAGGTGCCGCTCGGTGATGCGCACCGAGCCGATGTCGAGCGAGATCTCCTCGCTCACCGCGTCGCTCCCCCGGACGAGCTCGGTCGAGCCGCCCCCGAGGTCGACGACGAGGTAGGGACCCTTGATCCCCGATCCGGCCATCCCGCTCGTCGCCCCGACGAAGGACAGCTCGGCCTCCTCGTCCCCCGAGACGACCTCGGGGCTGACCTCGAGCCCGTGCGCGGCGAAGGCCGCCTGCACTCCCGCGACGAAGTCTGCGGCGTTCTCCGCGTCCCGCGACGCCGACGTCGCGACGAAGCGGACGCGCTCCACCCCTTCGTCGGCACAGGTCTGGGCGAACTCGGCGGCGACGTCCAGGGTCCGGGCGAGCGCCGCGTCGTCGAGGCGGCCGGTGGCGTCGACCCCCTGGCCGAGCCGGACGACCTCGCCGCGACGGACGACGTCGGCCAGGGTCGCCGGCGCTGCGTCGCCGCCGGCGGTGACGTCGGCGACGAGCAGGCGGATGGAGTTGGTGCCGCAGTCGACGGCGCCGACCCTCATGCGTCCTCCTCGGTGAGGACGGCGCAGCAACCGCCGTCCCACCAGCGCGGCAGCATCGCGAGCGCCTCGTCGCCGGGGAGGTTCACACCGGGACCGACCGCCATCGCGTGCGCGACGACGACGTGGAGGCACTTGACCCGGGTGGGCATGCCGCCGGCCGAGATGCCGGCGACCTCGGGCACGTCACCGAGCTCGGCACGGCGGGCGAGGTAGTCCTCGTGCGCGGCCTGGTAGGCGGCGGCATAGGCCTCGTCCTGCGCCAGCCGCCGGCTCATCTCGGCCATGACCCCGGCGCTCTCGAGCGTGGAGATCGCGCCGGTCAGCCGCGGGCAGGTCGCGTAGAACGACGTGGGGAAGGGCGTGCCACCAGGCAGTCGCGGCGCCGTCCGCACCACCGCCGGGCACCCGCACGGGCAGTAGGCGGCGATCTCGACGACCCCGCGCGCCTGGCGCCCCAGCTGGGCCGTCACGGCGTCGAGGTCGGCCTGGCTCACCCGGTCGAGGTCGTTGCCGTGCTCGTCGTAGGTCGCCATCTAGCGCGCGGTCCCGGTGCGAGCGTCGGCCGCGGCGAGCGAGTCACCGAGCCGCTCGTACCAGGGTCCGGTGAGGTCACCGGTCGCCGCGCCGGTCTCGGGGTCGACGTCGGCCTCGGGGTCGGCGTCGATGACCGTGTAGGCGCGGTCGCCGACCTTGACGAACTTCAGCCGCTGCCGGGCCTGTGCCTCGACGTACTCGTCGGTGGCCCAGAGCTCGCGCTCCCGCTCGAGCGCCTTGACGTCCTGCTCCTGCTGGGCGACCTCGGCCCGCAGCTCACCGATCCGCGAGCGCTGGTCGAGATAGCTCTTGGCCGTCGGCACCAGCATGACCGCGAGGAGGAAGAGGACGGAGGCCAGGGCCACCCAGCGGCGCGGCGTCAGCGAGAGCCTCCGGCGGCGGGACGAAGGGGTGGCGCCGGCCCGGGGTCGTCCAGTCGCCCGCCCGCCGGCCCTGCGGCCGGGCGGGCGGGTCGGGCCGGCCCCCCGAGAGGTCCCGGAGGACCCCTTCGGGCGGCGGCTCGTCGGACGACCCATCGATCAGCCCTTGAAACGCGGGAACGCGCCGGCGCCGGCGTAGACCGCGGCGTCGTCGAGCTCCTCCTCGATGCGCAGGAGCTGGTTGTACTTGGCGACGCGCTCGGAGCGGGCCGGGGCGCCGGTCTTGATCTGGCCGCAGTTCGTCGCGACGGCGAGGTCGGCGATCGTCACGTCCTCGGTCTCGCCGGAGCGGTGGCTCATCATGCACTTGAAGCCGTTGCGGTGGGCGAGCTCGACGGCGTCCATCGTCTCGGTGAGCGAGCCGATCTGGTTGACCTTGACGAGCAGGGCGTTGCCCGCGCCGTCGGCGATGCCGCGGGCGAGGCGCTCGGGGTTGGTGACGAAGAGGTCGTCACCGACGAGCTGGACCTTGTCGCCGAGGCGCTCGGTGATGGCCACCCAGCCCTCCCAGTCGTCCTCGTTGAGCGGGTCCTCGATCGAGACGAGCGGGTAGGCGTCGACGAGCTCGGCGTAGTAGTCGACCATGTCCTTGGCCGACTTCTTCTTGCCCTCGAAACGATAGGAGCCCTTGCCTGCGTCCTCGTAGAACTCGGAGGCGGCGACGTCGAGCGCGAGCGCGATGTCCTTGCCCGGCTCGTAGCCGGCCTTCTTGATCGCCTCGAGGATGAGGTCGAGGGCGTCGCGGTTGCTGTCGAGGTTCGGCGCGAAGCCACCCTCGTCGCCGAGGCCGGTCGCCAGGCCCTTGTCGTGGAGGACGGCCTTGAGCGCGTGGTAGACCTCGGTGCCCCAGCGCAGCGCCTCGCGGAAGGAGGCGGCGCCTATGGGGGCGATCATGAACTCCTGGATGTCGACGTTGGAGTCTGCGTGCGAGCCGCCGTTGAGGATGTTCATCATCGGCACCGGCAGGACGTGCGCGTTGGGGCCGCCGATGTAGCGGAAGAGCGGCAGGCCCGCGGAGAGGGCGCCGGCGTGGGCGACGGCCATGGAGACACCGAGGATCGCGTTGGCGCCGATCTTGCCCTTGTTGTCGGTGCCGTCGATGGCGATCATCTCGGAGTCGATGATCCGCTGGTCGCTTGCCTCGTAGCCGAGGAGCTGCGGCATGAGCTCGTCCTCGACGGCGCGGACGGCGTCCTGGACGCCCTTGCCGAGGTAGCGCTTCTTGTCGCCGTCACGGCGCTCGACGGCCTCGAAGGCGCCGGTGGAGGCACCGCTGGGGACGGCCGCGCGGCCGATGCTGCCGTCGTCGAGAGCGACCTCGACCTCGACGGTCGGGTTGCCTCGGGAGTCGAGGATCTCGCGGGCGCCGATGGCTTCGATGGTGGCCACGTGCAGTCACTCCTGTATGTCGAGGGCGAAGGGGGGCGTGCGTGCTCCCCCTCGAGCCTATTGCCGAGGGTATCGGCGGCGTCGGCCGGTTCCGCCGAGCGACGCGCGGCCCGGTACGGGTCGTGCCGGATGGAGGGCGGCCACAGCTGCAGATGGAGTCGCAGCGCTGCGTCGACCGCAACCACCCATCGGGGCGGCACCCGACCGACGGACGAGCCGATCCGTCCAACGGCGACCGAGCGAACCTGCCCCGCGGGGCCTTCGAGGTCTTCCTTGCTCAGGCTGACGCTCAGCTTCATCACGGCGAAACCACCGGGGGAGCTGCGCCGTTGCGACCCGGTCGCACGACAGCTCGTGCGGCAGGTACGCCACGCCTCGTCCGTGCGCACCCGCTGCCTCGTCCCGTGCGGGACACTGGAGCGGACCGACCGTAGTCTCGATGAGGAGTCCGCCGTGCCTGAGGGAACTGTCCGCTGGTTCGACACCGACCGGGGGTTCGGCTTCATCGCCCTCGAGGAGGAGTCGGAGGACCTGTACGTCCACGCGTCCGAGATCGTCAGCCCCGACGCGGTGAGGGTGCTCCGTGAGGGACAGGTGGTCGAGTTCGAGATCGGCGAGGGCGACCGCGGCCCGCAGGCCCGCCGTGTCCGGGTCACGGCCGACCAGGCCGCCGATGCCCCGCTGGGCGTGCTCGGCACCGTCGCCTGGTACGAGCCGGCCAAGGGGTACGGCTTCATCACCCCCGACGACGGCGGCGCCCAGATCTTCGTGCACAGCTCGGCCATCGTGGGAGGCGGGGTCGTCTCCGAGGGCCAGCGGGTGGCGTTCCTCGTCGTCGACGGCGAGCGGGGAGCACAGGCGGATCACCTGCTCCCTCTGGGGGCCCAGGCCGCGCAGGCGGCCGTGGCGTCCGACGGGGCGGACGGCACCGTGTCCTGGTACGACGAGGACAAGGGCTTCGGCTTCATCACCCCAGACTCGGGCGGCGCGGACGTCTTCGTCCACGTCCGGGAGCTGGCCGACGGGCTCCCCGACGTGCGCGAGGGAGACCGGGTGACCTACGACGTCGTCGTGGGCGACCGGGGACCGCAGGCTCGTGACGTGCGCCTCGCACGCGGCTCGGCGCCGCGGAGCTCACGCGCGCCGTCGGCACCTCGCGCCAGGTCGGGGCACCGAGGTGCCTCCGACGGCCCGGTGCGCGGCGGCGAGGGAGTGGTCGCGCGCTACGACGCGGAGCGGGGGTTCGGCTTCATCACCCCGGACGCGGGAGGCGCCGACCTCTTCGTGCACGTGTCGGTCGTCAGCGGCACCGACGAGCTGTACCCAGGCGACCGGGTCCGGTACCAGGTCCGGCAGAGCGACCGAGGACCACAGGCCGACCACGTCGAGAGGGTCTGAGCGGGACGGCCGCCCCCCCACCCTCCCACCCTCCCACCCATCGCACGAGCCAAGGCTCGTACCCCTTCGAAGGGTACGAGCCTTGGCTCGTGCGGAAAGAGAGAGGGGGCGCGGGTGTGGACGGTCCGGTCAGCGGCGGGCCTTCTTGGCGTACGACTCGAGCCGGGTGCCGAGGACCCCGAAGCGCGGCAGCCGGGTCGGGCCGTCGGAGAACCACGCCTCCATCATCGCGACGAACATCTCGTACTTCTTCGACGTGTACGGGAACCAGTTCGCCTCGATGACGTCGCTGTCCTTGTCGACGACGACGGACTTCGCGTTGGTGAAGGCGCGCAGCCCGTTGACCCCCTTGTAGCGCCCCATCCCCGACAGCCCGACCCCGCCGAAGGGCAGCGCGGGCGTCGACTCGGTCGCCATGACGTTGTTGATCGACACGCCCCCGACGCGCAGCGCACGCGCGACCCGGTCTGCGCGGTCGAGGTCCTTGCTCCACACGCTCGCGGTGAGCCCGTAGACGGAGTCGTTCGCGCGCTCG
Source organism: Janibacter endophyticus (assembly GCF_016888335.1). Taxonomy (NCBI): domain Bacteria; kingdom Bacillati; phylum Actinomycetota; class Actinomycetes; order Micrococcales; family Intrasporangiaceae; genus Janibacter; species Janibacter endophyticus. The sequence continues at coordinate 2,769,581 of NZ_JAFEJG010000004.1, forward strand.
ATCACCTCGGCCTCCGTTTCGAAGGGGTAGACCGGCAGGATCGGCCCGAAGGTCTCCTCGGTCGCCATCTGGGCGGTCTCGGGAACGTCGGTGAGGACGAGCGGCGGGATCATCGCGGAGGTGTGGTCCCACTCCTCACCGGTGCGCAGGGTCGCCCCGGCGGCCACGGCGTCGGCGAGGTGCTCGGCGACGATCCCGATCTGCGACGGGGTGATCATCGCGCCGATGTCGGAGTCGCCGTCCTCGTCGGTCGACTGCTTGATCCGGCGGGCGCCGTCGGCGAGCGCGGCGACGAAGGCGTCGTAGATGCCGCGCTGCACGTAGATCCGCTCGACCGAGGTGCACGACTGGCCGGTGGCGGTCAGCCCGCCCCAGAGCGCCCCGGCGACGGCGCGCTCGATCGTCACGTCGTCGAAGACGATCATCGCGTCCTTGCCGCCGAGCTCGAGCTCGACGGGGACGAGCCGCTCGGCCGCGGCGGCCATGACCTTCTTGCCGGTCGCGGTCGACCCGGTGAACATCACCTTGTCCGGCCCCTGCTCGAGCAGCGCGGCGCCGACGTCGCCCTCGCCGTAGTGGACCTGCACCCACGCCGGGGCGACAGAGGCCTCCTCGAGGAGCGACTCGATCAGCCCGCGGAGAGGGGTGTGCTCGCTCGGCTTGTAGAGGACGGTGTTGCCCGCCGCGAGGTTCAGCGCGATCGGCGCCATCGCCTGGTAGAAGGGGTAGTTCCACGGCGAGATGACAAGGACGGTGCCCAGCGGCTCGTAGGCGATGAAGGACTTCTTGCCCATCATCGTGAGCGGGGTCGGGACCTTCTCGTCGGCGAGCGCCGAGGCGGCGTTGTCCTCGCACCAGCGGATGACGTCGAGCGCGCCGAAGATCTCCGAGACGAGGATGTCGCTGCGCGACTTCGAGGTGTCGGCCTGGATGACGTCGATGATCTCCTCGCGCCGGACGAGGATCGCGTGCCGCAGGCGGGTGAGGTGGCCGACCCGCTCCTCGACGGTGAGCGCGGCGAGCGCCCGGGCGGCGGCACGGCCACGCTCGACGGCCCCTTCGACCTCGACGTCGTGGGTGGGATAGCTGCGGGCGCTCATCGGGTGCGCTCCTGTCGTCCGACGGGTGGGAGGGAGGCGTTCTCGGGCAGCGAGCGGTCGGGCTCGTCGGGGTTGGTCGGGCAGCCCACGTCGTAGCCGATGACCTCGCGGACACGGCCGCCCGCGTCGACGCCGGAGTAATAGAGGCTGAGGATGACGCCCTTGATGCCGAGGCTGGCCATGCGCAGCCCTCCGGCGAGCGGCTCGGGGGCCGAGTCGCCGTGCTCGGTCGAGAGCACGAGCGCCTTGACCGCGAGGCGCGGCATCTTCGACACCGTCGTCAGCAGAAGGAGCAGGGCGGAGCGGTCCGCCTCGTACATCCAGTCGAGCATCTGGTCGACGTGGTCGGCGACGCCGGACTGCGAGAAGGAGGGGAGCTCGCCGTCGCCGGGGATGATGACGTCGCCGAGGCGGAGCAGCCCGGCGCGCTGGGTCGGGGTGAGTGTCATCGGGCGTCCTCCGTGATCGCGGCGGCTGCGGCGGCCGAGATGGCCTGGATCGTCAGCGAAGGGTTGATGCCTGGGGCGTTGGGGAAGGTCGAGCTGTCCCCGGTCCAGATCCGTCGGCTGCCGTGCAGCCGGAAGTCGTGCCCGACGCAGCCCGTGCTCGGGGACTCGCTGAGCGCCAGCCCGCCCATGAGGTGCAGGCCGATCCCCATGCGGCCGTGGATGACCCGGCGGGCGCCGGTGGCGTGGAAGATGTTGCGGATCGCGTCCATGCCGAGGTCACGACGACGCCGGTCCTCGGCGTTCAGCTTCTTCTCGATGACCGGTGCATACCCGATCGCGCCGTTGACCCCCTTCGTCCTCTTGCCGAGGCGGATCCGGCCAGGGTTGGTGTCACGGACGGCGACCTCGACGCAGCCGAGACGGTCGAGCTGCTTCATGACGTCGGCGTGGTCGGCGCCGATGCCCGGGACGAGCATCGAGATGCCGACCGGTCCGGCGAAGACGTTCTCCAGCTTGAAGCCCTGCCGACGGAAGCCCGGGTCGTCGGACTTGTAGCTCTGCAGCGGCCCGCGGAAGGCGCCGACCGGCTCGTCGTAGACGCCGATGTTCATGTACTGCGGGTGGCTGAAGAAGTTGTGCCCGAGCCGGGGCAGCTGCCGCTCGAAGCCCGACGCGAGGAGCAGCCTGGAGTTGCCGATCGCGCCGGAGGCCAGGACGAGCCGGTCCGCGGTGTAGGTCCGGTCGACATCGTCCGCGGAGCGGGCGTGGACGGTCACGCCGGTCGCGTCCTCGCTCACCTCGCCGACCTCGGTCTGCGGGACGAGGGTCGCTCCGGCGGCGAGCGCCCTGGGGATCGAGGTGACGTTCGGCGACTGCTTGGAGTCGAGGCGGCAGCCGTTGAGGCACTCGACGCACGACGCGCCGCCCTCGTAGTCGCAGGCCGACTGGGCGCGGCGCAGCGGCTTGTAGCGGTAGCCGTTGGCCGCGAAGCCCTCGGCGAAGATCGCGGCGTTGCCGTTGCGCGTGCGGCCGGAGACGTCCTCGAGCGCCGTGCGTCCCTCGACGTCGCCGTACCAGGGCGCCATCGCCTCGACACTGAAGAGCGGGTGGCCGGACGCGGCGCGGAAGTCGTCGAGCGCGACGTCGTCGAAGCGGTCCATGAGCGCCTGGTTGACGATGCCGCCACCGCCGACGACCCGCGGTCGCAGGATGCCGATGGCCGCGTCCGTCGTCAGCTCGACGCCGCCGCCCCAGTAGAGCTGGCTGTTGCCGTCGAGCTCGTTGCGCGGGTAGGTGTCGCGGCTCATGTGCTGGCCGGCCTCGAGGACGAGGACTCGCATGCCCGCCTCGCTGAGGTCGCGCGCCATGATCCCGCCGCTCGTCCCGGCGCCGACGACGATCGCGTCGTAGCGGCCGGCGCGCTCGGCGTCCTCGGCCTTCCGGGCCGCCTCGACCGCCGACGTCCGGGCCCCGGCCCGCTCCTGCACCGACCTCATCGCTACCCCTTCGCCGTCGGCATCAGCTACTCATCGGTAGTTTACGCCGCCTCCCCCCACCCCACCCAGGTGCCGGCCGCCTCCCCGGCAGGTTGTCCGCAGCTACGCGCGAGTACGACGACCGTTGCCCGGCGAGCAGGGCTGCGCATCCGCCTGCTCCGGGCGTCATCGGGTGCCGCCTCCACGGCAAGGGTCGTCGTACCCGCGAGTCAGCGTGGTGGGGTCGCCCGCCGGGCCGCCTTGGCGGCCCTCTCCGCAGCCTTGATCTCGGCCCACTGCGCCTCGACCTGCTCTGGCGTCGCCGCGGTCGACCCGGCGAAGACGTGGGGGTGACGCCGGACGAGCTTGTCGACGAGGGTCGCCGCGACGTCGTCGATGTCGAAGGGGGTGTCGGCGGCGGTCTGCGCGTGGGCCGCGGGGTGCGAGCCCTCGCTGGCCACCCGGGCGTTGAAGAGCACCTGGAGCAGCAGGTCGCCGAGCTCCTCCTTGACGTCCTCGTAGCGATGCGACCCGTCGGCCAGCCCCTCGATCGCCTCGGCGACCTCGCCGGCCTCCTCGACCGCGTAGGGGGCCAGACTCTCGTGGGTCTGCTCCGCGTCCCACGGGCAACCGCCCGGGCTGCGCAGCCGGTCCATCACCGCGACGGCGTCGAGCAGCCGGGCGCCGGGCACGTCCCACGACCCGACGAGCACCTCGATCTCCGGCGGCTCCGCGGCAGCCGACAGCTCGGCCGCCAGGGCGTCGCTCAACCCGGGGTCGCCGTCGGCGGACCCGAGCCAGACGACCTCGCCGTCCAGGGAGGCGGCCTTCTCGACGAGGCGGCGGGAGAGATCGGGTGCGGACACCCCTTCGCCCACGGTCTCGACCTCGAGGCCGGCGGCCCGCACGGCCGCGACGAGGACCTCGTCGTCGGTGCGCGCCAGACGGCCGGCGGCGCCGTCGAGGCAGCGCCAGGCGTCCGCGCTGAGCAGCCCGGGGGCGACCCGCGGGCTGCTCGCGAGCAGGACGACGCGAGCGCTCACCGCGTCAGGCTCAGTGGTCGTGACCGTCGTCGGCGCTGTGGCCGGGCTCGAGCGGCTCCTCCTCGGCGGCCAGCCAGTTCGGCGTCGCCTCGGTGAGGCCCTGCTCGGGGCTGAAGGTGCCGTAGCGGGGGTTGACCGAGATGTCCGTGCTCGCGGACTCGAAGGCCGCCTGGACCTGCTCGGGCGTCATCTGCTCACGCACGCTCTGGGCGCGGATGAGCTCGACGGTCGCCGGCGCCTTGTCGATGCCGAGCTGGCCGAGGACGCGCTCGACGGCCGCCGCGCTCGGCACGGAGACGCCGGAGGTCTGGGCGGTCTCGATGATCTCGGGTGCGAAGAGCAGCGTCGTGAGGATGTCACGGCCGCTCATCGTCTGCTGCCCGCCCTGCTCACGGATGAAGTCGTTGGTCCCCTTGGTCGCCGCCTGGACGTCGCCGATGGTGATCGTCCGGTCGCCGACGGTGGCCGCGGCCTCACGGGGCGCGGTCTGGCCGACCTCGGTGACCTCGGCGGACCCGCACCCGGCCAGCGCGACGCCGCAGGCGAGGGCGAGGGAGGTGAGGGCGAGGCGGGGGCGTCGGGTCACGACGAGGTCCTTTCGGGTCTGTGCTGGCACCACATGAGTCATCGGGAGGGGCTCCCGGCACCAGTCTCCACCACATTGTCGAGCATGACGTTACGGACGAGATCGGCGGCCCAGTCGAGCACCGCCTGGTCACGAAGGGGGGCGCCGCCGATGCGTGCGGTCATCGGCTTGGGCACGAGGACCGTGCCGGTCCCCTCCTTGTAGAGGGACTTCGGGTAGACCCGGGCGAGACGCAGCTGCTGGGACTCGCGCAGCCTCACCGGGGCGAGGCGCACGTGCTGGCCCTGGGCCACGACGTCGGTGAGCCCGGCCTGGCGCACGAGGATGCGCAGGCGGGCGACGGCGACGAGGTTGCGGACCGGCTCGGGCAGGGCGCCGTAGCGGTCGATCAGCTCCTCGACGATCTCCTCGAGGTCGCTCTCGCTCGCCGCGCCGGCGAGCTTGGCGTAGGCCTCGAGGCGCAGCCGCTCGCCAGGGATGTACTCGTGCGGCAGGTGCGCGTCGACGGGCAGCTCGATCTTGACCTCGGCCGGCGCCTTCTCGCCCTCGCCCTTGAAGTCCGCGACGGCCTCGCCGACCATCCGGACGTAGAGGTCGAAGCCGACGCCCGCGATGTGGCCAGACTGCTCGCCGCCGAGGAGGTTGCCCGCGCCGCGGATCTCGAGGTCCTTCATCGCGATCTGCATGCCGGAGCCGAGGTCGGTGTTGGCCGCGATCGTCTGCAGCCGGTCGTGCGCGGTCTCGGTGAGCGGCTTGTCCGGCGGGTAGAGGAAGTAGGCGTAGGCGCGCTCGCGACCGCGCCCGACGCGACCGCGCAGCTGGTGCAGCTGCGAGAGACCGAGCTTGTCGGCGCGGTCGAGGATCAGCGTGTTGGCGTTGGAGATGTCCAGGCCGGTCTCGACGATCGTCGTGCTCACGAGGACGTCGAAGCGACGCTCCCAGAAGTCGACGACGACCTGCTCGAGCCGGTGCTCGCCCATCTTGCCGTGGGCGGTCTCGACCCGCGCCTCGGGGACGAGCTCGCGCAGCCGCGCGGCGGTCCGGTCGAGCGTGCGGGTGTCGTTGTGCACGAAGAAGATCTGGCCCTCACGCATCAGCTCGCGGCGGATCGCGGCGGCGACCTGCTTCTCCTCGTACGGCCCGACGAAGGTCAGCACCGGGTGGCGCTCCTCCGGCGGCGTGGCGAGCGTCGACATCTCGCGGATGCCGGTGACCGCCATCTCGAGCGTGCGCGGGATCGGGGTCGCCGACATCGCGAGGACGTCGACGGCGGTGCGCATCGCCTTGAGCTGCTCCTTGTGCTCGACGCCGAAGCGCTGCTCCTCGTCGATGATCACCAGGCCGAGGTCCTTGAACTTCGCCTCGCCGCCGAGCAGGCGGTGCGTGCCGATGACGATGTCGATGCTGCCGTCGGCCAGGCCCGCCATGACGTCCTTGGCCTGCTTGTCGGTGAGGAAGCGCGAGAGCGCCCGAACCGTGACGGGGAAGCTGGCGTAGCGCTCGGAGAAGGTGTTGAGGTGCTGCTGCACCAGCAGGGTCGTCGGCACGAGCACCGCGACCTGCTTGCCGTCCTGGATCGCCTTGAAGGCCGCCCGGACCGCGATCTCGGTCTTGCCGTAGCCGACGTCGCCGCAGATGAGCCGGTCCATCGGGACGGACCGCTCCATGTCTGCCTTGACCTCCTCGATCGTGCTCAGCTGGTCAGGGGTCTCGATGTGCGCGAAGGCCTCCTCGAGCTCGCGCTGCCACGGGGTGTCGGGGCCGAAGGCGTACCCCTTCGTCGCCATCCGCGCGCTGTAGAGGCGGATGAGCTCGCCGGCGATCTGCTTGACGAACTTGCGGGCGCGCGACTTCGTCGCCTTCCAGTCGCTGCCGCCCATCTTGTTGACCGACGGCGTCTCGCCGCCGACGTAGCGGGTCACCTGGTCGAGCTGGTCGGTCGGCACGAAGAGCCGGTCCCCCGGCTGGCCGCGCTTGCTCGGCGCGTACTCGAGGACGAGGTACTCACGGGTCGCGCCCTGCACGGTGCGCTGGATCATCTCGACGAAGGCACCGACACCGTGCTGCTCATGGACGACGAAGTCGCCGGGGCGCAGCTCCAGCGGGTCGACCTGCTTGCGCCGCTTGCTCGGCATCCGCCGCATGTCGCGCGTCGAGCCGGTGCCGGTGCTCGCCCCGAGGAGATCGGACTCGGTGAGCACGGCGAGCCGGTCACCCTCGGCGACGAAGCCGGTGCCCAGGGTCGCGACGGTGACGGTCACGGTGCCGCTCTCGAGCGACCCTCCGTCACGCGTCGGGATGTCGTTGTCCCGCATGACCTCTCGCACGCGCTCGGCGAGGCCGGGCCCGTCGGTGGCGACGAGGATGCGCCACCCCGCGTCGTGCCACTGGTGGAACTGCTCGACCGCCGCGTCCGTGTTGCCACGGAAGCGGGGCGGCTCCGCCGCCGGGACGTGGAGGGCGACGTGGTCGTGCTCGACGGCGTCGGCCATGGTGTCGGCCAGCTCGGCGTCGACGGCGAAGGGGGTGAGCGTCCACCACCCGAGGCCGAGGGCCAGCGCGTGCTCGCGGGCCTGGGCGAGGGTCCAGTGGGAGCCGGTGTCGAGGACGCCCTCGAGGTCGACGGGCACGGCGTTGCCGCTCGCGGCGTTGGCCCACGACGCCTGGAGGAACTCCTCGCTCGTCGAGACGAGGTCGTGGGCGCGGGTGCGCACCCGCTCGGGGTCGCTCACGACGACGCGGGCGCCGTCGGGCAGGACGTCGAGGACCGACTCCATGCCGTCGACGAGGGCCGGTGCGAGCGACTCCATGCCCTCGACGGCGTTGCCCTCGGCGACCTTGTGCAGCATGTCGGCGACGCCCGGCAGCTGGGTGGCGAGCTCGGCCGCGCGAGCACGGACCTCGTCGGTGAGCAGGATCTCGCGGCACGGCGGCGCCCACAGCCGGTCGGCGACGCCGGGCGTGCCCTCGATGCTGCGCTGGTCGGCGACCTTGAACCACCGGATCGACTCGACGGTGTCGCCGAAGAGCTCGACCCGCACCGGGTGCTCGTCGGTCGGGGGGAAGACGTCGAGGATGCCGCCGCGCACGGCGAACTCGCCGCGGCGCTGGACGAGGTCGGTGCGCACGTAGGCGGCGGCGACGAGGTCGTCGACGATCTGCTCGAGCGGCCGCTCGTCGCCCACCTCGAGGCTCACCGGGACGAGCTCGCCGAGGCCCTTGACCATGGGCTGGAGGACCGCACGGACCGAGGCGACGACGACGGCCACCGGACCGTGCTCGGGGTCGTCGACCTCCGGGTGCGCGAGGCGACGCAGGACCGCGAGCCGCCGGCCGACGGTGTCGCTGCGCGGGCTGAGCCGCTCGTGCGGGAGCGTCTCCCAGCTCGGGTAGGTGACGACCGCGCTCGTCGCGTCGTCCGGTCTGTCGATCAGGCAGCGCAACGCCTCCGCGAGGTCGTCGGCCTCGCGTGCGGTGGCCGTGACGACGAGGAGGGGGGCCACCCCCTTCGCGCCGTCCTCGACGGGCCGGCTGAGCAGGGAGATCAGCGGGGCCCGCAGGCCCGGGGGCACGCTGACGTCCAGCTCGTCGGTGCGGTGGGTGTGGGTGAGCAGCTCGTGGACGACGGGGAGGTCGGCGACGGCTGTGCGCAGGGGGGCCAGGGACTCGCTCATACAGGGGTCCAGTCTGCCGTACCTCGCACCTCCCGTGACGCGCCGCCGTGTGGCAGGGTCAGTCCAGGGGCTGCCGACCGGCGGCACCGTACCGACGAAGGGGTGCCCGCGAGTGTCGCGTCGAGCCGTCACCGTCCGACGATGGTCGGCCGCGTCAGCGGTCGGCCTCGCCACCTGTCTCGCGCCCGCGGCGGCCCACGCCGCGGTCCCGGCCACGCCCCCTTCGCTCACGTCCGCGCCGGCCACCGAGCCGATGAACCTCCCCGACCAGGTGACCGACGAGACCGGCGTCCTCGGCGACCTCTCGCAGTACGACGAGGCGCTCGACGAGGCCCGCGCCGCCGGGATCCAGCTCTTCGTCGTCTACGTCGACTCCTTCGACGGCATGGACGGCGCGACCTGGGCGCAGCAGACCTTCGAGGAGTCCGGCATGGGAGGCGACGACGTGCTCCTCGCCGTCGCCGTGCAGGACCGGCGCTACGGCACCTACGCCATGGAGGAGTCCGGGCTCAGTGCCGAGGACGACCAGGGTGTGCGCAGCATGTACATCGAGCCGGCGCTCGGCGACAACGACTGGGGCGGCGCCGTGACGGCCGCCGCGCGCGGCTACGCCGATGCCCTGAGCGGGGGCGGCCCCGGGAGCAGCGGCGACGGCATCGGCGGCTCCGGGATCCCCGGCTGGCTGCCCGTCGCCGGCCTCGTCGGCATCGGCGGCGCCGGGCTGCTCCTCGCCCGCGCCGGGCGCAAGGGCCGCTCGGGGGCGGCTCCCGGCCACGGTCCGGCCGGTGCACCCGCCGAGCCGATCGATGCGCTCCGCAGGCGCGCCGGCACCGCCCTCGTCGACCTCGACAACGCGATCCGGGCCTCCGCCGAGGAGCTGACCTTCGCCCAGGCGCAGTTCGGGCAGCAGGCGACCCAGCGCTTCCAGCAGACCCTCGAGGCGGCCAGGGCCAAGGCGAGCGAGGCCTTCGGCATCCAGCGCCGGCTCGACGACGCCGAGCGGCTCGGCAACCTCGCCGAGCCCGAGCAGCGCGCCGGGCTCGAGCGCATCCTCGCGCTCGCCGCAGAGGCCGACACCGCGCTCGACGCCGAGGAGGCCGAGTTCTCCCGGCTGCGCGACCTGCAGACCCGCGTGCCGCAGATGCTCACCGAGCTCGACGTGCGCGCCGGCGAGGTCGAGCAGCGCCTGCCCGTCGCCGAGCAGGAGCTCGCCGGGCTGCGCGCCACCCACGCCCCCGAGGCGCTCGTCTCGGTCGGCGACAGCATCGAGCAGGCGCGGCGGCTCGTCGCCTCGGCCCGCGAGCTCGTCACGACCGGCAAGGAGCACCTCGCCCAGGGCGACAACCGGCCCGCGGCCGTCGCTGCCGCGCGGGCCGCCGAGGACGCCCTCGGCCAGGCGAGCGACGCCCTCGACCACGTCAGCGGGGCCAAGGCGATGCTCGCCGACGCGACCGGGCACCTCGACCGGGCGCTCGCCTCGATCTCCGCGGACGTCGCCGACGTCGAGCGGCTCGGCGCCACCGACCAGCTGACGACGACCGCGCTCGGCGCGGCCCGGGTCGCCATCGAGCAGGGCACCCGCGCCCGCTCCGGCGGTGACCCGCTCGCGGCGCTGTCCGCCCTCGAGCGGGCCGAGCACGACCTCGACGCCGCGCTCGCCCCGCACCGCGAGGCCGACGAGACCCGGCGGCGGGCCGCCGACCGGGTCGGCCGGCGGATGGCGACCGTCCGTGCCCGGCTCGAGTCGATCCAGGGGACGATCTCGCGCAACCGCGGCGCCGTCGCCTACGAGGCCCGCACCGACATCGACCAGGCGCTCGAGCTCTACAACCAGGCTGCCCAGATCGCCGGCAGCGACCCCGACCGCGCCGAGCAGCTGCTCACCGAGGCCGAGGCCCTCGGCGAGCGGGCACTCTCCAAGGCCCAGCGAGACGTCGACCAGTGGCAGGGGCGTGGGGGCGGCTTCGGCGGTGGCTACGGCGGCGGTCGCAGCGGCGGTGTCGACGTCGGCTCCGTCATCCTCGGCGGCATCCTCACCGGCGGCTTCGGCGGGGGCGGCCGCGGGGGCGGCTGGGGCGGCAGCTCCGGCGGCTTCGGCGGTGGTTTCGGTGGGGGCGGCTTCGGCGGCGGAGGCGGCTTCGGCGGAGGTGGCCGCTTCTGACACCCCGACCTCCCCCCTCACACCCCCCTTCGCCCCTCCCCCCTTCTCGCACGAGCCAAGGCTCGTACCCACCGACCGCAGCACTCCCCTTCGCACCACCGACCACCATCGAACGGAAGGCCCACGATGACCCAGAAGCAGACCCTCCTCGGCCGCGTCGCCCAGCTGGCGAAGGCCAACATCAACTCCCTCCTCGACCGCGCCGAGGACCCCGAGAAGATGCTCGACCAGCTGGTCCGCGACTACACGAACTCCATCGCCGAGGCCGAGGAGGCGGTCGCCCAGACGATCGCCAACACGCGCCTGGCCGAGGCCGACCTCGAGGAGGACCGCAAGGCCGCCACCGAGTGGGGCAGCAAGGCCGCCGCGGCCTCCCGCAAGGCCGAGGAGCTGCGCGGCGGTGGTGACGCCGCCGGCGCCGACAAGTTCGACAACCTCGCCCGGGTCGCGCTCCAGCGCCAGATCCAGTTCGAGGGCGAGGCCCGCGACGCCGAGCCCCGCATCGCCGCGCAGAACGCGACGGTCGAGCAGCTCAAGGGCGGCCTGACCCAGATGCGCACCAAGCTCGAGGACCTCAAGAGCCGCCGCGACCAGCTGATCGCGCGCGCCCGCTCGGCCGAGGCCCAGGAGAAGGTCCAGGGCGCGATCCGCTCGATCGACGTCATGGACCCGACGAGCGAGCTCGGCCGCTTCGAGGACAAGATCAAGCACCAGGAGGCGATGGTCAAGGGTCGCGCCGAGGCACAGGCGACGACGATCGAGGACCAGTTCGCCGAGCTCGAGGACCACAGCCACGACGCCGAGATCGAGGCCCGGCTCCAGCAGCTCAAGGACGGCGCCTGACGCGCAACCGCTCCACCCGTTCGAGGTGATCCACGCCGATGACGTCCGCGTGGATCACCTCGACGCATGTCAGGGGTCAGGGGGCTGGCGCGTGGACGACCTGCTGGGCGTCCGTCAGACCCCGGTGGATCAGCAGCTCCACGGCGTCCGCGGCACCGTCGAGGAGGAAGGGCAGCTCCTCCCGCTCTGTCTTGGCGAAGTCCTTGAGCACGAAGTCCGCGACGTCCATGCGTCCCGGCGGACGACCGATGCCGACGCGCACCCGGTGGTAGTCCTTCGTCCCGAGGCTCGAGCTGATCGAACGCAGCCCGTTGTGCCCGCCCTCACCGCCACCACGCTTGAGCCGCACCTCGGCGAAGGGGATGTCGAGCTCGTCGTGGACGACGACGAGGTGGTCGAGGTCGACGGAGAAGAACGAGGCGAGCGCCTTGGTCTGGCCGCCGGCGACGTTCATGTACGACGTCGGCGTCGCGATGATCACGCGGGGGCCGAGCCCGCCCCCGGGAGGGGCGAGCCGGACCGACTCGGCGCGGGCACCCGACTTGTGGGCCCGGAGCGTCGCCCCGGCACGGCGGGCCATCTCGTCGACGACCATCGCGCCCACGTTGTGCCGGTTGCCGGCGTACCGGGGGCCGGGGTTGCCCAGGCCGACGACCAGCCACGTCTCATCGCTCACGGGGCGCCACTCTAGATCGGGGGGCTCGTCTGCGGGCGCGGGGCTCGCCCACGGCATGACGAAGGGGTCCGCACCAGCTGGTGCGGACCCCTTCGGTGTGAGCCTGGGTGCGGCGGGAGGAGGTCAGTCCTCCTTGTTGCCGTCCTCCGGGGACTCCATCGGGGCGTCGCCCTCGGCGAGCTGCTTGTCGCTCGGGGCGCCCTCGGCGGCGTCGTCCCCAGACTCGTCGTGCTCGATGCCCGCCTCGGCCTCGGCCTCGGCGAGCTCGGCCTCGAGGGCCTCGGCGGAGATCTGCTCGGTGATGTTGACGACGAGGGTCTCGCCGTCGGTGACGAGCGTGGCGCCCTCGGGCATCTCGACCTGCGAGGCGAGGATCTGGGTGCCGGCCTGGAGGCCATCGACGGAGACGGTGACCGCCTCAGGGAGGTTCGTGACGTCGGCCTCGACCTCGAGGGTCTGGGAGTCGACGGTGACGACGGTCTCCGGGCCGGCCTCGCCCTCGACGTGGACGGCGACGTCGACGGTGACCTTCTCGCCGCGCTTCACGACGACGAGGTCGACGTGCTCGATGACCGGCTTGATCATGTGGCGCTGGACGTCCTTGGCGAGCGCGAGCTGCTCGTCGCCGTCGACGACGATCGTCAGGAGCGCGTTGCTGTGCTTGAGCGCCATCATCGTGTCGTGGCCGGGGAGGGTGATGTGGACCGGCTCGGTGCCGTGGCCGTACATCACGGCGGGGATCTTGTGCTCGCGGCGGATGCGGCGGGCCGCGCCCTTGCCGAACTCGGTGCGGGTCTGCGCCTCAAGGCGGATGTCGTCGGACATGCGGGGGGCTCCTCTGATCTGGGTGACCCGCCGGCAAGGACAGGTCGTCGTGGTCTGGTCGTCGTGGTGCGGTGGGCCTCGACGCGGGGCGCGGCGCGGTCACGATGGACCGGACCGTCAGGTCGCGGAGTCCACCGCGTCGATCACGGACTGCTGCGACTGTGCAGCGTCCCTCGCCGAGGCAACTTGTCGATCTTAGGCCAGGGCTCAGGCCTGGACCAAACCCGCGTGCTCGGCGTCGCCCGACCCGGCCGGCCCGGTCTCGGCGATCGACGCGTGCGGCCCACCGCCCCCTTCGTCCTGGGCCGGCTCCCCGAGGCGGACCGCGACGACGCCCGCGAGGATCGCCGCTCCGCCGAGCAGCTGGACCGGGGTGAGGGCCTGCCCGACGAGCACCCAGGCGAAGACGACCGCGAAGAGGACCTCGCTCAGGCCGACGAAGGAGGCGACCGTGGGCCCGAGGATGCGGGCGGCGCCGATGCCGGTGACGTACGCGAGCGCTGCCGCGACGAGGGCGAGCTCGGCGACGGCGACCCACCAGGGGGCGGCCCAGCCGGCGAGGTCGACCTGCTGGGTCGTGGCCGTCATGGGCATGAGTCGCAGCAGCGCGGCGACGCCGAGGCTGAGCGCGCCGACGACGAGCCCGATCCCGGCGAAGGCGATCGGCGGCAGAGAGTCGTCCTGGTCGTCGGCGGAGAGGAGGAAGAAGACCATGAGACCGACCGCGGCGAGCAGGCCCCACATGACGCCGACGAGGTCGACCTTCGCGCCGGAGGTGACGTCGAGGACGAGGACGAGCCCGATGACGGCGGCGACGACCCCGAGCGAGGTCAGCCGGGAGGGCCGACGGCCGTGCCGGGCCCAGACCCAGCCGACGATGAGGACGGGGGCGAGGTACTCGAGGAGCAGCGCGACGCCGACCGAGAGGTGGTTGACCGCGTTGAAGTAGAAGAGCTGGCAGCCGGCGATCGCACACGTGCCGTAGGCGACGACCTTGCCGATGTTGGGCCGCAGGCGGTCCCAGCAGCCGCGCATCGCGAGCAGGGTGGGGACGAGCATGACGAGGGCCGCGGTGCTGATCCGGGCCGTCACGACCGCGCCCGGCGACCAGCCGGCCTCCATGAGGGCCTTGCCGAAGGTCCCGCTGGAGCCGAAGGTCGCGGCGGAGACGAGGGCGAGGGCCAGGCCCACGACGAAGGGGGCGGAGGCTGCGGTCCTCGTGGGCATGGCGGGCTGTCCTGTCGTCATCAGTCAACTATGGTGTTGGTCATGACGGTATCCGGGGACAACGTCAGGAGTCAACGTGGCCTTTGCCCATGACACAAACGACGCGCTGCGGGGCGCTGCGGCACTGGTCAACACCGCGGTCGGGGCCCACCCCGACTCCGACGGCGACACCCTGACGACGACGGAGCAGCTGGAGGCCTTCCTCGGTGAGTGGGCATGGACCGGACGGGTCGACGGCGACGAACGCGAGCTCGAGGAGGTCCGGTCGCTGCGGCCGCGGCTGCGGGCGCTCTGGGAGGCCGGCACCGAGGAGGAGTGCGTCGAGCTCGTCAACGACCTGCTGCGCACCGGCGCCGCCCTCCCCCAGCTCGTCGACCACGACGGCTACGGGTGGCACGTCCACGCGACCGAGCCGGACGCGCCGCTGGCCCGCCGGATGCAGGTCGAGGCGGCCATGGGCTTCGTCGACGTGCTGCGCTCGGGCGAGCGCAGCCGGCTGCGGGTCTGCGAGGCCGACGACTGCGACGACGTGCTCGTCGACCTCTCCCGCAACCGGAGCAAGCGCTACTGCGAGGGCGGCTGCGGCAACCGGCTGGCCGCCGCGGCCTATCGCGCCCGGCAGGACGGTGCCACGCTGGAGCCATGACGACGGCGGCTGAGCGCCCTGCCCCGCGGCCCGCTCGCCTCCGCTGAGAAGGGGTGGTCAGGCGCGGCCGCCGAAGAGGCTCGTCACCGAGCCGTCCTCGAAGACCTCGTGGATCGCGGCCGAGATGAGCGGGGCGATCGAGAGGACGGTCAGCCCGTCGAAGTGCTGGTCCTCGCGCAGCGGCAGCGTGTTGGTCACGATGATCTCCTCGGCGGAGCAGGCCTCCATCCGCTCGATCGCGGGGCCGGAGAAGATCGCGTGCGTCGCGGCGATGACCACGCCGGCTGCGCCCTCGGCCATGATCGCGTCCGCGGCCTTGGTGATCGTGCCCGCGGTGTCGATCATGTCGTCGACGAGGATGCACATGCGGCCCTCGACCTCACCGACGACCCGGTTGGCCGCCGACTCGTTGGGGCGGTTGATGTCACGGGTCTTGTGGATGAACGCCAGCGGCACACCACCGAGGTGCGCCGACCACTGCTCGGCCACCTTGATCCGGCCGGCGTCCGGCGAGACGACCGCGAGCTCACGGTCGCCGTACTTCTCCTTGACGTAGTCGGCGAGGAGCGGGCGGGCCATGAGGTGGTCGACCGGACCGTCGAAGAAGCCCTGGATCTGGTCGGTGTGCAGGTCGACGACGATGAGGCGGTCGGCGCCGGCCGTCGCGAAGAGGTCGGCGATGAGTCGCGCCGAGATCGGCTCGCGGCCGCGGTGCTTCTTGTCCTGGCGCGCGTAGCCGTAGAAGGGCATGACGACGGTGATCCGCTTGGCCGAGGCCCGCTTCAGCGCGTCGATCATGATGAGGTGCTCGACGATCGCCTCGTTGATCGGTGCGGTGTGGCTCTGGATGACGAACGCGTCGGAGCCGCGGACGGACTCCTCGTAGCGCACGTAGATCTCGCCGTTGGCGAAGTCGTAGGCGCTCGTCGGCACGAGCTGCGTGCCGAGGTCCTCGGCGACCTCCTCGGCGAGCGCGGGGTGCGCCCGGCCGGAGAAGACCATGAGGTTCTTCTTGGTCTTCTTGGAGATGCTGGTGCGGGGTCCCTTGTGGCCCATGGTGTCCTTCGGTCGTCGTGGCGGCGGGGTGGTCAGCTGAGGGTCTCGGACGAAGGGGGGCCCTCGACCGACTGAGCGGCGCGCTCGGCCGCGTGAGCGGCGTCTGCGGTGGCGGTGCCGGCACGACGGCGGTCGACCCAGCCGTCGATGTTGCGCTGGTTGCCGCGGGCGATGGCGATCTGCCCGGGGGCGACGGCCCCCGTGATCGCGGACCCGGCGGCCACGTAGGCGCCGTCGGCGATGTCGACCGGGGCGACGAGGACGGAGTTGCTGCCGACGAAGGAGTGCCTGCCGACGTTCGTGTGGCCCTTGGTCACGCCGTCGTAGTTGGCGAAGATCGTGCCCGCGCCGATGTTGGCCCCGTCGCCGATCGTCGCGTCGCCGCAGTACGTGAGGTGCGGGACCTTGGCACCGGCACCGATCTGCGCGTTCTTCGTCTCGACGAAGCCGCCGATCTTCCCCTTCGCCCCGAGGACGGTACCTGGGCGCAGGTACGAGTACGGGCCGACGGTCGCGTCGTCGTGGACCACCGCGAGGTGGCCCTCGGCACGCCGGATCGTCGCCCGGTCACCGACCTCGCAGTCGGTGAGCGTGACCTCGGGGCCGACCACCGACTCCGCCCCGACCGTCGTCGCGCCGAGCAGCTGGGTCCCGGGCAGCAGCGTCGTGTCCTGGCCGATCTCGACGTCCACGTCGATCCAGGTCGACGCGGGGTCGACGATCGTCACGCCCGCACGCATGTGTCGCTCGCAGGTGCGCTGGTTGAGCACCCGGCCGAGCTCGGCGAGCTGGGTGCGGTCGTTGACGCCCTCGGTCTGCCAGAGGTCCTGCAGGACGTGGGCGATGACCCGGCCACCGTCCTCGCGGGCGAGCGCAAGGACGTCGGTGAGGTACTTCTCGCCCTGGGCGTTGTCGGTCGTGACCTTGGCGAGCTGGGCGCGCAGGACGTCGGCGTCGAAGGCGTAGATGCCGGAGTTGATCTCGCGGACGGCGCGCTGGGTCTCGTCGGCGTCCTTGAACTCCACGATCCGCTCGACGTTGCCGTCGGCGTCGCGGATGACGCGGCCGTACATCTTCGCGTCGTCGAGGATCGAGGTGATGACGGTGACGGCGGCGCCGGCCTCGACGTGGGCGGTGGTCAGCTGCGAGATCGTCTCGGCGGTGAGCAGGGGCACGTCTCCCATGGTCACGACGACGGTGCCGGTGAGATCGGCCGGGAGGACGTCGAGCCCGCACTCGGCGGCTCGGCCCGTGCCCTTGACCTCGTCCTGGTCCGCGACGAGGACCCGGCTCTCCCCCTTCGCGTTGCACTCCTCGATGAAGGCGGCGACGCGGTCGCGCTGGTGGCGGATGACGACCACGGTCGAGTCGGCGCCCGCCCCGCGGGCGGCCCGCATCGCGTGACCGAGGAGGGTGTCCCCGCCGATGCGGTGCAGGACCTTGGGGGTCGTGCTCTTCATCCGGGTGCCCTCGCCGGCGGCGAGGATGATGACGGCAGCAGGGCGGTGAGCGGTGTCGGACACGCGTGATCTCCGAAGGGGTAGCGGTGAGCGGCCGTGCCTCACTCTACTCCGCAGCGGGAGCTGGGCTCCCCGGGTAGGAGTCGGGCGTCACTCCCCCGCCGTAACCTCGGTGCCGCCGAAGGCCTCTGCGTAGGCCGCGGCTGCCGAGGGCTTGAGCTCGCCGGACACCCGCAGAAGCGCGGCTCCGTTCACATAGTCCCACTCGGAGCCGAGGGCCGGGGATCCTGCGAGAATTCCCTGGATGTACTCGGCCCGGGCCGTTGCTGCGGCTTCGTCCTTGAAGACCTCGATCACGGCGCCACAGTCGGAACCCAGGGAGCCGCAGGCGGCCGCGGAGTCATAGAGCACGGCTGCAGAGACATAACCGTTCGGGCGGCCCAGGAGGTCGTTGGGATCGTTGTCTTCGGTGATGGTCACAGCCTTTGTCACCGTACCGACCTCGTCCTTCAGCTCGGCCGCCAGCGAGTCTGCGTTCTGGTCCGCGCCGGCCGCGGACTCAGAGGGGGGCGAGCTGGAGCCTTCCTGGGAGGACACACCCGATGTGGACGTCTCGACTGCGGCGGGAGAGTCTCCACCACCGCATGCGGTCAGCGAGAGGACGAGGGCCGCGGGGACCACGAGGTGTGAAGGCTTCATCTCCTGGTTCTACCAAAGTGGCACATCGGGATGTGGGGCTTTCGGGCCAAGTGCCCCGCACGCCACAGCGCGTTGCACCGGGGCCTGCCCACGCCCTCGTGAGGGCGACCCCTGGCTCCCCGGGTAGGAGTCGAACCTACGTCGCTAGTCCTGATTCAAAGTCAGGCGGGCCCTGCCGGCAGACCAACCGGGGAACGCCGCGAGATCGCGGCGCCCCCAGGGTAGTTCACCCCTCCTTGTGCCCCACGGCGAAGACCCGGCGGAAGGGCAGCAGCACACCGGCCGGGGTCCGCGGGTAGGCCTCGGCGACCCGGCTGCCGTACACGTCAAGGAAGTCCTGCCGCTCCGCCTCGTCGGTCAGGACGTCGAGGATCGGGCGCAGCCCCGTGCCGGTGACCCACTCGAGGACGGGGTTGTCCTGCTCGCCGGCCGGGTCGAGGACGTGCAGGTAGGTGGTCTCCCAGGCATCGACGAGCAGCCCGTGCTGGGCGAGGATCTGGAGGTAGGTGCTCGGCTCGGCGGCGCCGTAGCGCTTCGTCGCGGCCTCGAGCGCGGCGGCCTGCGGGTGCTCCACCGCGACCTCGCGCATGAGGGCATGGGTCGGCGAGGAGAAGTTGCCCGGGACCTGGAGGGCGAACCAGCCCTGCGGAGCGAGCGCGTCGACCCAGCCCTCGATGAGCGGCAGGTGCATGGGGACCCACTGGAGGGCCGCGTTGGTGACGATGACGTCAGGGGCCTGACCGAGCGATGCGATGTCCCACGAGGCGAGGTCGGCCTCG
Organism: Janibacter endophyticus; assembly: GCF_016888335.1. Classification (NCBI taxonomy): domain Bacteria; kingdom Bacillati; phylum Actinomycetota; class Actinomycetes; order Micrococcales; family Intrasporangiaceae; genus Janibacter; species Janibacter endophyticus. The sequence goes on from NZ_JAFEJG010000004.1 coordinate 2,788,280, forward strand.
ACCCACTCGACGCGGGCGCCATCATCCTGGGCCCGGGCGGACTCGATCATGTCGGCGCTGTTGTCCACCCCGACGACGCGTGCGTGCGGCCACCGCTGGGCGAGCGCGAGGGTCGCGATGCCGTTGCCGCACCCCAGGTCGACGACGAGCGAGGGCTCCTGAGCAGCTACCCGGGAGAGCAGGTCGACGAAGGGGCGGGTCCGCTCGGCGGCGAACTTCTCGTACTGCGTCGGGTCCCAGCTGGGCATCCGGTGCCTCCGTCTCGTCGATGAGTGGTGGGGCGATCCTACGAGAGGCCATCTCTTGATATCGAGAAACTTGATCGTGCGTATTCTTGACGCATGCCCCAGCGACAGCCGATCCACGACGACGTCGACGAGATCGTCGACGCCTGGCGGCGCGAGCGACCTGACCTCGACCCCGAGCCGCTCCACGTCTTCAGCCGGCTCTCGCGGCTCGCCCGCCGCCTCGACCTGGACCGCGCCACCGCCTTCGGCGACCACGGCATCGACGGCTGGGAGTTCGACGTCCTCTCCGCACTGCGCCGCGCGGGCGCGCCCTACGAGCTCTCCCCCGGGCGTCTCGTCCAGGAGACCCTCGTGACCTCCGGGACCATGACCAACCGGATCGACCGGCTGGCGGCGAAGGGATGGGTCGAGCGCACCCCGTCGCCCAGCGACCGCCGCGGGGTCATCGTCCGCCTCACCGAGACCGGACGGGCCGCCGTCGACGGCGCCATGGCCGACCTCATCACGCGGGAGCGCGACCTCCTCGCCGAGCTGAGCGAGACCGAGACGGGCGAGCTCACGGCCCTGCTCCGCCGGCTCCTCGCCCCCTTCGAGTGCTGACGTCAGCCGACGACCTCGGCAGCCTCCAGCCACTCGAGCTCGAGGACCTCTCGCTCGTCGACGATCTCGCGCAGCTCACGGTTGAGCTCCAGGGCGCGCGCGTGATCGCTGGCCGCCTCCGCCATCGCCGCGTGCACCCGCTCCTCGCGCTCGGCCAGCCGTTGCAGCGACTTCTCGACCCGGGCCATGGTCTTGCGCGCCTCGCGCGTCTCGGCCGGGCTCGGACCCGACGAGGTGAGCTCATCCCCCTTCGCCCCACCCGGGTTGGTTCCTCCCACCCCGGAACGGTTCCCGGGTTCGACCACCTTTATCGGGTTATCCGATAAAGGTCCCTCCCCCCGCGCCCGGAGCTCGAGGTACTGGTCGACCCCACCGGGCATGTCCCGGACCTTGCCGTCGCCGAGCAGCGCCACCTGCCGGTCGCAGAGCCGCTCGAGCAGGTAGCGGTCGTGGCTCACGACGAGCAGCGTCCCGGCCCAGCCGTCGAGGACGTCCTCGAGCTGGGTGAGGGTCTCGATGTCGAGGTCGTTGGTCGGCTCGTCGAGCATGAGGACGTTGGGCTCGGCCATGAGCAGCCGCAGGATCTGCAGGCGCCGGCGCTCGCCACCGGAGAGGTCGGCGACACGGGTCTGCTGGCGGCCGCCGGAGAAGCCGAGCTTCTTCGCGAGCTGGGAGGCGGTGACCTCCTTCTTGCCGAGCGTCGTGACCTTCTTGACGTCCTCGACGGCGTCGATGACGCGGCGGTCGGCGAGGGCGTCGAGCTCGCGGACGTCCTGGGTGAGGTGCCCGATGACGACGGTGATGCCCTGCTTGCGCTTGCCGGAGGCGAGCGGCACCTCGCCCGCGAGCACCCGCAGCAGCGTCGACTTGCCCGCCCCGTTGACGCCGACGATCCCGAAACGGTCGCCCGGCGCGAGCTGCCAGGTCACCCGGTCGAGCAGGGTGCGTCCACCGAGCTCGACGGAGGCGTCATGGAGGTCGATGACGTCCTTGCCGAGCCGGGTCGTCGCGAAGCGCACCAGCTCGACGTCGTCGCGAAGGGGTGGCTCGTCGGCGATGAGCGCGTTGGCGGCGTCGATGCGGAACTTCGGCTTGCTGGTGCGCGCGGGCGGGCCACGGCGCAACCAGGCGAGCTCCTTGCGGAGCAGGTTGTTGCGGCGCTCGGCGGTGACCGCAGCGATCCGGTCGCGCTCGGCCTTCGCGAGGACGTAGGCGGCGTAGCCACCGTCGTACTGCTCGACCTGCCCGTCGACGACCTCCCAGGTCCGGTCGGCGACCGCGTCGAGGAACCACCGGTCGTGGGTGATCGTCGCGAGCGCGTTGTCTGGGCGGGCCCTGTGGTTGACGAGGTGGTCCGCGAGCCAGGCCACGCCCTCGACGTCGAGGTGGTTCGTCGGCTCGTCGAGCAGCAGCACGTCGGGGTCGTCGACGAGGATCTTCGCCAGGGCCAGACGACGCCGCTCGCCGCCGGACATCGGGGCGACCGTGGCGTCCCAGCCCCCCATCGCCTGCGCGTCGAGCCCGCCGAGGAGCCCGTCGACGACGTCCCGGATCCGTGAGTCCCCCGCCCAGACGTGCTCCGCCCGGTCGCCGAGGACGACCTCGCGGACGGTAGCCGCCGGGTCGAGCACGTCGGCCTGGCTGAGCATGCCCACGGTGGCGCTGCCCATCCGGGTGATCCGCCCGTCGTCGAGCGGGATCTCCCCGTGGAGCACCTTCATGAGCGTGGACTTGCCACCGCCGTTGCGCCCGACGACGCCGATCCGGGCCCCCTCGTTGATGCCGAGCGAGACGCCGTCGAGGATGTGGGCGGTACCGAGCGCGAGGGTGGCACGCTCGACCGAGATGAGGTTGGCCATCAGGTCAGACGCGGCGCGGGGATGACATGGGCGCCGGCCACCGGGCCGGAGGCGCGCAGGACCTCGTCGGCGACACCGGAGGCGGTGAGCGCCACCGCGAGATCGATCGCGCCCTCCTGGCTGCCGGCGAGGAGCGCGACGGTCGGCCCCGAACCAGACACGATGGCACCGAGCGCACCGAAGCCCATCGCGGCCTCGATGACCTCGCCGATCCGCGGCTGGAGCTTGATCGCCGCCGGCTGGAGGTCGTTGGTCAGCACGTCGGCGAGAGCCTCGGCGTCACCGAGGCGCAGGGCGGCCATCATCGCCGGGCTGGGCTCTGGCTCCGGGACCCGTCGCCCCTCGGTGAGCTCGTCGAAGGTCCGGTAGACCTCCGGGGTCGAGAGGCCCTCGGCCGGGGTCGGCACGAAGACCCAGTGGTAGGACCCCTTCGCCAGCACGGGGGTGATGATCTCGCCGCGGCCCGACCCGACCGCTGTCCCGCCGTGGAGCAGGAAGGGGACGTCGCTGCCGACCTGCGCCGCGATCGGGTCCAGCTCGGCCTTGCTCAGGCCCGCGGCCCAGAGGGCCTCGCACGCCACGAGGGCGGCCGCGGCATCCGCCGAGCCGCCCGCCATGCCGCCCGCGACGGGGACCCGCTTGTGGATCGTCAGGTGGACCGGGGCGAGGTCGCCGCCGACCTCGTCCGCGAGCAGCATGGCTGCTCGCAGCGCGATGTTGGTCTCGTCGGTCGGGACGAGCTCTGCGTCGCGTCCCCGCACGGTGACGCCCCAGGCGTCCGCCGTGGCGGCCGTGACGTCCTCGTGGAGACCCACTGCCTGGTAGACCGTCGCGAGCGGGTGGTAGCCGTCCTCACGGACTGCTCCGACACCGAGCTCGAGGTTGACCTTGGCGGGCGCGCGCGCGGTGACGGCGGGGGCCGTCTCGAGCACCGAGGTCATGACGCCACCCTAGTGCGGGCCGCGGCGACCGCCGCGAACTGCTCGACCGTCAGCTGCTCGCCACGGGTCTGAGGGTCGACCCCGGCCGCGCGCAGGGCCTCCTCGGCGGCCGCGGCCGACCCCGCCCACCCCTTGAGCGCGGCACGGAGCGTCTTGCGGCGCTGGGCGAAGGCGGCGTCGACGCAGGCGAAGACCTCGGCCCGACTGGCCTGCGTGACCGGCGGCTCGCGACGGGTCAGCCGGACCAGCCCCGAGTCGACGTTCGGGACCGGCCAGAAGATGCTCCGCGAGACCGTGCCGGCCAGGGACACGTCGCCGTACCAGGCGGCCTTGACGCTCGGCACGCCGTAGGTCTTGCTCCCGGGGCGAGCCGCAAGCCGCTCGGCGACCTCGAGCTGCACCATGACGAGCACCCGCTCGATGCTCGGGAAGGTCTGCAGCAGGTGCAGGACGACGGGCACCGACACGTTGTAGGGCAGGTTCGCGACGAGGGCTGTGGGGGGTGGGCCGGGCAGCTCGGTGACCCGGAGCGCGTCCGCGTGGACGACGTCGAGGTCCCCGGCTCGTGCCGGCGCCAGCGCCGCGACCGTCTCGGGCAGGGCGGCCGCCAGCCGGGGGTCGACCTCGATCGCCACGACCCGGCGGGCCTGCTCGAGCAGGGCGAGGGTGAGCGACCCGAGCCCGGGCCCCACCTCGAGGACGACGTCCTCCCCGGTCACCTCGCCCGCCCGGACGATGCGTCGCACGGTGTTGGCGTCGACGACGAAGTTCTGGCCCCACTGCTTCGTCGGGTGCACCCCGAGCCGCTGGGCGAGGTCGCGGACGGCGGCCGCGCCGAGCAGCTGGACGTCGGGTGAGGTCATGCACCGCACCCTATGCGCAGACAGCGCGAGGCCCCGCCCACGCTGAGCATGGACGGGGCCTCCCGAGATCGTGCGTCAGGCAGCGTGCGCGCAGCCCCAGGGCTGGAGCCCACGCTGGGCGTAGAGGCGGTTGGCGACGGTGATCTGCTCGGCGCGGCTCGCGAGGTCGGCCCGCGGGGCGAAGTCGCCGCCGCCGACGGACAGCCACGTGCCGGAGTCGAACTGGAGACCGCCGTAGTAGCCGTTGCCCGTGTTGATCGACCAGTTACCCGTCGACTCGCACTGGGCGATCCGGTCCCACATCGCGGCGTTCGAGAGGTTGATCCCGGCACCCGAGGAGGAGCCGGTCGACGTGGACGACGAGGTCGAGGTGGACGACGAGGTCGGCGCGGGGCTGCTCGGGCGCGGGGCGGCGGGCTTCGGCGCCGGCTTGGGCTTGGTGCCCTGGACGACGACCTTGGCGACCGGCTTGCTCGTCACCTTCGAGGCGGTCTGCTTCGTCGAGGCGACCTTGCCGTTCTTCAGCGTCTGGCGGTAGGTCACGGTGCGCGAGCCGGCCTTGCCCTCGCGGGTGACCTTCGTCGTACCCGCGGCGAGCGAGGAGTCCTTCTTGACGATGGTCTCGAAGGGGATCGCCTCGGTGCGCCTCGAGTCCTTGGTGTCGATGATGTCGACGTGGATCGTCATGCCGTTCTTGACGACGGTCTTGAACCCGGGGCGGACCTTGTCGTTGCCGTCGACCTTGACCTCGAGGTCGCGCAGCGCCTGACGGACGTTGAGGCTCGTCGTGGACTGCTTGGACTTCTTGCCGCCGACGACGAGGGTGACGTCCTTGGGGGTGGCCATGGAGAAGGCCAGGCCCTCACGGCCGAGGCTCTTGCTCCGGGAGGCCGAGAGCACCGCGCCGTCGCCGCGCAGGCCGAGCTGGTCGATGGCCTCGCCGACGGTCTTGGCGGTCGTCCAGTACGTCTTCTCGACGCCGTCGACGGTGATGGTCAGCTGCCGGGCGTAGCGCACGACGATCTGCTGGCCGTCGGCGACCGGGGTGCCGAGCGCCGGGGTGACCTGGTCACGGGCGCCGAGCTCGACGCCCTGCTTCTCGAGGACGTCGGCGACGGTGCCGCCGAAGGCGTGCGCCGAGCTCTTCTGGCCGTCGACGTCGAGCGCGACGGACTTGTCCATGACGGCGACGCCAGAGACGCCGAGCACGAGGGCGCCGACGACGCCGGCCTGGGTGAGACGGCGAACCGTGGGTGAAGACAAGAGAGATCCTTCGTCGTGCGTCCCGGGCACCGGCGCCGCCTCTCCGCACGAGTGCGCCCGCAGATCCTGCGGGCGCACCGACGGTGGTACGAGGCGAGCTCAGGGGTTGCCGGCCCCGGCGTTCAGTCATCCACGGTGCCTTGCCAAGGGGGTCAAGGTCAAGTTTTGGTAACGGAGAGCGATGTGAGCGTGCTCTCCCAGGCCCTTCGGAGGCCGGCCGGGCGCCCGTCCGGCGCCCGTCACCAGGGCCCGTAGACCGCCTCGGCGTTGTCCGAGAGATCCCGGCAGAGGGTCGCGACGTCGACCGAGAGGACGTCCGCCATCCGCCGCACGGTATGGGGCACGAGGTACGGCGCGTTCGCCGACCCTCGGTGGGGCGAAGGGGTGAGGTAGGGGGCGTCGGTCTCGACGAGGAGCCGCTCGGTCGGGGTGACGGCGAGGGCGTCCCGCAGGCCGCGGGCGTTCTTGAAGGTCACGGTGCCCGCGATGGAGAGGTAGTAGCCGCGCTCCGCGCACTCCCGGGCCATGGCCACGTCGCCGCTGAAGCAGTGCAGGACGGTCCGCTCGGGTGCTCCCTCCTCGGCGAGGATCCGCAGGACGTCGTCGTGGCTGTCGCGGTCGTGGATCTGCAGCGCCTTGCTGGTGCGCTTCGCGAGGTCGATGTGCCACCGGAAGGATTCCTGCTGGGCGGCCACTCCCCCTTCGCCTGTCCGGTAGTAGTCCAGCCCGCTCTCCCCGATCGCCCGGACCCGAGGGTGCGCCGACAGCGCCTCGATCTCGGCCAGGGCCTCGTCGAGCCGGCCCTGCTCCGCGAGCCTCGGGGCCTCGTTGGGGTGCAGCGCGACCGCGCCGAGCATGGCCGGGTGGGCGTCGACCGCCTCGACGGTCCAGCGGGCGCTCTCGAGGTCGCAGCCGACCTGGACGACCCGGTCCACGCCGACGCTCGCGGCGATCGCGAGCGCACCGGCGACCCCGTCCACCCCCTCCGCACGAAGGGGTTCGGGCAGGTCGTCGCGGTGGATGTCGAGGTGGGTGTGGTTGTCGACGACAGGCACGGGCAGCGGCGCCGGCAGGGGCGCCGGGTCACCATGACCGCGGTCGTCGTGCGGGGCCACGCCCTCAGGCCCCGGGGACCTGGTCGAGCTCGTCGGCGACGACGGTCTCCGTGTCGAACTTCGTGAAGAGCGGCGCCGGCTTGGTGATCGGCGCACCGACGGTCACCGGCCGCGACGCCCAGGCAGGGGTGGCGGTGTACTCGCCCGTGACGATCGGGTACTCGCGGCCCTCCTCGTCGAGGTCCGGCACGGTCGCCAGCCGCGGCATCGGCATGAGCTCGCCCTCGCCGCCGATGGCCGTGTGCACGCGGTTGGCGGCGGCCGGGACGAAGGGGGCGAGGATGACGTTGAGGTCCGCCACGCACTGCACGAGGGTGTGCAGGACCGTGGCGAGCCGCTCACGCTCGTCCTCGCCCTTGAGCTTGAAGGGCTCCGTGTCGGTGACGTACTTGTTGACCTCGCCGACCGTGCGCATCGCCTCGCCGAGGGCCGCCTTGACGCGCTGGCGGGCGAGGAGGTCACCGACGGTGCCGAAGGCGCCGAGCACCGCGGCCCGGACCGCCTCGTCGACCGGCTCGAGCGGGCCCGGCTGCGGGATCTCGCCGAAGTTCTTGGCGATCATCGCGGCGGTCCGGCTCACGAGGTTGCCCCAGCCGGCGACGAGCTCGCTGTTGTTGCGCTGGACGAACTCGGCCCAGGTGAAGTTCGCGTCCTGCGCCTCCGGCCCGGCGGCGCAGATGTAGTAGCGGATCGCGTCGGGGCCGTACTTCTCGAGGACGTCACGGATGTAGATGACGTACCCGCGCGAGGACGAGAAGGCCTTGCCCTCCATCGTGAGGTACTCGCTCGAGACGACCTCGGTCGGCAGGTTGAGCTCGCCGTAGACCCCCGGCTCTCCCCCCTTCGCCCCCTTGCCGGCGTAGCCGAGCAGCTCGGCCGGCCAGATCTGGGAGTGGAAGGTGATGTTGTCCTTGCCCATGAAGTAGTAAGACTCCTGGGCCTCAGGGACCGTGCCCTCTACCCACCACTCGCGCCAGCGCTCGGGCTCGCCGAGGCGGCGGGCCCACTCGATCGAGGCGGAGAGATAGCCGACGACCGCGTCGAACCAGACGTAGAGCCGCTTGGGACCGACCTGCGAGGCGTCGTCCCAGCCCTCGAGCGGCACGGGGATGCCCCAGTCGATGTCGCGCGTCATCGCCCGCGGCTTGATGTCGTCGAGGATGTTGAGGCTGAACTTGATGACGTTGGGCCGCCACGTGCCGCTCGCCTCCCGCCCTTCGAGCCAGGTGCGGAGGGAGTCGGCGAGCGCGGGCAGGTCGAGGAAGAAGTGCTGGGTCTCGATGAAGCGCGGGGTCTCCCCGTCGATCTTGCTGCGCGGGCTCTTCAGGTCTTCCGGCTCGAGCTGGTTGCCGCAGCTGTCGCACTGGTCGCCGCGGGCCTCCTCGTAGCCGCAGATCGGGCAGGTGCCCTCGATGTAGCGGTCCGGCAGCGTGCGTCCGGTCGACGGCGAGACGGCCCCCTTGGTCGTCTGCTCGACCATGTAGCCGTTGGCCCACACCTGCCGGAAGAGCTCCTGTGCCACCGCGTAGTGGTTCGGCGTCGTCGTCCGGGTGTAGAGGTCGTAGGAGCAGCCGAGGTCGGCCAGCTCGCCCGCGATGATCGCGTGGTTGCGGTCGACGAGCTCACGGGGGGTGACCCCCTCCTTGTCCGCGAGGACGAGGATCGGGGTGCCGTGCTCGTCGGAGCCGCTGACCATGAGCACGTCGTGCCCGGCCATGCGCATGTAACGGCTGAAGACATCGGAGGGGACGGCGAAGCCGGCGACGTGGCCGAGGTGACGCGGGCCGTTGGCGTACGGCCAAGCGACGGCAGAGAGGACCTTCATGGTGCTCAATCCTAGGTGCCCGCATCCGACGGGATGATGCGCCGTCGGCGTAGCGTTCGTCGTCAGTGACCGCGGCCCCTCCTGTGCCGCCCAGAGCATCGAGGTGGTCTCGTGATCGCTGCCCTCACCGGCATGGGCCTGTCCGCCGCGGCGGGGCTCAACGCCTACATCCCGTTCCTCATCATGGCGCTGCTCGCCCGCTTCACCGACATCGTCACGCTGCCCACCGGGTGGGAGTGGATGGAGTCCTGGTGGGCGATCGGTGTCGGCGCCGTCCTCCTCGTCACCGAGGTGACGCTCGACAAGGTGCCCGCCGTGGACTCGCTCAACGACGCGGTGCAGACCTTCATCCGGCCCGGCATGGGCGGCCTGATGGGTGCCGCCGCGATGAGCGCGAACGAGATCGAGGGCTCGAGCTTCATGCAGGAGAACCCGTGGATCGGGGTCGTCCTCGGCATCGTCGTCGCGGGTCTCGTCCACACCGGCAAGGCCGCGGCGCGTCCGGTCGTCAACGCCGGCACGGCCGGCATCGGGGCCCCGGTCGTCTCGACGATGGAGGACGGTGCATCGGTGACGATCGCGCTCGTGGCGATCTTCCTGCCGGTGCTCGTCGTGCTCGTCCTCGCCGGGCTCGCCGCCATGCTCTGGTGGGTCTGGCGGGCCTGGCGACGGCTGCGTCGTCAGCGGACCCCCCGCCCGCGGGCGGCCTGACGACCGCTCACGAGAACCGACGAGCCCCCACGGCGGACCAGAGGTCGCCGTGGGGGCTCTGACGTGGGTCGCTCTCAGCGACGGGCGCGTGCGGCCACCCGAAGGTCCTTGTTGAGCTGCGAGATGACGTCGAGCGGGATCTCCTTGGGGCACGACGCGGCGCACTCGCCGATGTTCGTGCACCCCCCGAAGCCTTCGTGGTCGTGCTGGGCAACCATGTCGATGACGCGGGAGTGTCGCTCGGCCTGGCCCTGGGGCAGCTCGCCGAGATGCGTCACCTTGGCCCCCATGAAGAGCATGCCGGAGGCGTTCGGGCACGCCGCGACGCAGGCGCCGCACCCGATGCAGGTGGCGGCGTCGAAGGCCCGGTCCGCCTGGACCTTCGGCACCGGCGTGGCCGCCGCGTCCGGGGCCGCCCCGGTGTCGACGGAGATGTACCCGCCGGCCTGGATGATCCGGTCGAAGGACGTCCGGTCGACGACGAGGTCCTTGATGACCGGGAAGGCCGCGGCGCGCCACGGCTCGATGGTGATCTCGTCGCCGTCCGTGAAGCTGCGCATGTGCAGCTGGCAGGTCGTCGTGACCTCGGGGCCGTGGGCCATGCCGGAGATCATCAGGCCGCACATGCCGCAGATGCCCTCACGGCAGTCGCTGTCGAAGGCGACCGGCTCGACGCCCTCGGCCTGGAGGTTCTCGTTGAGCTCGTCGAGCATCTCGAGGAAGCTCATGTCCTCGGAGATCTCGTCGACCGTGTAGGTCTCGAAGCCACCCTTGTCCTGCGGGCCGGCCTGGCGCCAGATCTTCAGTGTCAGTCGCATTACTTGTAGCTCCGCTGCTTCATCTCGATGAACTCGTAGACCAGGTCCTCCTTGTGGAGGACCGGCTCCAGATCCTGATCACCGCCGGTCATGTACTCCCACGCCGCGACGTAGGCGTACTCGTCGTCGTGACGCAGCGCCTCGCCGTCCTCGGTCTGGGACTCGACGCGGAAGTGGCCGCCGCAGGACTCACGACGGTGCAGCGCGTCGATGCACATGAGCTCGCCGAGCTCGAGGAAGTCGGCGACGCGGCCGGCCTTCTCCAGGCTCTGGTTGAGCTGCTCGTTGGAGCCGAGCACCTTGACGTTGGTCCAGAACTCCTTCTTCAGGGCGCGGATGAGGCCGATGGCCTTCTTCAGGCCCTCCTCGCTGCGCTCCATGCCGCAGTACTCCCACATGATCGAGCCGAGCTCCTTGTGGATCGAGTCCACGGTGCGCTCGCCGTTGCAGGTGAGGAAGTGCTGGATCCGTCCCTCGACGTCCTGGCGGGCCTCGACGACCTCGGGGGCGTCCTCGGCCACCGGGGCGAAGGGGCCGTCCGCCAGGTAGTTGCGGATGGTGTTCGGCAGGACGAAGTAGCCGTCGGCCAGACCCTGCATGAGTGCCGAGGCGCCGAGCCGGTTGGCCCCGTGGTCGGAGAAGTTGGCCTCACCGGTGACGAAGAGCCCGGGGATCGTCGACTCGAGGTCGTAGTCGACCCAGAGGCCACCCATGACGTAGTGGACGGCCGGGTAGATCCGCATCGGGGTCTCGTACGGGTCCTCGCCGGTGATCCGGGCGTACATGTCGAAGAGGTTGCCGTACTTGGCCTCGACCGCGTCGCGGCCGAGCCGGCTGACGGCGTCGGCGAAGTCGAGGTAGACGCCACGGCGGACCTGACGGGTCTCGCCGTCCGGGCCCACCTCCTCGACGGCCGGGCCGACACCGCGGCCCTCGTCGCACATGTTCTTCGCCTGGCGCGAGGCGATGTCGCGCGGGACGAGGTTGCCGAAGGAGGGGTAGATCCGCTCGAGGTAGTAGTCGCGGGCCTCCTCGGGGATCTCGCGCGGGTCCTTGGTGCAGTCGGCCGCGTCCTTGGGCACCCAGATCCGGCCGTCGTTGCGCAGCGACTCCGACATCAGGGTGAGCTTGGACTGCTTGTCGCCGGACTGCGGGATGCACGTCGGGTGGATCTGCGTGTAGCAGGGGTTGCCCATGTAGGCACCCTTGCGGTGCGCACGCCAGGCGGCGGTGACGTTGCAGCCCATGGCGTTGGTGGAGAGGAAGAAGACGTTGCCGTAGCCGCCGCTGGCCAGGACGACCGCGTCGGCGAGGTGCGTCTCGATCTCACCGGTCACCATGTCGCGGGCGATGATGCCGCGCGCCTTGCCGTCGACGACGACGAGCTCGAGCATCTCGTGCCGGCTGTACATCTCGACGGTGCCCTTGGCGATCTGCCGCTCGAGCGCCTGGTAGGCCCCGATGAGCAGCTGCTGACCGGTCTGGCCGCGCGCGTAGAAGGTCCGGGAGACCTGCACGCCGCCGAAGGAACGGTTGTCGAGCAGGCCGCCGTACTCGCGGGCGAAGGGGACGCCCTGGGCGACGCACTGGTCGATGATGTTCGGGCTGACCTCGGCGAGACGGTAGACGTTGTTCTCGCGAGCGCGGTAGTCGCCGCCCTTCACCGTGTCGTAGAAGAGCCGGTAGACCGAGTCGCCGTCACCCTTGTAGTTCTTCGCGGCGTTGATGCCACCCTGGGCGGCGATCGAGTGCGCGCGCCGCGGGGAGTCCTGGTAGCAGAAGGACTTCACGTGATAGCCGGCCTCGCCGAGCGTCGCGCCCGCGGAGGCACCGGCCAGGCCGGTCCCGACGATGATCACGGAGAGCTTGCGGCGGTTGGCCGGGTTGACGAGCTTGTTGTCGAACTTGTGGCGCTCCCAGCGCGTCTCGATGGGGCCGTCCGGAGCCTTCGTGTCCGCGATCGGCTCGCCGAGGCGGTAGAGGCCGTCGATGAGTTCAGTCATGGTGATGTGGTCGCTCCCCGATCAGAGGTTCGTGAAGAACAGGTAGTAGGGCGGGATGAGGAAGCCGACGACGATGAGGCCGGCGAGGACCGCGGCGATCGTCTTGGCCCGGGCGCGGGCGCCCACCGAGCTCGTGAGGCCGAGGGTCTGCTGGGCGCTCCAGGCGCCGTGGAAGATGTGCATCCCGAGAGCGAGCATCGCGAGGGTGTAGACGAGCACGACCCAGATGAGCGAGAAGCTCGCCGAGACCATGACGAAGGGGCTCTCCTTGACCGCCGCCGCGTCGGCCGAGCTGTTGAAGTTCGGCTTGACGATGGTGAAGTGGATGAGGTGGAAGATCACGAAGAGCAGCAGCGTCACCCCGCCCCACCGCATCGTCCGGGAGGCGAGCGAGGAGCCCACCGCCTTCTTCACCGCGTACCGGTTCGGGCGCGCCCCGTTGGCCCGGCTCCACAGGGCGAACGCCGCGTAGGCGTGCGCGAGCAGGGCGACGATGAGGACGATCCGCACGATCCACAGCAGACCGCCGTACGGGAGCATCGGCTCGCCGAACTCGCGGAGGTGGTGGGCGTACTCGTCAAAGGCGGCCTGCCCGGCCAGCACCTTGAGGTTGCCGTACATGTGAAGGAGGACGTACAGCACGAAGATGATCCCCGAGACCGCCATCATGAGCTTGAGCCCGATGGTGGAACGAGACACCCCCCGCTGCGCCGGCGCGGAAGCAGTCGTAGTAGCCACGGGGGCAACCTACCGCGACGTGAGGCGGCTCACGGCCTCACCCCACGCATCTGAGATGTGAGATGTGCCCGGTTACCGACCGGAAATGGACAACGTCTGACGCGCGGAATTACCTAGGGCTGTGCAGCGGCCCGGGCCGCTGCGGGGAGCGCGCCCAGCACGGCGTCGACCGCCGCCTCGTCGTGCGCCGCCCCGACGAACCACGCCTCGTAGGCGCTCGGGGGCAGGTGCACGCCGCCGTCGAGCATCGCGTGGAAGAAGCGGCCGAAGGCAGCGGTGTCCTGCTGCTGCGCGTCGGCGTAGCTGCGCACCGGCCCGTCGGTGAAGAAGATCGAGAACATCGAGGCTGCCCGCTGCACCGTGTGCGCCACCCCTTCGGCCGTGAGGGCCTCGGAGGCCGCGGTCGAGATGGTGTCCGCGACCCGGCCCAGGTGGTCGTAGAGCGAAGGGGTGCACGCCCGCAGCGTGGCGAGGCCGGCGGCCGTGGCGACGGGGTTCCCCGACAGCGTGCCGGCCTGGTACACGGGCCCGTCCGGCGCGAGGTGGGCCATGACCTCGGCCCGGCCGCCGAACGCGGCCGCCGGGAAGCCGCCGCCCATGACCTTGCCGAAGGTGAAGAGGTCCGGCGCCCCGGAGGGGTAGCCGCCCGGGTGGGCTCCCCCGTCGCCCGTCTCGTGGCCGTACCAGCCGGCCGCGCTGCACCGGAACCCGGTCATCACCTCGTCGCTGATGAGCAGCGCCCCGTGCTCGCGGGTGACCCGCCGCAGCCCCTCGGTGAAGCCGGGGGCGGGCGGCACGACCCCCATGTTGCCCGGCGAGGCCTCGGTGATGACGGCAGCGATCTCCTCACCGCGCTCGGCGAAGACCTGCTCGACCGCGCCGAGGTCGTTGTAGGGCAGCACGATGGTCTCGCCCGCGGCGCTGGCCGGCACGCCGGCCGAGTCGGGCAGGGCGAAGGTCGCGACACCGGATCCCGCGTGCGCGAGGAGCGCGTCGACGTGACCGTGGTAGCAGCCGGCGAACTTCACGACGACGCTGCGACCGGTGACGCCACGGGCCAGGCGCAGCGCCGACATCGTGGCCTCGGTGCCGCTGCTCACGAGACGCACCTGCTCGAGCGGCTCGACCCGCGCGACGATCTCCTCGGCGAGAGCGACCTCGTTCTCGCTCGGGGTGCCGAAGCTGAAGCCGCGCGAGGCGGCCTCGCCGACGGCGGCCAGGACGTCCGGGTGGGCGTGGCCGAGGATCATCGGCCCCCAGCTGCAGAGGAGATCGACGTAGCGGTTGCCGTCGACGTCGGTGAGCCACGGTCCCTGCGCCGACGCGATGAAGCGTGGTGTGCCCCCGACCCCGCGGAAGGCCCGCACCGGCGAGTTCACCCCGCCGGGGGTCACCGCGCGGGCGCGGTCGAAGAGGGCGGCGGACCGGTCGGTGCTCGTCATGAGGTCCAGTCTCGCCTACGCGGCTCGGCGCCCTGCGGTCAGTCGTCGATCCCGATCTCGTGGTGGTTCGGGCAGAGGCGGTCGCGGATGACCGCCATGGCGTCGCCGAGCGCCATGAGCTGCTCATGGGTCAGCGCGTCGACGAGGTGCTGCCGCACCGAGGCGAGGTGGCGCGGTGCGAGCTCGTCGATCGCGGCCCGGCCGGCGTCGGTGAGGGTGATCTCGACCCCGCGGCCATCGTCCTTGGCCCGCTCACGACGGACCCAGCCGCGCTGCTCGAGGCGGTTCGCCGTGTGGGTGACCCGGCTGCGGGACTGGACGATGTCGTCGGCGAGGTGCGACATGCGCATGCGCTGCCCCGGCGCCTCGGAGAGCATCGAGATGAGCTCGTACTCCGTGAGCTGGCAGGTCGGGCGCAGGTCGTCGTCGAGGGCCTGCACGAGCAGCCGGGACCCCCGCAGGTAGGCCCGCCAGGCGAGCTGCTCCTCGTGGCTCAGCCAGCGCGGGGCCTCCGCGGGCGTCATGAGGTGCTCCCGCGGTCCAGGACCTCGGCGATCTGCAGGGCGAAGTAGGTGAGGATGATCGACGCGCCCGCGCGCCGGACGTGCATGACGGACTCGAGCATCGCCTGCTTCCGGTCGATCCACCCCCGCTCCGCGGCGGCGACGATCTGGCTGTACTCCCCGGAGATCTGGTACGCAGCGACGGGGACGGGTGACATGGCGGCGGCCGCGGCGACGACGTCGAGGTGCGGCCCGGCCGGCTTGACCATGACGATGTCGGCACCTTCGGCGATGTCGAGCTCGAGCTCGCGGACCGCCTCCGTCGCGTTGGCCGGGTCCTGCTGGTAGGTGGCCCGGTCACCGGTGAGCGAGGAGCAGACGGCCTCGCGGAAGGGACCGTAGAGAGCCGAGGTGTACTTCGCCGCGTAGGCGAGGATCGCGGTGCCGGTGAGCCCCTCGCGGTCCAGCGCGCCCCGGACGAAGCCGACCTGCCCGTCCATCATCCCGCTCATCCCGAGCACGTGGGAGCCGGCCCGGGCCTGCGCCACGGCCATGTCGGCATAGCGCTCGAGGGTCGCGTCGTTGTCGACGACGACGCCGTCGGGCCCCTCGGCCAGCACGCCGCAGTGACCGTGGTCGGTGAACTCGTCGAGGCACAGGTCGGTCATGACGACGAGGGCGTCGCCGACCGCGTCGACGACCGCGCGGGTCGCGACGTTGAGGATGCCGTCCGGGTCGTCGGCACCGCTGCCCCGCGCATCCTTGTGCTCGGGCACGCCGAAGAGCATGAGCCCGCCGAGGCCCGCCTCGACGCAGCGACGCGCGAGCTCGACGAGGCTCTCGACGGTGTGCTGGTGCACCCCGGGCATGCTCGCGATCTCGACCGGCTCGCTGATCCCCTCACGCACGAAGGCGGGCAGGACGAGGTCGGCCGGGTGCAGCCGGTGCTCGGCGACGAGCCGCCGCATGGCGGCCGATGAGCGCAGCCGCCGAGGACGGACCATGATCGGGTCGAGGTCACCGGAGGCCACCGGGCTCACCCCTTCGCCTTGGCGCGGCGTCGCGAGGTCGCCGGGACCTTCTCGCTGGGGCGCCGGACCGGCTCACCGTGGGCGACCGCCTGGGCGATGAGCCCACGGGCGTGGTCGGCGAGGTCCTCGACGAGGCGGACGGCGTCGGCCTCCGAGGCGACGACGTCGACCCGCAGGCCGAGCTCCTCGGCCGTCTTGGCCGTCGCCGGGCCGATGCACGCGACGACGGTGCTCGGGTGGGGCTTGCCGGCGATGCCGATGAGGTTGCGCACCGTCGAGGAGGACGTGAAGGCGACGGCGTCGAAGGCACCGGCCTTGATCGCGTCGCGCGTGGGCGCGGGCGGCGGCGAGGCGCGCACGGTGCGGTAGGCGGTGACGTCGTCGACCTCCCAGCCCATGCCCTGCAGGCCGGCGACGAGGGTCTCGGTCGCGATGTCGGCGCGCGGGAGGAGGACCCGGTTGATCGGGTCGAGCACGTCGTCGTAGGGCGGCCAGTCCTCGAGCAGCCCGGCGGCCGACTTCTCGCCGGAGGGGACGAGGTCCGGGGCGATCCCCCAGTCCTCGAGCGCGGCGGCGGTGGCGCCGCCGACCGCGGCGACCTTGAGACCGGCGAAGGCACGCGCGTCGAGGCCGATGACCTCAAACTTCTCGCGGACGGCGCGGACGGCGTTGACCGAGGTGAAGCCAACCCACTCGTAGCGGCCCGTGACGAGCCCGCGGACGGCGCGCTCCATGGCCTGAGGGGTCCGCGGCGGCTCGACGGAGATCGTGGGGACGACCTTGCTCGTCGCACCGAAGTCGCCGAGCCGCTCCTCCATCGAGCCGGACTGCTGCTTGGTGCGGGGCACGAGGACCTGCCAGCCGAAGAGCGGCTTGGTCTCGAACCAGGAGAGCTCGTCGCGCAGCTCGACGGGCGGGCCGACCACGGCGAGCGCGGGCCGCTCGAGTCCCGCCGCGAGCGTCTCGACCTCTGCGAGCGTCCCCGCCACGGTGCGCTGCTGGCGGGTCGTCCCCCGCTCGGTGAGCGCGACGGGCGTGCTCTCGGGACGGCCGGCGTCACGCAGCGCGGCCAGCGCAGCGACGAGCCGCTCGGGCTGACCGAGCAGGACGACCGTGATGTCGTCGGCCACCGATCCGGTGAGGTCGGGGGTGCGGCCGCTCGTCACCGAGATGACGTGGACGCTGCTCGCGTTGCCGACGGTCAGGGGCACACCGGCGTAGGTCGGGACCGCGCTGACGCTGGAGACGCCGGGGACGATCTCGTAGGCGATGCCGGCCTTGACGAGGGCGCGGGCCTCCTCGGCGAGGCCGTTGAAGGTCCCGGGGTCGCCGTCCATGAGCCGCACGACGTGTCCGCCGCGGTGGGCCTTGGCAGTCTTGACGACGAGCTTGGCGCGGGAGGCGTGCGTCAGCTGCTGACCCGCCTCGCCGTGGCCCGCGTCGACGATCTCGACGCCTTCCGGCAGGTGCTCCGCGACGAGGTCGTCCCGGGCGGTGCTGTCGATGATCACCGCGTCGGCGCGGCCAAGGTGACGGACCGCGGCCAGGGTGAGCAGCGACGGGTCGCCGGGGCCGGCACCGACGAAGGTGACGGTGGCGGGACCGCTGCGGTTCGGGTCGGTCTTGCGGCTTGCGCGGGGGCTCACTGTGCACTCTCCGGGGAGCTCGTGGTGGGTGCTGCTGGGGGGGCTGGGCGAAGGGGAGCGATGTCCTCGGCGCCGTCGACGAGGAAGGTCTCGGCCAGCGCTCGGCCGACGGCCTCGGCGTCGGCGACCGGGCCGGTGAGGGAGCGGCGCAGCTCGACGGAACCGTCGAGGGCGCCGACGACGGCACGAAGGGAGACGACCGGGCCGTCGACGTCGTCGACGATCTCGGCGAGCGCGCCGACAGGTGCGGCGCAACCGGCCTCGAGGCGGGCCAGCAGGGCACGCTCTGCGGTCACGGCGGCCCGGGTGTCGGGGTCGTCGAGCCCGGCGAGGGCGGCGAGGGTCGAGGCGTCACCGGCGCGGCACTCCACCGCGAGGGCGCCCTGGCCGGGGGCGGGGAGCATCTGGAGGGGGTCGAGGACCTCGGTGATGACCTCGCGCTGCCCGAGCCGGGTCAGCCCGGCCGTCGCGAGGACGATCGCGTCGACCGTGTCGCCGACCATCGCCAGCCGGGTGCCGACGTTGCCGCGGATGTCGCGGAAGTCGAGCCCGAGCCCGAGGGCGGCGAGCTGGGCCCGGCGACGGGGCGACCCGGTGCCGACGACCGAGCCCGGAGGCAGCTCGCCGAGGGTCAGCCCGTCACGGGCGACGAGGCTGTCGCGCGGGTCCACCCGGGGCGGGATCGCGGCGATGGTCAGGCCCGGCTCGGCGGCGGTGGGGATGTCCTTGAGCGAGTGGACCGCGATGTCGACGCGCTCGTCGCGCAAAGCCTCACGCAGGGCGGAGACGAAGACCCCGGTCCCGCCGAGCTGGCTGAGGGGCGCGGTCGTGACGTCGCCCTCGGTGGTGATCTCGACGATCTCGACGTCGTGCCCGGCGGCGCGCAGCGCGTCGGCGACGTGGCCGGTCTGCGTCGTCGCGAGGGCGCTGCGGCGGGTGCCGATCCGCAGGGTCATGTCAGGCACCTCCGGAGTGCAGGTCGAAGAGTGCCCGGATGGCGTCCTCGTACTCGGTGATCCGGCCGTCGACGGCCATCTCCTTGACGCGCACCGTGGGGCGGTGGAGCAGCTTCTCGACGACGCGGTGGACCGCGAGGTGCACCTCGGCCCGCTGAGCCTCGGTGAGGTCGGGGGTGCGCTGGTCGAAGCGCTCGATCTCACGGGCGACGATCTCCGCGGCCGCGGCGCGCATGGCGGTGACGGTCGGGACGACGACCTGCGCCGCGCGGTCCCCGAGATGACGGGTCACGGCGTCGGCGACGACGGAGCGAGCCGCGCGGACCTCCGCCAGGTCCTCTCCCCCGCCGAGCGCGGAGCCGAGCTCGGCCAGACCCAGGCGGGTGACCCCGCGCAGGCTGCCCACCTCGGCGGCGACGTCATGCGGCATCGCGAGGTCGATGTAGACCTGGGGGCGCCCGGCGCGCGCGACCTGCGCGGCGGCGACGGAGGGCAGGTCGACGACGATGCCCGTCGCGCCGGTGCACGAGAGGACGACGTCGGCCTCGGAGAGCGCCTCGCCGAGCTCCTCGATGGGCCGGCTGGTGGCCGCGAGCCGGTCCGCCAGCGCGCGAGCGCGATCCTCGGTCCGGCTGACCACGGTGACCGTGGCGCCGAGCCGATGGGCCGTGGTCGCGCTCAGCGCGCTCATGGCGCCGGCACCGACGACGAGGACCGTGAGCTCATCGAGCGGGCCGAGCTCGGCGACCGCCTGGGCCAGGCCGACCTCGACGAGAGATCGCGAGACACGGTCGAGACCGGTCTCCGTGCGGACCTGCTTGCCGGTGCGCAGGGCCTGCTGGAGCAGCGAGTTGAGCCCGGAGCCGACGGCGCCGGTGGACTGCCCGGTCGAGAGCGAGTCGCGCAGCTGCCCGAGGATCTGCGCCTCGCCGATGGCCATCGAGTCCAGGCCCGCGGCGACGTTGAAGACGTGCGCGATGGCCGCCTCGCCGTACTGCAGCTCGAGGTGGTCGACGAGGTCGTCCGCGGCGACGCCGGTGACGCTCGTCAGTGCGGCCGTGAGGTCGGCGACGGCTCCGTGGAAGGCGGAGACCTCCGCGTAGACCTCGATCCGGTTGCACGTCGAGATGACGACGACCTCGGCGATGTCCGGGCTCTCCAGCGCCGCCGTCGACAGCGCGGTCTGGCTCTCCACCGACAGGGCGACCCGCTCGAGGATCTCGATCGGGGTGCGGTGGTGGTTGAGGCCGAGGACGAGGGTGCTCACGGCGCCACCTCGAGACGCAGCTCGTCGGGCAGGGCCCGGCGCTGCTCGTGGTAGGCGAGGATCTGCAGCTCGGTCGCGAGGTCGACCTTGCGGACCTGGACGCCCGCGGGCACGGTGATCACCCCTGGCGCGAAGTTGAGGATCGAGGTGAAGCCGGCCGCGACGAGCCGGTCGGCGACGTCCTGCGCCGACGCCGTGGGGGTCGCGATGACCCCGATGGCGGCCCGCCCCCCTTCGGTCAGGGTGGGGAGCACCTCCATCGGCTGGACGACGAGGTTGCCGACGCGCTGACCGACGACCGCGTCGTCCTGGTCGAGGAGGGCGACGACCGTGAAGCCCTGCGGGGCGAATCCCCCGTACGAGGCGAGCGCGCGACCGAGGTTGCCCATGCCGACGATGGCCACGGGCCAGTCCTGCGTGAGTCCCAGCGCGCGGGAGATCTGGTAGCGCAGGTGGCCGACGTCGTAGCCGACCCCCCGGACGCCGTACGAACCGAGGTGGCTGAGATCCTTGCGCAGCTTGGCGCTGCTCACGCCCGAGCGGGTGGCGAGCTCCTCGGAGGAGACGGAGCCGATGCCCTGGGCCACGAAGCCGTCGAGCGACCGGAGATAGCCGGGCAGGCGAGCCACGGTCGCGTCAGGGATCCCCCGCTTGGCGGCGCTGTCGACGGACACTGGCGGCTGAAGCTCCTCTCAGGACCACCGACGCTCACCCGCGTCGGACGGCTCGGGTCCCGAGGTTAGCCGCTTGTGAACATTTGCACAAAGTCATGAGAGGGCGGCGCGGAGCCGTCCCTCGTCGACCCGCCAGTAGTCGTGCTGGGCCCCGTCCACGAAGGTCACCGGGATCTCGTCGGCGTAGCGCGCCAGCAGGTCGGGGTGCTCGTCGATGTCGACGACCTCGACATCGGCCCCCGTCTCCGCCGCCACGCGGCGGACGATCTCGAGCGCGACGTCGCACAGGTGGCAGCCCTGCCGCCCGACGACGCTCACCCGGGCGGAGGACTCCCAGCCGGCCATCAGAAGAAGACCGAACGGCGCGTCATGAGCACCGAGTAGAGCGTCTGCTGGATCGTCTCGCGCACCTGGTCGGTGAGGTCGAAGACGAGCGCCGGGTCGTCCGCCGTGGACGGACCGAGGCTCGCGGTGTCCACCGCCGGGCTGAACTCGATGATCCACTTGCTCGGCAGCGGGATGAGCCCGAGCGGGCCGAGGAGCGGGAAGGTCGGCGTGACCGGCGCGTACGGCGCCCCGATGAGCCGGGCCACCGCCTTCATGTTGCCGATCATCGGGTAGACCTCCTCGGCACCCACGACGGAGCACGGGATGATCGGCACCTCGCTACGGATCGCCGCGGAGACGAAGCCGCCGCGCCCGAAGCGCTGCAGCTTGTAGCGCTCACGGAAGGGCTTGCCGACCCCTTTGAAGCCCTCGGGCCAGACGCCGACGAGCTCGCCGGAGGTCATGAGCCGCTCCGCGTCCGGGTTCGTCGCGAGCGTCGCGCCCGTCTTGCGGGCGTAGTCGCCGACAACCGGCATCTGGAAGACGAGGTCGGCACCGAGCATGCGCAGGAAGCGCTTCTGCGGGTGCGAGTCGTAGATCGCCAGCTGGGTAATCACCGAGTCCAGCGCGATCGTCCCCGAGTGGTTGGAGACGATGAGTGCGCCACCCTCGGCCGGGATGTTCTCGATCCCGCGGACCTCGACCCGGAACCACCTGTCCTTGAGCAGCCGGAAGAGCGGGAAGGCCGTGTGGATCGTGAAGTCCTCGTCGAAGCCGAAGTCGTCGACGGTGTAGTCCCCCTGGACCCGGCGCCGCAGGAAGGCCAGGACGTCCCCGAGCCGCTGCTCCCACTCCTCCCCGGCGGCGCTGCTCAGGGCGCTGCCGACGGTGCGTGAGGCCACC
Source organism: Janibacter endophyticus (assembly GCF_016888335.1). Classification (NCBI taxonomy): domain Bacteria; kingdom Bacillati; phylum Actinomycetota; class Actinomycetes; order Micrococcales; family Intrasporangiaceae; genus Janibacter; species Janibacter endophyticus. The sequence goes on from NZ_JAFEJG010000004.1 coordinate 2,810,013, forward strand.
TGGCCCGCGGAGAGCGCCACCGACATCAGCTCGGCGAAGCCCGGGGCGAGTGCCGTGCCGGAGCTCGGGGTCCCCTCGGCGGGACGGGCCACCTCCGGGACGGGCGAAGGGGTGGGGGCCGGGGTGGGCCGCGACGAGCGCGCCTTGGCCGCGACCCGGGATCGCGACGGGCGACGGCGCGGGGCCGCTCCCCCGTCACCCTGGACGACCCTGAGATCGGGCTTGCCCGAGGCCGTGACCTTGCGGGCCGCCCGGCTGGAGGAGGTCTTGCGGGTCGCCGTCGTCGCGGCTCCCGTGCCGGCGGGCTTCGCGCCGGCCTTGCGGGTCCGGGCCGCGGGGGCGCGGCGGGCCGGCGCCGCGAGGTCGCTGCCGTCGAGGAGCGGGGTGGAGCGGCGGCGGGCCCGCTCGCCCCCGGCTCGCTCCGCCGCGGCCGCGACCGTGGAGCGGCGGGCGGGCGCCTTCTTGGCGCTCGAGCTCTTCGCGGGCGTCTTCTGCGCGGGAGCCTTGGCGGCCGGCGCCTTCTGCGCGGGCGCCTTGGCGGCCGGCGCCTTCTTCGCGGCGGCCTTCGGCGGCGGGGCCTTGGTGGCCGGCGCCTTCCTCGCGGTGGTCCGCTTCGCCGCGCTCTTCGTGGCCGCGGTCTTGGTGGTCGCCATCAGTCCTTCTTCCCAGTGATGTCCATCGCGGAGATCGCGCGCTCGGCCACCTCGGTCGCCATCCAGCTCGGTCGCACGGCGGTGCCGAGGAAGAACCGCCGGTGGGTGAGCGTGGCGGCGAAGGACTCGAAGGCGGTCCGGGTCGTGTACCGCGGCTCGAAGCCCATCTCCTCGCGCATCCGCGTCGTGTCGAGCCCTCGGCCGAAGGTCAGCAGGTCGAGCTGGTCGGGCCCGGTGTCGATCATGCCGACCCGCTGCAGCATCCCCGAGACGAGCCCCGCGCCCGGCTTCGGCACGCTGATGAAGGGGCGCCCGGCGATGTTCGCTGCCTGGCTCGCGGTGATGATGCCGTCGCCGGCGATGTTGACCGTCCCCACGTCGGGGCCCGTGACGGCCAGGGTGAGGGCGTCCGCGACGTCGTCCTCGTGGACGAACTGGAGTCGGGCGTCGTAGCCGAGGGGCAGGGGGACGGCCGGGAGCGAGAAGAGGTCGGTCATCGCGGTGCGCACGCGCGGACCGATGACGTTGGCGAAGCGGAGCATCGTGATGCCGACGTCAGGACGGCGACGGGCAAAGCCCCGGACGTACCCCTCGACCTCGACGGAGTCGCGGCCCCAGCCCCCGCCAGGCAGCCGGCGGGCCGAGTACTCCTCCTTGAACATCGCGGGATCCTTGGGGCTCGACCCGTAGACGGCGGCGGTCGACTTCACGACGAGGCGCTCGAGGCTCTCCGCCTTCTGGCACGCAGCGAGGAGCTGCATGGTGCCGATGACGTTGATCTCCTTCTGGGAGGCCCGCCCGCCGCTCGCGGCCGGCGTCGCGATGACCGACATGTGGACGACGGTGTCGACCTCGTTGTCCGTGAGGATGCGGGTGATGAGCGGGCTGCGGATGTCGGCGCGGACGAACTCGGCACGGCCGATGCCGTGCCGCGGCGGGACGACGTCGACGCCGATGATCCGCTCGACCGACTCCTCGCGGCTCAGCCGCCGGGCGCAGGCGCCACCGAGATGCCGGGAGACCCCGGTGATGAGGACGGTGCGCGCCATCCCGCCCCTCCTTCGCGTCTGAGAGCAGTGCGACGACCGGTCGGTCACCGCACGACTGAGAGCCTAACGAGCCCCCGGGCCGCACGGGCCGAAGGACCCCTGACGGGAGCGTGATACCTCCCACCCCACGCGAGGGGACGGCGAAGGGGCCCCGGCATCGCCGGGGCCCCCTCGCAGCCGCTCACTTCTTGTTGCGGCGCTGGTGACGCGTCTTGCGCAGCAGCTTGCGGTGCTTCTTCTTGGCCATCCGCTTGCGGCGCTTCTTGATGACAGAACCCATGCATCGTCCTTCGTGGTCGTCGATCACCCGTGAGGCGATCGTGGTCTCGTCGGCGATCGGCAGCCGTCCTGACGTCGTGCAGGGCTCCACCGGTTGTCGTCAGAGTCAGTGGGCCAGCCTATCCGGCCACGGACCGGCACCCAAACCGGGAGGGTCAGGCGGTCTCGACGAAGGACGAGTCGAGGTACGCGTTCACCGCGTCCTGTGGCACCCGGAAGGAGCGGCCGACCCGGACCGCGGGCAGCTCGCCGTTGTGCACCATGCGGTACACGGTCATCTTCGACACCCGCATGATCGAGGCAACCTCGGCGACGGTGAGGAACCGGACCTCACTCAGTCGGTCGTCGGACATGTCCACCTCGATCTTCTCGCCGGTCGCATCGTTGGCGCACGTCACCAACGGACGTCTACGTCCCGTGCTGGGGTAACCATAGGGGCAGATGTGACTCCTGGGAAGTGGCTGGGAGGAAATTCCTCGAGGAGTCCAGCCGACACGCCGCGAACCGCCGACAAAGCCCCTCAATCGAACCAGATGTCGAGCCCGTGGTGCGGGAAGACCGCCTCCCGCGTCGCCATGATCGCCCGGTCCACGTCGCTGTGCGGGTTGTAGCCCATCGACCACGGCTGGACCCAGATCGGCAGCTCCTTGGCCGGCAGGTCCCCCATGGTCGACGGAGGCTCGGCCCCGGCGACGCTGCGGACGTGCTCCGCGTACTCCACGGGCACCTCGGTGTCGGCGGCCAGCGGGGCGTGCGCCGCGATCGCCGTGAGATGGGTCCAGGAGCGCGGGACCACCCCGACGAGGTCGTAGCCCCCTCCCCCGAGGGCTACCCAGCGACCGTCGCACAGCTCGTGCGCGAGCCGGTGCATGGACACCATGGCGTGCCGTTGCGCGTCGACGGAGAGGGCCATGTTGGCCAGGGGGTCGCTGGCGTGGGTGTCGCACCCGTGCTGGGTGATGAGGATCTGCGGCTGGAAGGCACGGACGACAGGGAGGATCGCCGACGAGATCGCCCGCAGCCAGGGCGAGTCGGCGACGCCGGGAGGCAGCGCGACGTTGACGGCGGTCCCCGGGGCCGACGGCCCGCCGGTGTCTCCCGGCCAGCCGGTGCCGGGGAAGAGGGTGCGGCCCGACTCGTGCAGCGAGCAGGTGAGCACCCGCGGGTCGTCGTAGAAGATCTCCTGCACGCCGTCGCCGTGGTGGACGTCGACGTCGATGTAGCCGACCCGCTCCACCCCCTGGTCCAGGAGCCACTGGATGCCCACGGCGATGTCGTTGTAGACGCAGAAGCCGGAGGCCCGGTCCGCCATGGCGTGGTGCATGCCCCCGGTGAAGTTCACCCCGTGCTCGGCCTCGCCCTGCCACACCCGCTGGGTCACCGCGAGGGTCCCGGCCACGATCCGGGCGCTCGCCTCGTGCATGCCCGCGAAGGCGGGGACATCGTCGGTACCGATGCCGAAGGAGGTGTCGGCGAGCGTCGGGTCGGCGCTGACCGCCTTGACGCGGTCGATGAACTCGGGGGTGTGCACCGTCCCGAGCACGTCGTCGCCGGCGACCTCGGGGTCGACGATCTCGACGGCCTCGAGCACGCCCAGGGCACGCGCCAGCCGCGCGGTGAGGTCGATCCGGAGCGGGCCCATCGGGTGCCCGGCCCCGAAGTCGTACCTCGTGAAGTCCTGCCCCCACACCACGCACGCCTGTGTGCTCATGCTCTGCACGCTACTCGCACTACTCTCGGCGGGAACAAGTGACCCGGAGAGTGGGAGATACACGACGTGGGCAAGCTACGGCTGCACAACGAGGACATCCTCGTCATCGGCCTCGGCCGCTTCGGCGGCGCGGTGGCCACCGAGCTGCACCGGCTGGGCAACCGGGTGACCGCGGTGGAGCTCGACCACGAGCTGGCCGAGTCCTTCCTCGGCCGCGTCGGCCGCATCGTCCAGGGTGATGCCACGTCGGTGACCTTCATGCAGGAGCTGCGCCCGCAGGAGTTCTCCGCCGCGGTGCTCGGCGTGGGGTCGTCGGTCGAGGCCTCGGTCCTCGCGGCGGTCAACCTCATCGACGCCGGCTGCCCGAAGGTGTGGGCCAAGGCGGTCAGTCCCGAGCACGCCCGCATCCTCAACCGGATCGGGGTCCAGCACGTGCTCTCGCCCGAGATCGAGTCAGGGCAGCGGCTGGCGCACCTCATCGGCGGCAAGCTCATCGACTACATCGAGTTCGACGACGGCTTCGCCATCGTCAAGATGCTTCCCCCGCAGGAGGCCATCGGCTTCACGCTCGAGCAGTCGCAGATGCGGAGCAAGTACGGCGTGACGATCGTCGGGGTGAAGTCGCCCGGCGAGGACTTCACCTACGCCAGGCCGGACACCAAGGTGCACGCCGGCGACACGCTGATCGTCAGCGGACCGACGACGCTCATCGAGCGGATGGCCGCCCGGCCCTGACCCGTCGGCAGCACGCCGCGCTCAGGCGCGGTCGTCCCCGAGCGCCAGCACCAGGGCGATCTCCTCCTCGGAGTCGCCCTGCACCCGCATCGGTCGGCGACGGTCCGTCGGGCGGAAGCCGAAGCTGCTCGCGAAGGCCACACCCCGGGCGTTGTCGGTGCCCACCCAGTAGAAGAGCCGGCTCAGGCCCTGGCCGCGACCGTAGGCGGCAGCCTCCTGCACGAGCGAGGCGGCGACGCTGCGACCGCGCCAGTCGGGTGCGACCCAGAGGCCGAAGAGCTGCCCGACATCCGGGCTCGACTCCTCGGGCGCACCGCCGATGCTCACGACACCCACGCGCTCACCGTCGACCTCGGCGACGAGGCGGTGGCTGCGCCTCATCCGGTCGCGCCAGTACTGCTCGGGCTCGGCCTCTTCCTCGGCGTGCGAGGCGACGAAGGCCTCGGGCGACTCTGCCAGAGCAGCCAGACGGACCTCGCGGAAGGTTTCCCACTCGTCCTCGGTCAGCGCGCGCACGGTGATCTCGCTCATGGCACCTACTCTGTCATGCCGCGCCCGGGCAGGCTGCCCCGGTCACCGGGGGCTCACCCGCCCGCAGACCCGTCGAGACGCAGCTCCATCTCGGCCTCGCAGAGCCCGAGGTAGGCCACAGCGGGCTCGCGTCCACCGGTCTCGACGAAGCCGAGCCGCCGGTAGGCACCAGCCGCCCGGGGGTTGTCCTCGGCGACCTGGAGGAGCACCCGGGTGAGGCCGAGACCACGTGCCTCCGCGACCAGCGCGGCGACGAGCCGGTCGGCCACGCCGCTGCCGCGCGCGTGGGCGGCGACCCACATGCCGACGAGCCGGCTCTCGCCGGCCGGCTGGTCCGGGCCGTGCCACAACGTCACCGATCCCACCGGCAGGACCACCTCACCCAGCCGCCCGTACGCCAGCCAGGCGTGCCCCTTCGCCCGCTCGCGCCACAGCGACTCGGGGTAGTCCCGCTCCCGGGCAAAGGTGCTGCCGTAGGCGCGGGGTGCGTCGAGGAGCATCGCGAGGCGCACCGCACGCAGGTCGGGCCAGTCGTCCTCGGTGAGCCGACGGACGGTGACCTCGTCGAGGCTCACGACCCCGCGGAGCGCCGGGCGCAGGCCTCGACCGCCCGCGCGAAGGTCTCGCGGATCCCGCCGGCCTCGAGCTCACGCAGGGCCGCCGCGGTGGAGCCGCCCGGCGAGGTCACCTGGGCGCGGAGCAGCACCGGCTCCTCGCCGGTCTCCCGCATCATCGTGCTCGCACCGAGGGCGGCCTGGACCGCGAGGTCCGCGGCCGTGGCGCGCGGCAGCCCACCGGCCACACCGGCGTCGACGAGCGCCTCCACGACGAGGTAGAAGTACGCGGGCGCCGAGCCCGACATCGCGGTCGCGACGTCCTGCTGCGACTCGGGCAGGACGACGGTGCGCCCGGTCGGGGCCAGGAGCTCACGCACGGCCGCCACCTGCTCGTCGCTCACCCCGTCGCCCGGGGAGAGCACCGTCATGCCCTGGCCCACCCGGGCCGGCGTGCTCGGCATCCCACGGATGGCGCTCACCCCGTCGGGCAGGGCAGCGGTGAGCTCGGCGAGGGTGACACCCAGCGCCAGGGACAGCACGACGGACCCTGGGCGAAGGGAGTCGCGCACCGACTCCAGGAGCGTCGGGACGTCGTAGGGCTTGACGGTGATGATGTGCACGTCCGCCTCGGACGCAGCCGCTGCCGCCGGCAGGGCCCGGACCCCGGCGCGGCGACCCAGCTCGTCGGCCTGCTCGGCCCGGGGCTCGACGACCCGGACCTCGGGATCACCCTCGCCACGGTCGCTGACGAGGGCGTCGAGGATGGCGCCGCCCATGGCGCCGACCCCGTAGATGGCCATGACCTGCTGCTGCTCGCTCACCCGGGCAGCGTAGTGGGGCTCACCCCTGGCCGGAGAGGACGGTGAGGAGCCGGCGCAGGGTCGCCGGGCGCTCGGCGAGGTCGGCGAGGTAGTCGAACCACTCCTCGCCGTACGGCACGAGCACCCGGACGAGGTGCCCCGCGTCCGCGCTGCGGACCTGCCGGTCGGGTTGCGCCCCGAGGTACATCTGGTACTCGACGTCACGCCCACGACCGTGGTGCTCCGCGAGGGCGTCGGTGACCTCGAGCAGCGCCGGGTCCTGCGTGGCGACCATCGGGCGTGGGCCGGTGGCCAGGAGCGTGCTCAGGCAGCGGACGTAGGCGAGGTCGGCCTCGTGCCGGTCGGCCCACGCGGTGCGGGCACCCTCGCGGGGGCCGCCCCGGACGAGCCGCACCGGGATCCCGAGGTCGGACAGGCGCGCGCAGTCGTGCTCGCCCCGGTGGCGCCGGGCGAGCACCGAGATGCGCAGCGGCGGCGGGGTGTGCGTCGACCAGATCGACTCGACGCCGGCCTGCAGCTCGTCCTCGAGCTCCGGGGCGACGGTGCGCAGGGTGATCCCGACGCCACCCGACTCCGCCCGCTCCAGGAGGTCGCTCAGCACCCGCCGGAAGTCCGCGGGCTCCCCGCGCCCCAGCCCGATGCGGGTCGGCGCGAGGACCACCCCGAGGGGCGAGGTGGCGTGGGTGTCCCCCTTCGCCAGGACGGCGGCGTCGACCGCCTCGACGGCACGGGCGACGTTGGCGCGGAGCTGGGCCTCGTCGGTGACGGGCGGGCTCAGCGGCTCGATGGAGGCGCGTCGGCCGGTGAGCCCGAGGCCGAGGGCGAGGTCGACGGCGTGACCGACCTCGGGGCCCGCGACGAACCGGCCGCGGGCGGCCCGCACCGGCGCCGAGGCCGCGACCCGGTCGCGTGCGGCAGGTGCGGTGACGAGGTCGAGCGCCCGTCGTCGGGCGGTGTCGAAGACCGGCCGCGGGGTCACGCCGGCGGCTCCAGGTCGGTGACCGTCGGCTCGACCCCGGCGGGGACGTGCAGCCGGTACGCGCCGGGCTGGACCCGCCAGGTCGTCGCGCGCACAGGGTCGAGGAGCTCGCCGTCGGCGTTGACCCCGAAGCCGTGGTCGGTCATCGCCTCGACCCGGACCTCGGTGCCGCGCAGCCGACGCACACCCTCGAGGCTCTCGACGTCGCCGGACGTGAGCCGCAGTGCGTAGAGGAGGCGCTGCGGGCGGGTGCGCGCCTCGGCGATGACGATGTCGCCCAACCCGTCGCCCGGCGCGGCGTCGGGGGCCAGGACGGCCCCGCCGCCGATGCTCGTGCCGTTGGCCATACCGACCTGCATGAGCCGGGTCTGGCCGTCGGCGACGACCTCGCCGTCGACGGTGACCCGCAGCTTCCACCCCGCCTTGCGGACGCCGGCGAGGACGGTGCCGACGACGTAGCCGAGGGGTCCGAGCCCGACGGTGCCGAGACGCTCCTTCCACGGCTTGGCGAGCCGACCGGCCTCGTCTCCGGCGCCGACGTGGACGGCGTTGACCACGACGCGCGCCTTGTCGTCACGGATGACGTCGATGGGCCGCAGCGGTCCCTCGACGACGACCCTGACCGCCTCGACAGGGTCGTCCGAGAGGTTGACCGAGCGGGCGAAGTCGTTGCCGGTCCCCAGCGGGACGATGCCCAGGACCGGCCCCTCACGCTCGCCGTCACCGAGCTCGTCACGCATGCAGAGCGCCGTGGCGACCGCGTGGAGCGAGCCGTCGCCGCCGCAGACGACGACCTCGGCATCGCCACGGCCCTGGAGCGCCTCGCGCAGCTCGTCCATCGAGGACGTCGCCGCGACCTCGACCTCGCCGTGCACCGCGAGCGCCGCTCTCACGTCCTCGACGACGTCGTCGGTGCTCGTGCCCGCGGCGTCGTTGACGATCATGAGATAGGGCATGGCCTCAGGCTAGGCGCTCCCGGCGAGGCCGTCAGGCGGTCAGGTGGCCGCGGGCGAAGGCGAGGGACTCGGCGAGGTCCGCCTCACGGTCGGCCAGGGTGCGCTTGCGCGTGCCCACCTCGAGCACGACCGCGCCGTCGAAGCCCGAGCTCGCGACGTGCTGCAGCACCTCCGCGCACGGCTGCGACCCGCGCCCCGGCACGAGGTGCTCGTCCTTGATCGTGCGCCCGCTGCCGTCGGCGAGATGGATGTGGGCCAGCCGGTCGTCGAGGTCACGGACCATCTGCAGCGCATCGGAGCCGGCGGACGCCGTGTGGGAGAGGTCGATGGTCACGTGGTCGTAGGGCTGGGGCACCGGGTCCCAGTGCGGCAGGTAGGCCTCGACCTGACGGCCGCGCGCCGTCCACGGGTACATGTTCTCCACCGCGAGGACGATCCCCGACGCGTCCTCGCGCTCGGCGACACCGTCGGCGAAGCCCCGCGCATAGTCCTTCTGCCACCGGAAGGGCGGGTGAAGGACGACCGTCGGCGCCCCGACCTCTTGGGCGATCTCGATCGAGCGGTCGATCTTGGCCCACGCGTCGTTGCCGAAGACCCGTTGGGTGAGCAGCAGGGTCGGGGCGTGGATGGAGACGATCGGGAGCTCGTGGTGCTCGGAGAGCGCCGCGAGCGCCTGCGCGTTCTGCGTCACCGGGTCGGTCCAGATCATGATCTCGATGCCGTCGTACCCGAGGCGGGAGGCGACGTCGAAGGCGGCAGCCGTGGTCTGCGGGTAGACGGACGCCGTGGACAGGGCCACGGGGATGCTCGCCATGGTCACGAGAGTAGACCTCGCCTGCCTCGACGGGGCCGAGCGGCTCAGGAGTCGAGGTGGTCGAGGTAGCGCAGGATGACCCCTTCGCGCAGGGCCCAGGGGCAGATCTCGAGGGTCTCGACGCCGAGGAGGTCCATCGCGGCCTCCGCGACGATGGCGCCGCCGAGGAGCTGGTGGGCCCGGGAGGCCGAGACTCCGGGGAGCTCGGCACGCTGGGCCGCGGTGAGCGGGGCGATCCGGGCGATCGTCTCCGTGATGTCGGCGCGGCTCAGCTCACGACGCACGTAAGGCCCCTCGGCCGAGGGTGCCGCACCCGCGATGCGGGCGAGGGAGCGCATCGTCTTGCTCGTGCCGACGACCTTGTCGGGGGCGCCCGCCTTGGCGAGCGGCCGGATCTGGGAGGCGATCTCGGCGCGGACGGCCTTGCGGGCCGCCTTGATCGTCGCCGGCGAAGGGGGGTCCTCGGCGAGCCGCTCACGGGTCACCCGGCCGGCGCCGAGGAGGAGCGAGAGGGCGACGTCGGGGTCCTCGTCGGTCCCGAGGGAGAGCTCGAGGGAGCCGCCGCCGATGTCGACGACGAGCAGCTTGCCGGCCGACCAGCCGGTCCAGCGGCGCGCGGCGAGGAAGGTGAGCCGGGCCTCGTCCTCGCCGGAGAGGACGAGCAGCTCCTTCGTCGTCTTCTTGCGGACCTTGGCGAGCACGGCCTCGCCGTTGGGGGCCTCGCGGATGGCGCTCGTGACGAAGGTGAGCAGCTCCTCGACGCCCTGGTCCTCGGCGACCTCGAGACACTCCTGGACGAAGGTGACGAGGCGGTCGGTGCCTGAGGCCGCGATCCGTCCGTCGTCGAGGACGTGCTCGGCCAGACGCAGGTCGATCTTGTGCGAGGTGGCGGGCAGCGGGTGCGCGCCGGGGTGCGCGTCGACGACGAGGAGATGGACGGTGTTCGATCCCACGTCGATGACCCCGAGCCGCATGGTCCCCCAGCCTACGGGCCGTAGGGTGTCCGCGATGACCACGCACCCCGGCGAGACGCCGCTCACCACCCCCCGGACCTGGGCCGAGTTCGACGACCCGGCCGACGCGGGTCAGCGCTTCCGGTGCGACCTCACCTGGCTGACGTCTCGGTGGATGTGCATCTTCGGTCAGGGCTGCCAGGGCATCGACGCCGACCACCCCGACAACGGGTGCTGCACCCTCGGGGCGCACTTCAGCGACAAGGACGACGTCGCCCGCGTCCACGCGGTCGCCAAGGAGCTCGGCGAGGACGAGTGGCAGCTCCACCCGGGGAGCACCAAGGTCTCGGCGTGGACGGAGAAGGAGGACGGCGCCCGCAAGACGAAGGTCGTCGACGGCGGGTGCATCTTCCTCAACCGGCCCGGCTTCCCCGCCGGGGCGGGCTGCGCCCTCCACCAGCACGCGGTGCTCACCGGCGTCCCGCCGCACACGCTCAAGCCGGACGTCTGCTGGCAGCTGCCGATCCGGCGCACCTACCGGACCGTCACCCTCACCGACGAGTCGAGCTACCTCGAGATCAGCATCGGCGAGTACGACCGGCGAGGCTGGGGCCCCGGCGGCCACGACCTCGACTGGTACTGCTCCGGCAACCCCGAGGCGCACGTCGCCGCTGATCCCGTCTACGTCACCGAGCGCGATGGCCTCGTCGAGCTCATGGGGCAGGGCGGCTACGACGAGCTGGCCCGCCGGTGCGAGGCTCACCTGGGCGTCGTCGACGCGGTCCGGGCGGCCTCCGGCCTGAGGGCGAAGGGGGGCCGCTCACCCCTTCGTCCGGGGCCCGAAGGGCGTGACCTCCTGCCCCTGCTCGTCCACCCGGCCACCCTCGCGACCCAGGGCGAGGGCTGAGCCGAGGCCACCCGGCCGTTGTCGGGAGCGGCGCATAGGTTGACCCTCATGGCGACGAAGAGCACCCGCACCCACGCCTTCCGGTGCACCGAGTGCGGCTGGACGACGGTGAAGTGGGTCGGCCGCTGCGGCGAGTGCCAGGCGTGGGGGACCGTGGCCGAGGCCGGGGCGCCCCGGGTGCGGACGACGAGCGCGACCCGGGTCGAGACACCCGCCCGGCCGATCGCCGAGGTGCCGGTCGAGGACGCCCAGGCCTGGAGCACCGGCGTGCCCGAGTTCGACCGGGTGCTCGGTGGCGGGATCGTGCCCGGCTCCGTCGTGCTCGTCGCCGGTGAGCCCGGCGTGGGCAAGTCGACCCTGCTCCTCGACGTCGCCGCGCGGGCGGCCGCGGGTCGCACGGTGCTCTACGTCAGCGGCGAGGAGTCAGCCGCGCAGGTGCGCTCGCGCGCCGAGCGCATCGGCGCGCTCGCGGACGACCTCTACCTCGCGAGCGAGACCGACCTCGGGACCGTGCTCGCGCACCTCGACGAGCGTACCCCCGCGCTGGCCGTCGTCGACTCCGTGCAGACGCTGGCCTCCGCCGAGGTCGACGGGGCCGCTGGCAACGTGAGCCAGGTCCGCGAGGTCGCGGGGGTGCTCATCCAACGGGCGAAGGCCGCAGGCGTCGCCATGCTCCTCGTCGGCCACGTCACCAAGGACGGGTCGATCGCGGGGCCTCGCATGCTCGAGCACCTCGTCGACGTCGTCGTGCAGTTCGAGGGCGACCGTCAGTCACGGCTGCGCCTCGTCCGAGCGGTGAAGAACCGCTACGGTCCGACCGACGAGGTGGGTTGCTTCGATCTCACCGACTCGGGGATTCACGGGCTGGACGACCCGAGCGGGCTCTTCCTGTCGTCGCGGCACATCACCGTGCCCGGCACCTGCGCGACGGTGACCCTCGAGGGCCGCCGCCCCCTCGTCACGGAGGTGCAGGCCCTCGTCGCCCCCTCGGAGATCCCCACCCCGCGGCGGGCCAGCGTCGGGCTCGACTCGTCCCGCGTCTCGATGATCATGGCGGTGCTCGACCGCCGCGCCGGGGCACCCGTCGGCCGGGCCGACACGTACGTGAGCACCGTCGGCGGGGTCCGGATCACGGAGCCGTCGAGCGACCTCGCCGTCGCGCTGGCCATCGCGAGCGCCCTCCTCGACCAGCCGCTCCCCCACACGCTCCTCGCCCTCGGCGAGGTCGGCCTGTCCGGCGAGGTCCGCCCCGTCGTCGGCGTCGCGCGGCGGCTCGGCGAGGCCGCGCGGCTCGGGTTCACCACGGCGATCGTCCCCGTGGGTGCGCTCGACGGCACGGCGCCCCCTCCGCGGATGGAGGTCCTCGAGGTGAGCGACCTGGCCGCCGCCATCGAGCAGGTCGGCGCCCGGTCCAGGCCGTACGCGGGCGAGCGGGTCGAGGGGGCCCCCGTCGCCCCATAGACTCACCGACGTGTCAGACCACGACGAAGAGCTCTTCCGCGCCACCCTCGCGGCGGTCGCGCCCGGGACCGAGCTGCGCGACGGTCTCGAGCGGATCCTGCGCGGCAACACCGGCGCGCTCGTCGTCCTCGGCCACGACAAGCTCGTCGAGTCCATCGCCACCGGCGGCTTCGCCCTCGACGTGGACTTCTCCGCGACCCGCCTGCGCGAGCTCGCGAAGATGGACGGCGCCATCGTCATGGACCGTCACCACGCCAAGATCCTGCGCGCCGGCGTCCAGCTCGTCCCTGACCCGAGCATCGAGACGCAGGAGTCCGGCACCCGGCACCGCACCGCCGAGCGTGTCGCCCGCCAGACCGGCCACCCGGTCGTCTCCGTCAGCCAGTCCATGCGGATCATCGCGCTCTACCTCGGCGACCGCCGGCACGTCGTCAAGCCGACCCCGGAGCTCGTCTCGCACGCGAACCAGGCGCTCCAGACCCTCGAGCGGTACAAGGGTCGGCTCGACGAGGTGACGAGCGCCCTGTCCGCCCTGGAGATCGAGGACCTCGTCACCGTCCGCGACGTCGCCTCGGTCCTCCAGCGGATGGAGATGGTCCGCCGCATCAGCGAGGAGATCGAGAGCTACATCGTCGAGCTCGGCACCGAGGGGCGCCTCCTCTCGCTCCAGCTCGAGGAGCTCACCGCCGGCCTCCAGGACGACCTCGTGTGGGTCGCCCGCGACTACACCCGGAACGCGACGAACGAGGTCGCGACCCCAGAGGTCATGGCCTCGCTCGCCGCGCTCGACGCCACCCAGCTCCTCGATCTCGGGGCGTGCGCCAAGACGCTCGGCTTCTCGATCGTCGGGGAGAACCTCGACGCCTCGGTCAGCCCGCTCGGCTACCGCATCCTCGGCAAGGTGCCCCGGCTCCCCGGCGCCATCGTCGAGCGGCTCGTCGCGCACTTCGGCAGCCTGCAGCGCCTCCTCGCCGCCAACGTCGACGACCTCATGGACGTCGACGGCGTCGGAGAGGGCCGGGCCCGCCTCGTCCGCGAGGGCCTGTCTCGCCTGGCCGAGACCTCGATCCTCGAGCGCTACGTCTGAGCGCTCCCCGGAGCCGGACCACGCGATCTCTCCCTGCCATGACGACCCCCGATGATCTCCCGCTGATCCACGCCGGGGTCCTGCGGTGGTACGGCGAGCACGCTCGCCCCCTCCCGTGGCGAGCGGCGGGGACCACTGCCTGGGAGATCTTCCTCTCCGAGGTGATGTCGCAGCAGACACCCGTGGCCCGGGTCGTCCCGACCTGGCGCGAGTGGCTGCGCCGCTGGCCGACGCCACCAGACCTCGCTGCGGCCTCCCCCGGTGACGCGGTGCGGCTCTGGGGCCGGCTCGGCTACCCCCGCCGGGCGCTGCGCCTGCGGGAGGCAGCCGTGGCGATGGTCGAGCGCCATGAGGGTGAGGTGCCGCGCACGCACGCGGACCTCCTCGCGCTCCCCGGCGTCGGCGCCTACACCGCAGCGGCGGTCGCCTCCTTCGCCTTCGGTGACCCCCAGGTCGTCATCGACACCAACGTCCGCCGGGTCCTCGCCCGGGCGCTCGACGGGCAGGCGCAGGCTGCGCCCTCGCTCACCGCCCACGAGACCCGGCTCGCCGCGGCGGCCATGCCGCCGTCGGCAGAGGACGGGAACACGTGGAACGCCGCGGTCATGGAGCTCGGCGCACTCGTCTGCACCGCGCGGGCCCCGCAGTGCGACCGCTGCCCCGTGGTCGACCTGTGCGCCTGGCAGCGTGCCGGGTGCCCCGCCTACGACGGCCCCGCGCGGCGAGGTCAGGCGTGGCACGGCACGGACCGTCAGGTGCGGGGGCGGATCGTCCAGCTGCTCCGCGAGACCTCCGGCGCCGTCGCCCGCGCGGAGGTCGACACCGTGTGGCCGGAGGACCCGGCGAAGGTCGACCGGTGCCTGACCGGGCTCATCGAGGACGGGCTCGTCGAGCCCGTGGACGGCGGCTACGCCCTGCCGGCCTGATCCCGGCCCTGCAGGTCCAGCTCGACGAGGGCGTCGGCCAGGGCCTGGCCCTCGTCGCCGCCGGAGCGCAGCGTCACGCCCGGCTCGTCGGCCTCGAGCGGCTCGAGGGTGTCGAGCTGGGACTGAAGCATCGACGCCTTCATGTAGTGGTCGGTGCGCTCCTCGAGCCGACGGTGCAGCTCCTCGGCGGGGACCTCGATCATGAGGAACTCCACGTGCTCGCGTCCCTCGCGCAGCAGGTCGCGGTAAACGCGTCGGAGTGCCGAGCAGGCGATGACGGCCGGCTCCCCCTTCGCCTCCCGCTCACTGATCCACTCCCCCACGGAACGCAACCACGGCCACCGGTCCTCGTCGGTCAGCGGCCGGCCGGAGGTCATCTTCGCGACGTTCTCCGGCGGGTGCAGCTCGTCCCCCTCGAGGAAGTCCCAGCCGGTCGCGTCGACGATGCCCTGGGCCAGGGTCGTCTTTCCGGCGCCGGAGGCACCCATGACGACGATGTGGCGGACGGCTCGCGGGTCAGAGGTCATCCGCCGACCGTAGCGTCGCAGACTTGCCTCAGAGCTGGCGAAGCATCCTGGAGTTGCCGAGGGTGTTGGGCTTGACCCGCTCGAGGTCGAGGAACTCGGCGACACCCTCGTCGTACGAGCGGAGGAGCTCGGTGTACACCTCGGGGTCGACGGCCTGCCCCTCGATCTCGCTGAACCCGTGCCGCTCGAAGAAGTCGGTCTCGAAGGTCAGGCAGAAGATCCGCTCCACACCGAGCGCACGGGCGTCGTCGAGCAGCGTCTCGAGGAGCACCGACCCGACCCCGAGGCCCAGGTGGTCCGCCCCGACGGCCAGCGTGCGGATCTCGGCGAGGTCCTCCCACATGACGTGCACGGCGCCGCAACCGACGACGACGCCGTCGATCTCGGCGACCCGGAACTCCTGGATCCCCTCGAAGTACGCGACCGCGTCCTTGCTCACGAGGACCCGGCGCTCGGCGAGCGGCTGGACGAGCTCACGGATCGCCCGGACGTCCGCGGTGCGAGCGTGGCGGACGACGACATCGGTCTTGGACACCGGACCAATGTACGACCGAGTGGGACCTTGCCCGCGCCACGGGGCAGGGCGACACCCTCGACGAGCAGCACGGCCGGGGGACGGCGAAGGGGCGGCGCACCACCTGGGTGCGCCGCCCCCTTCGCTCTGGGTCGGGTCGGTCAGCCCTGCGGGGCGGGGCCGGCCTCGCCGGTCACGACCGCGACCGCGACGTCGTCGACGTCCGGCTTGTGCGTGCCGGCGAAGGTGAAGTTCGCCGACTTGCCCTCACCCTCGATGTCGACGCCGATGATCGTGCCCGGGGTCAGCTCGCCGAAGATGATCTTCTCGGCGATCTGGTCCTCGATCTCGCGCTGGATCGTCCGCTTGAGCGGACGGGCGCCGAGGGCCGGGTCGTAGCCGCGGTGCGCGAGCAGCGCCTTGGCCGCGGGCGTGAGCTCGATGCCCATGTCCTTGTCCTTGAGGCGCGTGTCGAGCTTGGCGATCTCGAGGTCGACGATCTGGACGATCTCGGCCTCGGTGAGGCGCGGGAAGACGATGGTCTCGTCGACCCGGTTGAGGAACTCCGGGCGGAAGTGGTCGCGCAGCGCCGAGGTGACCGAGGCCTTCATCTTCTCGTACTCGGTGCCCGAGTCCGTGCCCGCGGCGAAGCCGAGCGAGACCGCCTTGATCTCACGCGAGCCGAGGTTGGTCGTCATGATGATCACGGTGTTCTTGAAGTCGACGACGCGACCCTGGGAGTCGGTGAGTCGTCCCTCCTCGAGCACCTGGAGCAGGCTGTTGAAGATGTCGGGGTGCGCCTTCTCCACCTCGTCGAAGAGCACGACGGAGAAGGGCTTGCGGCGCACCTTCTCGGTGAGCTGGCCGCCCTCGTCGTAACCGACGTAGCCGGGCGGGCTGCCGAAGAGACGGCTCGCCGTGTGCTTCTCGGAGAACTCCGACATGTCGAGGGTGATGAGCGCGTCCTCGTCACCGAAGAGGAACTCGGCGAGCGCCTTGGCGAGCTCGGTCTTACCCACACCGGTCGGGCCGGCGAAGATGAACGAACCTCCCGGGCGACGCGGGTCCTTCAGACCGGCGCGGGTGCGGCGGATGGACTGCGAGAGCGCCTTGATCGCGAGGTCGTTGCCGATGACGCGCTTGTGCAGCTCCTCCTCCATCTTGAGCAGGCGGGTCGCGTCGTTCTCGCTCAGCTTGCCGACGGGCACGCCGGTGCTCATCGTGAGGATCTCCGCGACATGCTCCTCGTCGAGCTGGACGGCCTCGTCGAGACGACCGGACTTCCACTCCTCCTCGAGGGTGGCCTTCTCCTTAAGCAGGTTCTTCTCGTCGTCACGCAGCCGCGCGGCGAGCTCGAAGTCCTGACCGTCGATGGCCGACTCCTTGTCGCGACGGACGGCCGCGATCTTCTCGTCGACCTCCTTGGCCGCCGGGGGGGCGGAGAGGCGGAAGATGCGCAGGCGCGCGCCGGCCTCGTCGATGAGGTCGATCGCCTTGTCCGGGAGGAAGCGGTCGTTGACATAGCGGTCTGAGAGGGTCACCGCGGAGACGATCGCCTCGTCGGTGATCGTCACGCCGTGGTGCGCCTCGTATCGGTCACGCAACTTCTTGAGCATGTCGATGGCGTCCGCGATCGACGGCTCGTCGACCTGGATGGGCTGGAAGCGACGCTCGAGCGCCGAGTCCTTCTCGATGTGCTTGCGGTACTCGTCGAGCGTCGTCGCGCCGATCGTCTGGAGCTCACCACGCGCGAGCATCGGCTTGAGGATGCTCGCCGCGTCGATCGCGCCCTCTGCGGCACCTGCCCCGACGAGGGTGTGGATCTCGTCGATGAAGAGGATGATGTCGCCGCGCGTCTTGATCTCCTTGAGCACCTTCTTGAGGCGCTCCTCGAAGTCACCGCGGTAGCGGCTGCCGGCGACGAGCGAGCCGAGGTCGAGCGTGTAGAGCTGCTTGTCCTTGAGCGTCTCGGGGACGTCACCCTCGACGATCTTGCTGGCCAGGCCCTCGACGATGGAGGACTTGCCGACGCCGGGCTCGCCGACGAGGACCGGGTTGTTCTTCGTCCGGCGCGAGAGGGTCTGCATGACCCGCTCGATCTCCTTGTCGCGACCGACGATCGGGTCGAGGGTGTTGTCGCGCGCGGCCTGAGTGAGGTTGCGGCCGAACTGGTCGAGGACGAGCGAGCCGGCGGGCTGCCCCTCGGCGGGACCGGAGCTGGCGCCGACACCGGCGGCCTGGCCCTCCTTGCCACCCTGGTAGCCCGAGATGAGCTGGATGACGGTCTGCCGCACCCGGCCGAGGTCCGCGCCGAGCTTGACGAGGACCTGGGCGGCCACGCCCTCGCCCTCACGGATGAGGCCGAGCAGGATGTGCTCGGTGCCGATGTAGTTGTGGCCGAGCTGGAGCGCCTCGCGCAGCGAGAGCTCGAGCACTTTCTTCGCCCGCGGCGTGAAGGGGATGTGGCCGGTGGGCGCCTGCTGGCCGGGACCGATGATGTCCTGGACCTGCTCGCGGACCTGCTCCAGCGAGATGCCGAGCGACTCCAGCGCCTTGCTGGCGACGCCCTCACCCTCGTGGATGAGGCCGAGCAAGATGTGCTCGGTGCCGATGTAGTTGTGGTTGAGGAGGCGTGCCTCCTCCTGCGCGAGCACGACGACTCGGCGGGCCCTGTCGGTGAACCGTTCGAACATGGGACGCCCCTTCTGGCTTGGCTGCCACGATGCTATCCGGGCCGGTGCCGCTCGCCTCGGGCATTCCGCCCTCGGCGCACGACAGCCGGCCGATCTGTGGGGTCAACGCGCGAACCGCCTGTGCTGTTCCGTCGGAGCGTTCCGCTGAGGGCATAAACGAGTAGTTGAACATCTGCTCACGAAAAGGTCACGGGCGAGTGGCGGTGCTTTACCGCCGCGTCGGGCGGCGGAAACCTGCCGACAACAGTGAGACCAGCGCTGACGTGCTGCCGGGAGTGATGAGCAGGGGAGCTCGATGGACGTCGTGATGATCAGCAGGGCCGGTCGGGCATCGCTCACCGACCACGGCCTCGCACGCATCGAGTCCGTGGCCAGACTGCGCGCCGTGCAGCGCGGCTCGGCGCCTTCGCCGGAGGAGGCCAAGGATCTCCTCCGCGATGCCACCGTGCTCGCAGCGACGAACATCTGCCTCCCCCGCCTCGACGCGGATCTCCTCGACGCCTGCCCCCGGCTGCGGGCCGTCGTCATCTACGCCACCGGGTACGAGCACGTCGACCGGGACCTGCTGGCCTCGCGTGGCGTCGAGCTGCACACCCTGCCGTGCTACGCGACGGTCGCGGTCGCCGAGCACGCCCTGACGCTCGTCATGACCCAGGCGACCCGCGCCGTGCTCGCCAACGACCGGTCCCGGGGCTCCGCGCCGGCGGACGTCTCCCTCCGCGGGGTCGAGCTCGCGGGACGCACCCTCGGCATCCTCGGGACCGGCCGGATCGGTAGTCGTCTCGGGGTCATCGCCTCCGGCATCGGCATGCGGGTCGTCGGCACCGACATCGACGAGCAGGCCAGCCGTCGCGCCCGCGCCCTGGGCATCGCACCCGTCGACCTCGACCGACTCGTCCGCGAGAGCGACGTCATCGCGGTCTGCGCCTCGACGACCCCGGGCGCGCCACCCCTGCTCGGCCCTGACGAGATCGCCGCCATGCGCCCAGGAGCCTTCCTCGTCAACGTCGGGCGTCCGCCGCTCGTCGACACCGGTGCCGCGATCTGCGCCCTGCGCTCGCAGGGCCTCCGCGGCTATGCCGTCGACGAGATCGTCGCCGATCCGGCGGAGCACGCGGATGTCGTCGCAGAGGGGCGGCTCCTGCAGACCGCGCACAGCGCGTGGTGGCGCGACGAGGTGCTCGAGCGCGGATCCCAGATGTTCGGCGAGGCAGTCCTCGAGGCCCTGGGCCACGCGACCGACGCCGCGAACTCCTCGGTGGCGTCGTGATCTCGCGCGCGCGTCGCGCAGCCGTCGCGCTCGCGGTCGTCGTCGCGGTCCTCGCACCGGCTGTCCTGGCCGCGGCCCAGTGGCCCAGCTGGTGGGAGTGGATCGCCAAGGAGCAGACCCCGATGACCCGGTTGCAGTCGGTCTCACTCGTCGTGGCAGCCGTCCTGTGCTGGCTCGTGGCCGTCACCGTCGGCGCGCGCCGCTCGTCGCCCTCATGGCCCTGGTTCCTCCTGGGGGCCGGCTTCGCCGCTCTGGGCCTCGACGAGCGGTTCGCGATCCACGAGCGGGTGCGGGACCGGGTGCTCGCTCCTCGTGACATCACGTTGCCCTTCCTGCCGTGGGTGGGGCCCGGGGACTTCCTCATGATCTTCGTGGCCCTCGCCGGGCTGCTCTTCCTGCCTGTGGTGTGGCGGTCCTTCGCGCCCGACCCCGGGGCGCGGCGCGCGCTCGTCCTCGGGGTCGTCCTGGCGGTCGTCGCCGTCGGCATGGACTCCATCGACCCCGAGGCGATGAGCCTGGACGTCGAGCGCCTCGAGCAGACCGTCGAGGAGATCGTCGAGCTCGCCTCTGCGCTGAGCTTCCTCACCGCCGTCGCGCTCCGCCTCATCGGGCTCCTGGGCCCGCCCGCCGCTGAGGACGTCCCGGCTCAGCGGCCGGTCTGGCAGGTGGCGCACCAGTAGAGGGTGCGTCCCGCGACATCGGTCGCCGAGACCGGCGTCCCGCAGACGAGGCACGGCTCCCCGGTGCGCTTGTAGACGAAGCTGTCGCGCTCCGTGAGGTAAACCTCCTCCCCCTTCGCCAGGGCCGTCTCGATCTGCTCGACCTGCTCCGGCAGGGTGACGATCCGGCTCGTCGCGACGCCGAGCGGCAGCAGGCGGCGCAGGTCGGCCCAGATCTCGTCCCATGTCTCGCGGCGCAACCGTGTGCCCGGCGTCATCGGGTCGACCCCGGCCCGGAAGAGGACCTCGCAGCGGTAGACGTTGCCCACCCCGGCGAGGACGGCCTGGTCCATGAGGAGTGCGGCGATCGACTTCTTCGAGCGGGTGACCCGCTCCCAGGCGCGGTCGCCGGTGACATCGCGAAGAGGGTCGGGACCGAGCTTCGCGTGGACCGCCGCCTCGTCCTCGGGGGTGATGACCGCGCACGTCATCGGGCCGCGGAGGTCGGCGACGTGCGCGTCGTTCTCGATCCGGGCGCGGACCATGCCGACGACCGGGCGCTCTCCGGCGTAGGGGTCCGCGTCGATCGTGAAGGTGCCGATGAGCCCGAGGTGGACGTGCAGGATGCGGGTCTCGTGGGAGTCCACCTCGACGAAAAGGTGCTTGCCGTGCGCCCGGGCCTCGACGACCTCGCCCCCGTCGAGCAGCGCGGCGCCGTCGGCGAATCGTCCCTGCGGCGAGCTGAAGCGGGCCGGCGCACCGGCGAACGCGGCGTCGAGGTCGCGGGCGATCCGGTGGAGGGTGTGGCCCTCGGGCACCTCAGCCGGCCTTCTTCGCCGGGGTCTTCTTCGCGGTGCTCTTCGTCGCCGACTTCTTCGCCGTGGTCTTCTTCGCGGCCGCCTTGGTCGCGGTCTTCTTCGCCGCGGCCTTCCTCGCCGGCGCCTTCTTCGCCGTCTTCTTCGCAGGAGCCTTGGCTCCAGCGGTCGTCGGCGCCGGCTGCTCGGCCCCAGACTCCTCCCCCTTCGCCCCGGTGGACTCCCCGCGGCGGGACTTGGCCTTCTCGACCGAGCGCGCGAGCGCCGCGAGCAGGTCGACGACCTCGCCGCCCTCCTCCTCGTCCTCGGGCGCGGCCTTGACCTCGCCGCCCTCGACCTTGGCCATGACGAGCGCCTTGACCGCGTTGGCGTAGTCGTCCTCGTAGTCGTCGGGGTCGAAGTCGTCGGCGAGCTGGTCGATGAGCACCTGCGCCATCGACAGCTCCTTGTCGGTGGCGTGCATGTCCTCGCCAAGGTCGCCGAACTGGTCGGTGGAGCGCACCTCGTCGGGCCAGAGCATCGTCTGCATGACGATCAGCCCGTCGCGGACGCGGAGCACCGCCATCGTCATCCGGGTGCGGATGGACACGGTCGCGATCGCGACCCGGTCCTCCCCCTCCAGCGCGTCGCGCAGCAGGACGTACGGCTTCTGCGCGCTCTTGTCCGGCTCGAGGTAGTACGTCTTGTCGAGGTAGATCGGGTCGATCTGGTCCGAGGGGACGAACTTCTCGACGCTGATCTCCTTGCTGGAGCGCGTCGGCAGGTCCTTGAGGTCCTCGTCGGTGAGGATGACCATCTCGCCGTCCTCGGTCTCGTACCCCTTCGCGATGTCGTCGTAAGGCACCTCCTCGCCATCGATCTGGCAGATCCGCTTGTAACGGATCCGGCCGCCGTCCGCGACGTGCACCTGACGGAACTGCACGTCGTGGTTCTCCGTCGCCGAGTACAGCCGCACCGGGACATTGACCAGACCGAAGGAGACCGCGCCCTTCCAGATCGCTCGCATGACCCAAGCATGCCTCCCCCGGGCGGACGAGACCATGCTCGGACGTCTGCGACTTCCGGTGCCGGACCGGCGGTGCGGCCCCCGGCTACCGGCCGGAGCGGCGCCGCATCGCCTCGGCGGCGATGTGCTCCGCGATCGCCAGCGCGGACGTCGCTCCCGGCGACGGGGCGTTGCGCACGACGACCACCCGGTCGGTCCCGGTGATGACGAAGTCGTCGACGAGCCGGCCGTCACCGGCCATCGCCTGGGCCCTGACCCCGCGGGTCCCGCGGACCGCGCGGGAGACGTCGAGGCCGGGTACGTACCGCACGGCCTCCCGGAGGAACTGCCCTGAGCTGAGCGCCGTGCGGGTCTCGCGGACCGCCGCCGGGACGTTGCGGGCGGCGAAGCGCCAGAAGCCCGGGTAGCCGACGACGTCGCGCACGTCGCGTGCCACCGGCCGGCCGCGCTCGTAGGACTCCCGGCCCAGCGAGAGGAAGGCGTTGGGCCCGAGCGTGAGCACGCCGTCGACGCGCGGGGTCACGTGGACCCCGAGGAAGGGGTAGCGCGGGTCCGGGACGGGGTAGACCATCCCCCGGACCACCGGGCGCTGCTCACGAGGCAGGACGAAGTAGTCGCCGTAGAAGGGCACGATCCGTGGGTCCCGCCGCTCACCGAGCAGCGCGGCGAGACGGTCGCTCTGCAGCCCGCCGCAGGCCACGACGAGGGCGAACTCCCCGCCGTCCTCGGACCCGCCGGGCCCCCCCTTCGTCGTCGTGCCGACCCGGACCCCGCCGCCCCGCACGCTGATGCTCCTGACCTCGTGGCCGAGGCGGACCGCACCGCCCGCCTCGACGAGCTCGGCGCCGAGCGCCTCGGTGACGGCAGGGAAGTCCACGATGGCCGTCCGGGGCGAGTGGATGGCCCGCACCCCGGCCACCCCGGGCTCGATCTCGCGCAGCTCGTCACCCTCGACGAGCCGGACACCCGGCACCCCGTTGGCCACCGCTCGCTCGTGGAGCGGGCCGAGCCGTCCCGCCTGCACGTCGTCGAGCGCGACGACGACCTTGCCGCACTCGTCGTAGGCGATGTCGTGCTGCGCGACGAAGTCCTGGAGGAGGCCGACGCCGCGGCGGCACAGGGTGGCCTTGAGGCTCCCCGGCTCGTAGTAGAGACCGGCGTGGACCACCCCGCTGTTGTGCCCGGTCTGGTGGGCCGCGAGGCGGTCCTCCTTCTCGAGCAGGGTGACGTCGGCGCCGTGCTCGCGGGCCAGGTGGCGCGCCACCGCAGTCCCGATGATGCCGCCGCCGACGACGGCGGCCCGAAGCCGCGTCACGCCCCGCCTGCCTGGGACGTCCCGGGCGAAGGGGGGAGCAGCGGGGGCGGCGTGCGGTACGTCGCCGGCGTCCGGGACAGGGTGATCGGGTGGGCGACGGTCCTGACCGGCGGGCGGCCGGGCTCGGCGATCTCTTGGACGGGCTGCAGCCCGAGCCGATCGGCGAGGTCGAAGGCCTGCTGGAGGTCGTTGATCGGCCCGCACGGGACCCCGAGGCCGGAGAGCACCTCGAACCAGTGGTCAGCGGGCTGCTCGCGCAGGACGTCCTCGAGCTCGGCGACGAGCACGCGACGGTGGGAGACCCGGTCGGAGTTGCGCGCGAAGCGCGGGTCGCGGGCGAGCTCCGGTCGGCCGATGCCCTCGGCGAGCAGGGCGAAGAGCTTGTCGTTGGCCGCGGCGACCGCCAGGGGACGGTCGGCGGTCGTGAGCAGCTCGTACGGCGCGATGCTCGGGTGGAGGTTGCCCATCGCCTGCGGCACCTGGCCGGTGACGACGTAGGCGGAGGCCTGGTTGACCATGGCCGAGAGCATCGAGGAGAGGAGGTTGACCTCGACCCGCTGGCCCTCGCCGGTGCGATCCCGGTGCCGCAGCGCGGCCTGGATCCCGATGGTCGCGTGCAGGCCGGTGATGACGTCGACGAGCGCGACCCCGGCCTTCATCGGGCCGGACTCCTCGGACCCGGTGACCGACATCAGGCCGCCGACCGCCTGGACGACGAGGTCGTACCCGGGCAGGGACGCTCCTTCGCCCGAGCCGAAACCCGTGACCGAGCAGACGACGAGGCCGGGGTGCCGGTCGAGGAGCTCGTCCGGGCCGAGCCCGAGCCGCTCCATGGTGCCGCTGCGGAAGTTGTCGATGACGACGTCGCACTCCGCGACGAGGTCGAGCGCGGCCTGCCTCCCCTCGGGTGAGGAGAGGTCGATGACCCGCGACTCCTTGTTGCGGTTGACGGAGAGGAAGTACGTCGCCTCCCCCTCGTCCGACCAGGGCGGCCCCCAGGCGCGGGTCTCGTCCCCCACGCCTGGGCGCTCGACCTTGATGACCTCGGCCCCCAGGTCCGCCAGGAGCATCGTCGCGTACGGCGCCGCCAGCACCCTGCTGAAGTCGGCGACACGCACCCCGTCGAGGGCCCCGGGGGCCGGGTCGGATCTCACCGGAATGCAGCCTCGCCGGTGAGTGCCCGCCCGATGATCAGCTGGTGCACCTCGCTCGTCCCCTCGTAGGTGAGCACCGACTCGAGGTTGTTCGCGTGACGCATGATCGGGTGCTCCAGCGTGATGCCGGCCGCCCCGAAGATCGTCCGGGCCTCCCGGGCGATCGCGATGGACTCACGGACGTTGTTCAGCTTGCCGAGCGATACCTGCTCGGGCCGCAGCGTGCCCTCGTCCTTGAGCCGACCGAGCTGGAGCGCGAGGAGCATCCCCTTGCCGAGCTCGAGGGTCATGTCCGCGAGCTTGGTCTGGGTGATCTGGTAGGCCGCGAGCGGCTTGTCGAAGATCGCCCGGTCCTGGCTGTAGGCGATCGCGCTCTCCAGGCAGTCACGAGCCGCACCGAGCGAGCCGAAGACGATCCCGTAGCGCGCCTCGCTGAGGCAGGACAACGGCCCGGACAGGCCCGAGACCTCGGGCAGCACGGCGTCGGCGGGGAGCCGTACGTCGTCGAGGACCAGCTCGGAGGTGACGCTGGCACGCAGCGACATCTTCTTCTTGATCTCCGGCGCCGAGAAGCCCGGGGTGCCGGCCGGGACGACGAAGCCGCGGATCCGCTCGTCCGTCTGGGCCCAGACCACGGCCACGTCGGCGACGGACCCGTTGGTGATCCACATCTTGCTGCCGTTGAGCACCCAGTCGTCGCCGTCACGGACCGCGCGGGTGCGCATCCCGCCGGGGTCGGACCCGAAGTCCGGCTCGGTGAGACCGAAGCAGCCGATGGCCTCGCCCGCCGCCATCCGGGGGAGCCACTCCTGCTTCTGCTCCTCGGAGCCGTGCTTCCAGATGGCGAACATCGCCAGCGAGCCCTGGACGCTCACCAGCGAGCGGAGGCCGGAGTCCCCGGCCTCGAGCTCCATGCAGGCAAGACCGTACGCGGTGGCGCTCGTGCCGGCGCAGCCGTAGCCCTCGAGGTGCATCCCGAGCACGCCGAGCGAGCCGAGCTCCTTGGCCAGCTCACGGACGGGGATGCTGGCTGCCTCGTACCAGTCGGCGATCTCTGGACGGATCCGGGCGTCGACGAAGCGCCGCACCGTGTCGCGGATCGCACGGTCCTCCTCGCCGATCAGGGTGTCGGTCCCGAAGAGCCCGAGCGGGGTCTGGGGTCGTGTGGTCACGGTTGTCTCCTCATGTCTGCGATGGCTCCGAAAGCATGGCATCTGCGGTCATGACGGTCGGTGCGGCAGGATCGGAGGATGCGACCCATGCTCGCCTCGTCGACCGACCGCGTGCCGGCCGGCGACGCCTGGGTGCACGAGGTGAAGTGGGACGGGATGCGCGTGCTCGTCGACGTGCGCGACGGACACCTGACGATCTGGTCACGCAGCGAGCGAGACGTCACCGTGGCGTTCCCTGAGCTCGCCGGCCTGGCCGAGCTCTACGACGACCTCCTCCTTGACGGCGAGATCGTCGCGCTGCGCGACGGTGTGCCTTCCTTCCACGCGCTCGCCGACCGGATGCACGTCACCTCGGCCCATCGGGCACAGCAGCTCGCGGCCACGGCACCCGTAACCCTCATGGTCTTCGACGTCCTACGAGTCCTCGGGCAGGACGTCACCGGGCAGCCGTGGCACGCCCGTCGTGCCCTGCTCGAGCAGCTCGAGATCGACACCGCCCGCTGGCAGGTGCCGCCCATCTACGACGACGGCGAGATGCTTCTCGGCGTCACCGAGGAGCAGGGTCTGGAGGGGATCGTCAGCAAGCGCCGCGACTCCCTCTATCTCCCCGGCCGCCGGTCGGCCGACTGGCTCAAGCTCCCCCACCGAGCGACCGTCTCCGTCGTCGTCGGCGGGTGGCGTCCCGAGACGGGCTCGGCCGGCCGGCTCGGCGCGGTCCTCGTCGGCATCCCGGGCGAGGGGGGTCTGCGCTTCGCCGGTCGGGTCGGGTCCGGCCTCGCCGGCAAGGCCGGCGCGCGGCTGCGCGACCTCCTCGAGGAGGCGAGCGGATCCCCCTTCGCCGACGACCTCCCGCGGGTGGACGCGGCCGGGGCCCGCTGGGTCGAGCCGACCGTCGTCATCGATGTCGCGTCGCTCGGACGCACCGACGGGGGCCGGCTGCGGCAGCCCTCGTTCCAGCGCACCCGCCCCGACCTCACCCCGGAGGACCTCGATGCCTGAGCCCGACGTCGCCCGCGTCAAGGTCGCCGGCCGCACCCTGCGCCTCACCTCCCTCGACAAGGTCATGTATCCCGCCACCGAGACGACGAAGGGGGAGGTGCTGGCCTACTACGCGGCCGTCGCCCCGGTCCTGCTGCCGCACCTCGCGGGCCGCCCGGTGACGCGCGTGCGGTGGCCGCACGGTGTCGGGGACCAGTCCTTCTTCGAGAAGAACGTCCCGTCCGGGGCGCCGTCCTGGCTGACCCGGGTGCAGATCGACGACGTCACCTACCCCTTCGTCACCGACGCCGCCGACCTCACCTACCTCGTCAACCTCAACGCCCTTGAGCTGCACGTCCCCCAGTGGCGGGTCGAGGACGACCAGCGGGTGAACCCCGACCGGCTCGTCATCGACCTCGATCCCGGTCCACCCGCCGGGTTGCACGAGTGCGCCCGCGCGGCGCTCGTCGTCCGCGACCGCCTCCAGCAGCTCGGCCTCGAGCTCTACCCGGTGACGTCGGGCAGCAAGGGCATGCAGCTCTACGCGCAGCTCGGCGGCGACCTCAGCTCCGACCAGGTGCGCGACCTCGCCCAGCAGCTCGCGCAGGAGCTCACCGGTGCCCACCCCGAGCTGCTGCTGTGGAAGATGACCAAGACGCTGCGCCCCGGCAAGGTCTTCCTCGACTGGAGCCAGAACGTCGCGGCCAAGACGACGATCAGCCCCTACTCGATGCGCGGGCGCGACGACCCGTGGGTGGCCACGCCGCGCACCTGGGACGAGGTCGAGGAGGGCGCCGAGCGCCCGGATGCGTTGCGGCAGCTCGACATCGAGGAGGTTCGAGACCGGCTCGACCGTCACGGTGATCTCGCCGAGGGGCTGCTCAGCTGATCCGCGGGCAGCCGGTGCAGGGGTGCAGGCCGGGCAGCGCGTACATGAGGCAGCACGACTGCCGCTCCGGCGGCGGGCCGCCCACGAGCCGGTGCAGGGCGATCTCCCACATGTCGTCGACCATCCCGAGGCGCTGGTGGCTGCTCATCTTCTCGGCCGAGGGGAAGGCCTCGGCGAGCCGGCGACCGGTCGCGCGGTAGCCGATGGCGGCAGCGTCGAGCCGCACGGCGAGGTCGTGGACCTCGCGGGCCTCCCCCTGCACCACCCGGACGCTCAGCGGGTAGAGGTAGGTGGGCTCAAGCGTGATCCACCAGCAGCTGGGGTCGGGGTCGAGGACCCAGGCGCCGCGCACCGCGGCCGTGGCGACCACCGTGGCGAAGGGGTCGAGGTGGTGCTGCAGGACGAAGGCCGAGGGCATCCCGGGCGGGGCGAGGCCGGACTGACGCTCGGTGACCCTCGCGTAGGCCTCGACCCAGCGGCGGACGCGGTCGGGGTCGGTCAGCGGGCCGCCGAGCGGCACCTCGCGCGGGTCGGGGACCCCGTCGGCGACGACGTCGAGGTAGGACAGGTGGGGGCGGAGCGCGAGCAGGCCGGCGACGAAGGGGGTCTTCGCGCCGGCCTGCTCGGTGCTGGGGTGGGTCAGCGGTTGGCCTTCTCGTAGGCGGCCATGACGTCGGCGCTGATCCGGCCGCGGTCGCTCACGGTGTGGCCGTTGGCCCGGGCCCACTCGCGGACCTCGGAGGTGTTGCCGCCCGGGGTGGCCGCCTTGCGAGCGGTGGATCGCCGGCCGCCGGCCCGGCGCGCGTGGCCCGTGTACGGGGCGAGGGCATCCCGCAGGGCGGAGGCGTTCTTCTCGTTGAGGTCGATCTCGTAGGTGACGCCGTCAAGCCCGAAGGTCAGGGTCTCGTCGGCGGGACCACCGTCGATGTCGTCCTCGAGGATGATCTGGACTCGCTGAGCCATGAATTGCCTTTCATGAAAGCCGTTGGAGTTCATCTCTGTCCGGCACATGATCGAGCAGGCAGAGATTGAATTGCCAGACCTACGGTACGCCCTTCGCCAGAAATGCTCTCTCGGCATTCTCTGAGAATTCAGCTTGTCGGCTTTTCTTCGCTGCCCTCTGCCGCGCCCGACGGGGCATTCTCCGCATTCTCTGCGGGCTGTTCGGGCGCGCCGGCCGGCTTGTCGTGCTCCTTGCGCCAGGCGGCCAGCGCCTTGCGCTCGCGCCGGTCCGCCTCGATCATGTACTTGATGATCCAGTAGAAGAGAAAGGCGACGCCGACCGTGGGCAGCAGGGTCGCAAGATAGGGAGAGATCGCGTCGAACATCAGGCCTCCGGCTTGAGGTGCGGGAAGAGCAAGGTCTCGCGGATGCTTGCCCCGGTGAAGAACATCACCATGCGGTCGATGCCTATGCCGATACCGCCCATCGGCGGGGCGCCGTACTCGAGCGCCCGCAGGAAGTCCTCGTCGAGCTGCATCGCCTCAGGGTCTCCGGCCGCCGCGGCGAGCGACTGGGCGACCAGGACCTCGCGCTGCACCACCGGGTCGACGAGCTCGGTGAACCCGGTGCCGCGCTCGACGCCGGCGATGATGAGGTCCCAGGCGTGGATGAGCCGGGGGTCCTTGTCCTGGCGGCGGGCGAGCGGCTGCGCCTCGGCGGGGTAGTCGCAGACGAAGGTCGGCGCGAGGATGCCCGGCTCGACGATCTCGCCGAAGAGCTCGATGACGACCTTGCCCGCGGGCCACGACGGGTCGATCTCGACCTCGCGCTCGGCGGCGATCGCGACGAGCTCGGCGAGCGGGGTGTCGGGGGTGACCTCACGGCCGAGCGCCTCGGACAGCCCGGGGTAGACCGAGAGCCAGCGCCACTCACCGTCGAGGTCGACCTCTCCGGCGGGGGTCTGGACGACGCGCGAGCCGACGGCGTCGGCGGCGGCGAGGTAGATACGCCGGGTCAGCTCGGCGACGCTGCGCTGGTCGCCGTAGGCCTCGTACGCCTCGAGCATCGTGAACTCCGGCGAGTGCGTGGAGTCCACGCCCTCGTTGCGGAAGATCCGGCCCATCTCGTAGACCTTGTCGACCCCGCCGACGACGGCCTTCTTGAGGTTGAGCTCGAGGGCGATGCGCAGCGACATGGCCTGGTCGAAGGCGTTCATGTGCGTGCCGAAGGGGCGCGCCGCCGCGCCGCCGTGGATGAGCTGGAGGACCGGCGTCTCGACCTCGACGAAGCCCTCGCCGTCGAGCGTCGCCCGGACGGCGCGCAGGACGGCCGCCTTGGTGCGCACGATGTCGCGCGCCTCCTGGCGGGCCACGAGGTCGACGTAGCGCTGCCGGACCCGGGCCTCCTCGGAGAGCTCCTTGTGCAGGGTCGGCAGCGGGCGCAGCGCCTTGCTCGCCATGACCCAGCTCGTAGCCATGACGGAGAGCTCACCCCGGCGGGACCGGATGACGCGGCCGGTCACCGCGACGTGGTCGCCGAGGTCGACGTCGGACTTCCACGCCGCGAGCGCGTCCTCGCCCACCTCGGCGAGGCTGAGCATCACCTGGAGCCGGTCGCCGGGTCCCTCCTGCAGGGAGGCGAAGGCGAGCTTGCCGGTGTTGCGGACGAACATCACCCGACCGGCCACGGTCACGACGTCCTGGGTCTCCTCGCCGGTCTCGAGGTGCGCGTAGGCGCCGATGACCTCGGCGAGGGTGTGGGTGCGCCCGACCGCCGTCGGGTAGGCCGGCGTCCCGCCCGCGATGAGCCGGTCGCGCTTCTCCCGGCGGACCCTCATCTGCTCCGGGAGGTCGTCGGTCGGCGCGGGAGCGGGGGTCTCGGTCACCCGAGGAGGATATCGAAGGGGACTGGGTCCCCCTTCGCCCGGCTCGGACCCTCCGGACGGCCCGGTCAGACCGGCTCGACGGTCTCGGAGAAGATCTCGCGGCGGCCGCCCCCGGGGCCGATGACGACCGGGGTGTTGTCGATGAGGCGGGTCGTGCCCATCCGGCCGGCGACCGCGAGCAGGGCCTCGCCGCGGTACCACTCGGGCACGTCCTGCAGCGTCGTCGGGTGGACGAGGACGAGGTAGTCGATGAGCGCGAGCGGCTCCCTCACGAGCACCGCGCGGGCGGCCCGGCGGACGGCCGAGGGGCCCTCGATGGCGGCCGCGGCGCCGGCGGTGAGGGCGCGCGAGAGGCACAGCGCGACCTCGCGGTCGGAGTCGGTGAGATAGGTGTTGCGGCTGCTCATCGCCAGGCCGTCCTCCTCGCGGACGGTCGGCACCGACACGACCCGGGCCGGGAAGTCGATGTCGCGGACCATGCGCCGGATGAGGAGGAGCTGCTGGGCGTCCTTCTGCCCGAAGTAGAAGGCGTCACCACGGGTCAGGTGCATGAGCTTGGCGACGACGGTGAGCATGCCGTCGAAGTGACCGGGCCGCGACTGGCCCTCGAGCACGTCGCCGAGCGGCCCGGCGGAGATCCGCACACCGGGGTCACCGTCGGGGTAGACGACGTCGGGGGTCGGCGCGAAGACGAGGTCGACGCCGTGCTCCCGGCAGATCTCGAGGTCGGAGTCGAAGGTCCGCGGGTACTTCGAGAGGTCCTCCTTGGGCCCGAACTGCAGCGGGTTGAGGAAGATCGTCACGATGACGTGCTCGGCATCCTTGCGAGCCTCGCGGATGAGGGTGGCGTGCCCCTCGTGCAGCGCCCCCATGGTCATGACGACGGCGGTCTGCCCGGTGAGGTGGGTGCGTGCCTCCCGGAGCTCGTCGCGGGTGCGGGCGATCACGGGGGTGGTGGTGGCCTGCGTCGTCATGGGCTCTCCTGGTCCGGGGACGAAGGGGGTGTGGCGTCGGTGCGGTCGAGGATCGGCGCGGCCTGGTCGGCGCGCAGCCGTCCCGTCCGCAGGGCGCGGCGGGCAGTCGCGGTGGCGTGGGCAGCGTAGGCGGGGCGGAGGTCCGGCGCGAGCGCGCCGAGGACGCTCAGGTGGGTGGCAACGGTGCCGACGTCGCCGCGGGCCACGGGACCGGTGAGCGCGGAGTCCCCCGAGGCCAGCGCGTTGTCCAGGCTCGCCTGGAGGAGCGGGCGCAGCAGACGGTCGCCGTGCTCGACGCCGGCCTCTGCGAGGATCTCGCGGGCCTGGGCGACGAGGGTGACGAGGTGGTTGCTGCCGTGGGCGAGCGCTGCGTGGTAGAGCGCCCGCGCCTCCTCGGGCACCCAGACCGGCTCGCCACCCATCTCCATGACGAGCGCCTCCGCGACGGCGCGCAGCGGCTCCGGCGCCGTGATGCCGAAGCACGCCTCGTGGAGCCGGGCGAGGTCGAGCGAGGTGCCGGTGAAGGTCATCGCCGGGTGGAGCGCCAGCGGGATGACGCCCTGCTCCACCGCCGGGGCGAAGGGGGTCAGCCCGTGGGCCCCGGAGGTGTGGGCGACGATCTGTCCCGAGCGCCATGCACCGGTGGTCGCGAGCCCGGCGACGAGCCCGGCGAGCGCGTCGTCGGGGACGGCCAGGAGCACGAGGTCGCCGGCGGCGACGACCTCCTCGACGGGCAGGACCGGCACCTCCGGCAGGAGCGCCTCGGCCCGCTCGCGGCTGGCCTCGCTCACGGCGCTCACGGCGACGACCCGGTGCCCGGCCGCCGCGAGGGCCGCACCGAGCACCGCACCGACCCGGCCGGCGCCGACGACACCGACACGCAGCCAGGGGCGCGGGAGGTCCGTGGGCTCGCTCACGGGGGCGACGCTATCGCGGACCTAGGGTGAGCCCCGTGATCATCCCGTGGCGCGAGGCCTGGCAGGAGGCCCTCTACGGCTCCGGCGGCTTCTACCGGAGGCCCGAGGGGCCGGTCGGACACTTCGAGACGGCGACGCACGGGCCGGTGGGCCGGGCCCTCGCCCGGACCCTCGTCGGGCTCGCGGCCGAGACCGGGGCGGAGGGGGTCGTCGACCTCGGCGCGGGGCGCGGGGAGCTGCTCAGCGCGTTGCGCTCCGTCGGGTTTGCCGGGCCGCTCGCGGGTGTCGACGTCGTCGACCGCCCGGCGGGCCTGCCCGCTGAGACCGGGTGGGTCGTGGCGCCGGGCGGCGACCGGCTCGCCGAGCCCACCACCGTCACGGACGCGCTCGGCACGGACCTGGGTCGGGCGCTCGTCGTCGCGCACGAGTGGCTCGACGTCGTGCCCTGCACCGTCGCGCAGGTCGACGACGGCGTGCTCCGCGAGGTCGAGGTCGACGCGGCAGGAGTCGAGCGGCTCGGCGCCGCGGTCACCGGGGACGCTCTCGGCTGGGCTCAGCGGTGGTGGCCGACCGACGAGCCAGGCGCCCGCGTCGAGGTCGGCCTGGCCCGCGACGACGCCTGGGCTGCGGTACTCGACGCATGGCACCCCCTTCGTGCCGTGGCGATCGACTACGGCCACACGGCCGGCACCCGTCCCCCGTCGGGCACCCTCGCGGCCTACCGCGACGGCGAGGTCGTCCTCCCCGTCCCCGACGGCTCCGCCGACCTCACCGCCCACGTGGCCCTCGACTCCCTTCGCCACGACGAGATCGTCAGCGGGGCGGAGGCGGTCCGGCGGTGGGGACCCTCAGCGACGCTCCCCGACCACGCGCTGTCCCGCACCGACCCGGCCGGCTACCTCGCCGCCCTCGCCGACGTGAGCGCCGCCCGCACGCTCCTGGGCGAGCCGTACGGCCGCTTCGCCTGGGTCATCGCCCGCGGCTGAGATGACTCGCGGGTACGACGACCATTGGTCCGGCCCAACACCCTCGGCGCACAGCGCAGAGCCACTCTCTGCTCTCGCGCATGGGCAAAGGTCGTCGTACCCGCGGGTCACGACGGGGCAAGCACGAGCCGCTCGTAGCCGCGCAGCACGAAGGTCGGGCGCTGGACCGCCTCGACGATCTCGAGCCGGGGGTGACGGCTGAGCAGCGCCCGCACCGACTGCTGCAGCTCGAGCCGGGCCAGCGGTGCCCCGATGCAGAAGTGGATGCCCAGCCCGAAGGCGAGGTGCGGGTTCGGGTCGCGCGTCGGGTCGAAGACGTCCGGGTCCGCGAAGACCGCCGGGTCGCGGTTGGCCGCGCCGAGGAGGACGACGACCTTCTCCCCCTGCGCCACCGGCCGACCGGCCACCTCGATGTCGGCGGTCGCCGTCCGCTCGAAGAGGTGCAGCGGGCTGTCGTGACGCAGCAGCTCCTCGACGAAGGGGGCGAGCGCCGCGTCGTCGTGGACGTCGACGGTCGGCGAGCCGGCCCGCAGCCAGGAGTGGATTCCGTTGCCGAGCCCGTTGACGCTCGCCTCGTGGCCGGCGTTGAGCAGGAGCACGACGGTGGCGACGAGCTCGTGACGGCTCAGCCGGTCGCCGGAGTCGCGGGCCTGCACGAGGTCGGTGAGCAGGTCGTCGCCGGGGTGCCGGGCGCGGTGGTCGGCGAGCTCGTCGGCGTAGGCGGCGAACTCAGCGCTCGCCCGGCGGGCCTCGAGCCGCTCCTGCTCGCTCGGGTCGACCTCGTACATCTTGACGATGGCCTGGCTCCACGGACGCAGGAGGTGGCGGTCAGCCTCGGGCCAGTCGAGCAGCTCGGCGATGACGGTGACCGGCAGCGGCTCGGCGACCGCCTCGATGAGGTCGAGGGGGCCCTCCCCCACGGCGTCGAGCAGGTCGTCGGCGATCTGCCGGATCCGCGGCTCGAGCCGGGCGACGTGGCCGCGGTTGAAGGCGCCCGCGACGAGGCGGCGCAGCCGGGTGTGCTTCGGCGGCTCGCTGTCGAGGATCGAGTCGGCGTGCAGCCAGTTGAAGGTCTCCCAGTCCGCCGCGGGCTCGCGCGGCCGGAAGATCCGGCCCAGCCCGCGATGGCGCAGCGCCGCCGACACCTCGGCGTGGCCGGACGCCACGTGCGCCTCCAGCCCGTCGACCCAGACGAAGGGGTCGTGCGCGCGCAGCACGGCGAGGTGCGGGTACGGGTCGCGGACGACGTCCGGGTCCGTCAGGTCGAGCGAAGGGGTGGGGCCGGCCATGCGGGGATCCTCCCATCGCGCCGGCGGGCCGGGGGGAGGGGGCGGCTACCCCTTCGTCGTCGGGACGGGCGGGCCC
Source organism: Janibacter endophyticus (assembly GCF_016888335.1). NCBI lineage: Bacteria > Bacillati > Actinomycetota > Actinomycetes > Micrococcales > Intrasporangiaceae > Janibacter > Janibacter endophyticus. The sequence continues at coordinate 2,844,493 of NZ_JAFEJG010000004.1, forward strand.
TGCGGGGTGAGCGTGCGGGTCATCACCTCGGCGATGAGGTCCTGGCCCCGGGGGCCCGGGTGGAGCGCGTCGAGGTAGGTCCCGCGCGGCGCCCCGACCACCGGCGGCAGGTCGGCGCCGACGTCGACGAAGGAGACGCCGTCGAGCACCGCCATGCCCCGCAGCACCGTGCGGTAGTCGACCCAGGAGTAGCGGAAGAAGCCCGGCGGCGGCCGGTGCCAGGACACGAGGAGCACCGGGCCGGAGAAGCCCGCCCTCCGAGCGGTGTCGATGATCTGCACGAGGTCGGTGCGCAGGCCGGCCGGCGGGATGCCCGCGCGGGCGTCGTTGAAGCCGAGGGCGAGGACGAGCAGGTCTGGGTTCATCGACACCGAGTCGTGGACGTACACCGGCGCCCGGCTGACGGAGCGAGCGGTGATGCCGGAGTGCGAGGCGTCGACGACGTGGACGCACCGGTCGCGGTCCCCCCGGAAGGGGGTGAGGTCGGTGACGACGACCGTGCGGTCGGGGCTGGTGTTGCGCACCGTCCAGGCCCGGCGCTCGAGGTCACGCGTGTCGGAGTGCCACACCTGGCGCTCGGCGTCCTCGGCCTCGGTGCTCACCTGCTGCCCGGACAGCGTCGCCTCGCCGTCGACCGTTACCTCGAGGTCGCCGCCCTCGGGCCCGGTCCGGTACCCGATGGCGACCTCGGAGGCGACCACCTGCCAGGTGACCTCGGCACCCGGGCCGAGGGCGAGCGCCCGACCGCCCGGTCCGACGCCGCTGAGGCGTCGCGCCTCGCCGCGGGTCTGCGGGTCGGGCAGGCTGCCGGCCGCGTACCACGCCGGGATGAGCGTGCTGGCGCCGTGGTACCCGCCCGGACCGACCGGGCAGTCCGGGGACTCGACCTGGGTGCGCAGCGCGTCCTGGAGCTGACCGACCCAGCGGCGCTCGAGGTCCTGCCGCACCCCGAAGCCCTCGCTCACCGAGTCGCCCATGACGACGACGGTGGCGGGGGTGAGGGGCGACTCCTCGAGGGCCTGGTACCAGGGATCGAGGGTGTCGCGGTGCTCCACGACCCGGGCGTCGCGCTGCGCCGGCGACTGCGGCACGGTGAGCGCCAGTGCGAGCGCCACGGCGGCGGCCGCGCCAGCGAGGATCGACCGTGCCGCTGCCATGCCTCGAGGTTATCGAGCGCCGGCGCGGCATACTCGGCTGCATGCCCCCCGCAGCGAGCACCCCCCGCGAGGTGACCCTCGGGGTCGGCTCCGGCGTCGAGAGCACCGACATGGTCCTCAACATCGGCCCGCAGCACCCGGCGACGCACGGGGTGCTGCGGCTGCGCGTCGTCCTCGACGGCGAGCGGGTCGCCTCGGCCGACCCAGTCGTCGGGTACATGCACCGGGGTGCGGAGAAGCTCTTCGAGGTCCGCGACTACCGCCAGATCACCGTGCTCGCGAACCGGCACGACTGGCTCTCCGCCTTCGGCAACGAGCTCGGCGTCGTCCTCGGCGTCGAGGCGATGCTCGGCATGGAGGTGCCCGAGCGGGCGGTCTGGGCGCGGACCCTCCTCGCCGAGCTCAACCGGGTGCTCAACCACCTGATGTTCCTCGGCTCCTACCCGCTCGAGCTCGGCGCGATCACCCCGGTCTTCTACGCCTTCAACGAGCGTGAGGAGATCCAGGCCGTCATGGAGGAGATCGCCGGCGGCCGGATGCACTACATGTTCAACCGCGTCGGCGGCCTCAAGGACGACCTGCCGGCGGGCTGGCTCGACCGGGTGGCCCGCGCCGTGGACGGGGTCCGCGGGCGGCTGCCGCAGCTGGAGTCGCTCCTCGTCGGCAACGAGATCCTCCAGGCGAGGACGAAGGGGGTGGGTGTCCTCTCCCCCGAGCTCGTCCACGCCTACGGCGTCTCGGGACCGATCGCCCGGGCGAGCGGGGTGGACCTCGACCTGCGGCGCGACGCGCCCTACCTCGCCTATGGCGAGCTCTTCGGCGAAGGGGGGCCTGGCCGGGTCGTCACCCGCACCGACGGCGACTGCCTGGCCCGACTCGAGGTGCTGCTCGAGCAGACCCACGTCAGCCTCGACCTCGCGGACGCCTGCGTGGACCGGCTCCGGACGCTGGCCCCCGGACCGGTCAACCAGCGGCTGCCCAAGGTGCTCAAGGTGCCCGAGGGCGATCGCTACACCGCGACGGAGAACCCGCTCGGCCTCAACGGGTACTACCTCGTCTCACGGGGTGAGAAGACCCCGTGGCGGCTCAAGCTGCGCTCGGCCTCCTTCAACAACGTCGCCGTGCTCTCCGAGGTCCTCCCGGGGCACCTCGTGGCCGACCTCGTCGCCATCCTCGGCTCGATGTTCTTCGTCGTCGGCGACGTCGACAAGTGACGGCGATCGGGCTTTCCGCCCCCGCGCCCGCTGCAACCACCGACCTCGTCTACACCTGTGAGGTGCCGATCCTCGGCGCGCAGGACTTCACCGTCTCGCTCGACACCGACGCCCCGGAGTCGGTGACTCCCGGTGCGGACGTCACCGCGGCCGTGACCGGCTCTGTCACCCTCAACGAGAGGACGATCAACGGCATGGTCGGCCTCCTCGGGTGGGCCGAGGCCGAGGGCACGACGGTCTCTGACCTGACCAACCTGACGACTCCCCGGACCCCGGTCTCCGCCACGCAGGCGACCCTGCCCCTGACCGGCGGCTCCGTCACCCTCACCGGTCTCGCGGCCGGTGAGCACACGATCGAGGCGCCGGACGCATTCACCTCGACGTTCTCCGGCATCAAGGCCGACGGCTCTGCCGCGGGCGAGTTCGAGATCCCCTGCGAGTACAGGTCCGGCACCCAGGTCATCGACACCATCACCGCCGAGGAGGCGCCGGTCGAGGACGAGCCCACCGAGGCGAGCCCACCGAGCCCGAGCCCACCGAGCCCGAGCCCACCGAGGACGACGATGACGCCACCGGATCTGGTGACGACGAGTCCGGTCCTCAGCGTCCGGACGTCGTCCAGACCGACGGCGGGGCCCTCGGCGCCTCCCCGCTCCTCCACGGCGGAGCCACGCTCGCCGGCGCCGCCGTGGCCCTGCTCGCCGCCCGCCGTCGCACGGGTGGCCTCCACCGCTGAGGCGCGACACCCGGACCTGACCACAGGACCGGACGAAGAGGGCGTCGTCCCGGTCGGGGCGACGCCCCCTTCGCCATCCCAGGGAACCCTGAGAGACTCTGGAGGTCACCCGCTCAGACCTGACGAGAAAGGACCGCGCACGTGACCCGCGCCCGACGAGCCCAGCAGCGACGCAAGGACGCAGCCACGTCCCGCGTCGTCGGAGGCCTGCTCGCCCTGGCCGCGGTCGCGGCGCTCGTGCTCGGGGGCTGGTGGTGGTGGGACAGCGCGCGAGCGGTCGACCCCGGCACCTACGTCGCCCCGAGCGAGATCTCCCGGACCACCTCCGAGCCGGCCACCTCGAGCAGCACGACCGCGACGAAGAAGCCGACGAAGAAGCCGACGAAGAAGTCGACGAAGGCCACGACCTCGAGCACCACGGCGGTGCCCTCTGCCTCGACGACCCAGGCCGGCGTCCCGGCCCCGCCAGGGGACCCGACGCGGGTCGTCGTCACGACCTCTGCCGGGCGCGAGCTCGTCGATGCCTCCCTCATCCCGACCTACCTCGACGCGCAGAACGTCCTGGCTCCCCCCTTCGGCACCGCCGGCTGGTACGCCGAGGACGGCTGGCCCAAGCCGGGCCACGCCGGGGCGAGCATCCTCGTCGGGCACATCAACCACGGCAGCAAGCCCGACGTCTTCTGGAACCTCCCCCAGGTCAGCCTCGGCGACCGGGTGACGGTGACCTACGGCTCCGGCCGCACCGTCGAGTGGAGGATCACCCGTTCCGAGGCGGCGACGAAGCAGCAGGTGCCCCGGGACGACTCGATCTGGGACCACGACAACCCCGAGCCGCTCCTGCGGCTCATCACGTGCGACCCGACGACCCCGCTCAACGGCGGTCACTACGAGGGCAATTGGGTGGTCTGGGCCGAGCTGGCCTGACCCCACCGGTGAATCGACCGCCGACGGCTCGACGACCGGGTCAGTCCTCGTCGGAGCGAAAGTCCGAGCGGTCCTCGTCGCGGATCCGGCACCACCCCTGGGCGCGGTGACCGGCGAGGGCGACGAGCACTCCCCCGGCGGCCGCGAGCGCCAGCCGCATCGCGAGCTCGGAGTGCCGGCCGAAGCCCAGGTCGGGGACGAGCGCGAGCGCGTGACCCGCGTAGAGGCCCGCAACGATCGCCCCCGTGAGCGCGGAGGCCTGGGCGAGGCTGAGGGTCCGGGCCGCGCGCAGCGGCTCGACGGGCCGGCCCTCGCGGCGGTAGCGCCGCATCGGCCACGCGACGACGACGAGGGCCACCGCCATGACCGCCAGCAGCCCGGCCGCGAGCCACGGCGTCTCGAGGACGCGACGTCCGCCGGCGAGCCACCAGCGGCTGAAGAGCCAGGACACGACGGTCACCGCTGCTCCGGTGAGCACGGTGATGCGCGGGCGCAGCCCGTCGGGGAGCATCAGGCACCCACCGGGCGGACACCGCCGGAGTCGACCTCGGCGACGATCGCGGCGACCGGGTGCACCTCGTCGCCGACCCGCAGGACGGCCTCAGCGTCCGCGTCGAGCCACGGGACGAGCACGAAGGCCCGCTCGTGGGCGCGCGGGTGCGGGAGGGTCAGGAGGTCGCGGTCGAGCCGCGCCTCGTCCGGGCCGCCCGTCGTGCCGAAGGTGATGATGTCGAGGTCGAGCGTCCGGGGACCCCACCGGACCTCGCGGGTGCGGCCGTGACCGGCCTCGATGTCGTGGAGCGCGTCGAGCAGCGCCCAGGGGGTGAGCCGGGTCGTCCCTGTGACGACGGCGTTGACGTAGTCAGGCTGCTCTGGACCGCCGACCGGCACGGTGACGTATGGGCGGCTCACGGCCGCGATCTCGACGTGCTCGCGCAACGCCTCGACGGCCTCCCCCAGCGTGCCGGTCGAGTCGCCGAGGTTGGACCCCAGGGCGATCGTCACCGCGCTGCTCCGGGTGCGATGCAGCCGCACCCGCACGTCCCCGAAGGGGACCCCGACGGGCGCCTGCGGCTTGTGCACGACGACCTCGACCTCGGCGATCTCGGGACGGTGCAGCACGTCGGCAGCGATGCGCTCGCCGAGCGCCTCGATGAGGTCGAGCGGCTCCCCCTCGATGCGGGCGACGACGTCGGCCGCGATCTCCGCGTAGCTCACAGTGTCGCCGAGGTCGTCGCTCGCCCCGGCCCGGGAGAGGTCGGTGGTCATGATGACGTCGACGACGAAGTCCTGGCCCTCGCGGCGCTCCTCCGGGAAGACCCCGTGGTACCCCTTCGCCCGGACGCCGAGGAGCTCGATGCTGTCGCGCTCAGCCACGGGCACCGTCCAGGGCGGCGACGACGTCGAGCGCGTCGACGGAGGCGACGACGTCGTGGACGCGCACCGCCCAGACGCCGGTGCTCGCGGCGAGCGCGGTCGTGACAGCCGTCGCCGTGTCGCGCTCGGTCGGCGGGCGCTCGGCCCCCTCCGCGCGGCCCACGGAGCCGAGGAACCGCTTGCGCGAGGTCCCGACCAGCACGGGCAGGCCCAGGGCCACGACGTCGGCGAGCCCGGCGAGCAGCTGCCAGTTGTGCGCCGCGTTCTTCGCGAAGCCGACGCCCGGGTCGACGACGATCTGCTGCTCGGTGAGACCCGCGGCGAGGAGCTCGTCGACGCGCGCCGAGAGCTCTCGGCACACGTCGGCGACGACGTCGTCGTAGCGTGCGCCCGCGTACATGTCGCTCGAGTGGCCACGCCAGTGCATCGCGACGAAGGGGATCTCCGTCCCGGCGACGACCTCGGCGATCGCCGGGTCGGCCAGACCCCCGCTCACGTCGTTGATGATCGTCGCGCCTGCGTCGACCGCGGCGGCGGCGACGGCGGAGCGCATCGTGTCGACGGAGACGACGACGCCCTGCTCGGCGAGGCGGCGCACGACGGGCACGACCCGGCGCAGCTCCTCCGCCTCGCCCGGCCGCTCGGCGCCCGGTCGGGTGGACTCGCCACCGACGTCGACGATCCCGGCGCCCTGGGCGACGAGCTCGAGGCCGTGGGCGACGGCGGCGTCCTCGTCGAACCACCGTCCGCCGTCGCTGAAGGAGTCGGGGGTGACGTTGACGATCCCCATGACGACCGGTCGCCCGGCGGCGGAGGTCGGCCGCGCCACGGTCATCGCGCCCCGGTGAGCAGAGCCATCGCCTCGGCCCGCGTCGCCGGGTCGCGCAGCTGTCCCCTGACGGCGGAGGTCAGGGTGCGCGCGCCGGGCTTGCGGACGCCACGCATCGACATGCAGAGGTGCTCGGCCTCGACGACGACGATGACGCCCATGACGTCGAGATGCTCGACGAGGGCGTCGGCGATCTGGCTGGTCAGCCGCTCCTGCACCTGGGGCCGACGTGCGTAGACGTCGACGAGCCGGGCCAGCTTGGACAGTCCCGTGACCTGACCGCTGCGCCCGGGGACATACCCGACGTGCGCCACCCCGTGGAAGGGGACGAGGTGGTGCTCGCAGGTCGAGTAGAGCGCGATGTCGCGGACGATGACGAGCTCGTCGTGGTCGATGTCGAAGGTCGTCGCGAGGACCTCCGCCGGGTCCTGGTGCAGGCCGGCGAAGGTCTCCGCGTAGGCCCGTGCCACCCGGCCGGGCGTCTCGCGCAGACCCTCGCGGTCGGGGTCCTCGCCGACGGCGAGGAGGATCTCCCGCACGGCGGCCTCGATCCGGGGCAGGTCCATCGCGGCGGGCCTCAGTGCCGACCGTCGGGGTCGACGTGACCGCCCGCGGGGATCTGCCGTGTCTCCTCGACGGGGTTCTCCTCCGGGTACGGGTTGGCACCCACCTCGGCGGCCTCGTCGATCGCCGCGACGGTCTCCGGATCACCCTGCTGCGGGTCGACCCCCGCGGGTGGGGCACCGGTCGGGCTGGCCTGCGCGGCGCGGGCCGCGAGCGCCGCCTCCTCGGCGGGCGTGAGCACCGGCGGGATGTCGGAGATCGTGCGGCTCTCCGACGACAGCCAGGTCGGGCGCTTCGGCCGCTTGCGGACGTCCTCGAAGATCGCCGCGATCTCCTTCGGGCCGAGGGTCTCGTGCTCGAGCAGCTCGAGGACGAGCCGGTCGAGCACGTCACGGTTGTCGTTGAGCGCGTGCCAGGCCTCGTCGTGGGCGGCCTCGATGAAGCGGCGCACCTCCTCGTCGACGATGCCGGCGATCTCCTCGGAGTAGTCGCGCTGGTGGCCCATGTCGCGGCCGAGGAAGACCTCGCCCTGGGACTGGCCGAGCTTGACCGCACCGATGCGCTCGCTCATGCCGAACTCGGTGACCATCTTGCGGGCCATCGCGGTGGCCTTCTCGATGTCGTTCGCGGCACCGGTCGTCGGGTCGTGGAAGATGATCTCCTCCGCGACGCGGCCACCGAGGGCGTACGCGAGCTGGTCGAGGATCTCGTTGCGCGAGGTCGAGTACTTGTCGTCCGTCGGGAGCACCATCGTGTAGCCGAGCGCCCGGCCACGCGGGAGGATCGTGATCTTGGCGACCGGGTCGGTGTGGTTCATCGCCGCGGCGACGAGCGCGTGACCGCCCTCGTGGTAGGCGGTGACCTTGCGCTCACGGGCGCTCATGATCCGGGTCCGCTTCTGCGGGCCGGCCATGACCCGGTCGATCGCCTCGTCGAGGGTCGCGTCGTCGATGAACTGCTGGTCGCTGCGGGCGGTGAGCAGCGCCGCCTCGTTGAGGACGTTGGCCAGGTCGGCACCGGTCATGCCGGGCGTGCGGCGGGCGACGGCGAGCAGGTCGACGCCGGGGGCCATCGGCTTGCCGGCCGAGTGCACCTCGAGGATGCGGTGGCGGCCGATCATGTCGGGCGCCTCGACGGCGATCTGCCGGTCGAAGCGGCCGGGGCGCAGCAGCGCCGGGTCGAGGATGTCGGGACGGTTGGTCGCCGCGATGAGGATGACGTTGGTCTTGACGTCGAAGCCGTCCATCTCGACGAGCAGCTGGTTGAGCGTCTGCTCGCGCTCGTCGTGGCCACCGCCGAGACCCGCACCGCGGTGCCGGCCGACGGCATCGATCTCGTCGACGAAGACGATCGCCGGAGCGTTCTGCTTCGCCTGCTCGAAGAGGTCACGGACACGCGAGGCGCCGACACCGACGAACATCTCGACGAAGTCCGAGCCGGAGATCGAGTAGAAGGGGACGCCCGCCTCGCCGGCGACGGCGCGTGCGAGGAGGGTCTTGCCGGTGCCGGGCGGGCCGTAGAGCAGGACGCCCTTGGGGATCTTCGCGCCGACGGCGAGGAACTTGCTCGGCTCCTGGAGGAACTCCTTGATCTCGTGGAGCTCCTCGACCGCCTCGTCGGCACCCGCGACGTCGGCGAAGGTGACCTTCGGCGCCTCCTTCGAGGCGAGCTTCGCCTTGGACTTGCCGAACTGCATGACCTTGTTGCCGCCGCCCTGCGCCTGGCTCATGAGGAACCAGAAGAGACCGACGAGCAGGAGGATTGGCAGCAGCGAGAAGAGCAGCGAGCTGAGGATGCCCGGCTCCTCGATCGTGTCGTTGATGACGCCGGGGACCTTCTCGTCGACGAGCGTGACCATGTGCTCGGCGCGTGCGTCGACGAACTCGGTCTCGACCTTCCCCGCGTCCGTGACCGCCTCTCCGTCGGAGTAGGTCTGGCCCTCCTTGAGGTCGAGCTGGAGGGTGTTGTCGCTCGTGAAGTGGGCCTTGTCGACCTTGCCCTCGTCGATGAGCTGCTCGGCGGCCGAGGTGTCGATCCGCGAGTACTCCCCCCCGCTGCCCATGCGGAAGACGAGCATGAAGAGGACGAGCATCATGAGCGCCCAGAACAGGGGGGCGCGGAAAACCTTCTTGGCGTTCATGCGGGTACGGGTGCTTCCCGATCTTCCTGGTCGACGACAGCCGCCCGACGGACGGCAGGATCAAGAGACGAAACTACCCGACCGGTCGGGGTCGGAGCAGTCCCGGCACCCGACCCAACGCTCGACGGCGAAGGGGTGTTCCCCCCTTCGTCCCGGCGGGAGGGCTCAGCTGTAGACGTGCGGGGCGAGGGTCGCGACCTCACGGAGGTTGCGGTAGGCCTCGGCGTAGTCGAGGCCGTACCCCACGACAAACTCGTTGGGGATGTCGAAGCCGACCCAACGGGTCTCGACCTGGACCTTGGCGGCGTCGGGCTTGCGGAGGAGCGTGAGCACCTCGACGGAGGCCGGGGAGCGCGACTCAAGGTTGGCGCGGATCCACGACAGGGTCAGGCCCGAGTCGATGATGTCCTCGACGATGAGCACGTGCTTGCCGGTGATGTCGGCATCGAGGTCCTTGAGGATCCGCACGACGCCCGAGGACTTCGTGCCGGAGCCGTAGGAGCTGACCGCCATCCAGTCCATCGGCGCGGAGCCCGGGAGGTGGCGCATGAAGTCGGCCATGACCATGACCGCCCCCTTGAGCACGCCGACGAGCAGCAGGTCCTTGCCCTCGTAGTAGTCCCAGACCTCCTGGGCGAGCTCGGCCAGCCGCTGCTGGATCTGCTCCTCGGTGCAGTGCACCTTGACGAGATCGGCCTCGATGTCCTTGGCGTCCACGTGCCTATCAGACCAGACCGCGGGGGGTGATGGACAGGCGGGCCTGCGCTCCGTTGCCGGTCCGGGCGACGTCGACACCGGGGAGGTGGAGCGGACCCTGCCCGCGGGGGTGGGTGACGAGCCGGTCGACCTCGGCGACGTGGCCGACGGAGAGATCGCCAGGGCGAGCGCCTCGGGCGACGAGCAGGCGCCGCAGGACGCGGGTGCGGATCGCCACGGGGAGGGCGGCGAGGTCCGCGGCCAGCGGCGCGTCGTCATCGGCGAAGGGGGTGAGTGCGGCCTCGGCGAGAGCGTCGAGGTGGTCGGCGTCGGCCCGGAGGAGCTCGGCGCTGCGGGCGAGCGCCTCGGGGATGCCGGGGCCGAGGTCGGTCGCGAGGTCGGCGAGCGCCCCGCGGGCGCGCACCCGGGAGTAGGCGGGGTCGTCGTTCATCGGGTCCTGCCACGGCTCCAGCCCCGCGGCGACGCAGACCGCCTCGGTCGTCGCCCGGGTCACCGTGAGCAGCGGCCGGGCGAAGGGGGTGCCGTCCCGGGTGGTCGTCGGGGGGATCCCGGAGAGGGACCGGGCGCCCGATCCGCGGAGCAGCCCGAGGAGGACCTGCTCGGCCTGGTCGTCGCGGGTATGGCCGAGCAGGACGAGCACGGCGTCGTGCTGCGCAGCGGCGACCACGAGGGCCGCGTAACGGGCGTCCCGGGCGTCGGCCTCGGGCCCGGCGCCCGTCACCCGGACCTCGGCGCGGACGACCTCGACGACCTCGTACCGACGGCCGTCGGTCGCCCGCATCCCCCGGCACTGCTCCGCGGCCCGCTCCGCGACCTCGGCCGACCCGTGCTGCAGGCCGTGGTCGACGACGGCGACGCCGGTACGGCAGCCGGCGGCCCCCCCTTCGTCGAGGAGGCCGTGGGCGAGCGCGAGCGAGTCCGCTCCCCCGCTCACCGCCGCGAGCACGAGCCCACCGGGCGGGACGTCCGTGAGGACACGCCGCACGGCGCGGCGGACCTCGGCCTGCGCCGGATGACCTGCTGCCATGGGTCTCATGATGACCGACGACAATGCGCACCCATGAGGACGACGACCCTGACCCTCGCCGCGGCCGCCCTCCTGCTGACCGGCTGCGGTGGCGACGACGAGCCGGCCGACACGACCACGACCGTCGCGAGCTCCTCGGCCAGCCCGACCACGGAGGAGCTCGACGCCGACGACGAGGAGCACGAGGACCACGACGACGGCCACGTCGACACCGCGTGCGAGGCCGAGCTCGCCGCCATGCAGGGTGACGACGGTCAGGTGCTCTCGGCGTCCGTCGAGCCGGAGCTCACGTGCCCCGAGGCGGTCCCGGTCGTCACGGCGGTCAACGCCCTGCACCCCGTCGGCGAGGCGCCGGCCGAGCTGAGCGCCGAGGGGTTCGAGTGCACCGTCGAGCAGGACGACCCGGACGGCATGCGGGTCGAGGTCTTCCGCTGCACCGACGACCGCGGGACGCTCGTCTGGGCGCGTTCCTGACCCGCGAGCGGCTCAGCCGTGGATGCGGCGGACCCAGGTCTGCGGGTCGGTGATCTCGCGGGCCCGCGGCAAGGTCTCCGGCGAGCTCCAGATCGCGTTGAAGCCGTCGACCCCGACGGTCTCCTGGACCGAGCGGACGAAGGCGGCACCGTCCTTGTACTGGCGCATCTTGGCCTCGAGCCCGAGCAGGCGGCGCAGGATCTTGTCGACCGAGCCGGCGCCCTTGCGGCGGACGTCGAACTTGCGGCGGATCTCCTCGACGCTCGGGACGTGCACGGGGCCCACGTCGTCCATGACGACGTCGGCGTGCCCCTCGAGGAGCGACATCACGGCGGTGATCTCGGCGAGCCGCTCGCGCTGCGCCGGGGTGGCGAAGACGTCGGCGATGCCGGCCCCCTCGCCGCTGAAGGCGCGCGGGATCTCCTGGACGATCTGCTGGAGGCGCTCGCCGAGCGAGTCCGGGTCCGGCACGAGCTCGGTCGCGAGCGACTGCGCCTCGGCGATGACGTGCTCGCGCAGCCACGGCACCGCGGTGAACTGCACGCGGTGGGTCTCCTCGTGCAGGCACACCCAGAAGCGGAAGTCGCGGGGGTCCACCCCCAGCTCACGCTCCGTCGCCACGAGGTTGGGGGCCACGAGGAGGAGCGAAGGGGTACCGCCGGGTGCGAGGTCGTACTGGCCGAGGACCTTCGTCGAGAGGAAGGCGAAGAGGCCGCCGGCCTCCGCACCGGTCACCTTGCCGCCGATCGCCTGGGCGATCGGGCCGGGGGGGCGCTTCTGCCTTAAGGCCATCTTGTCGACGACGGGGTCGAGCATCGCGGCCATGGAGTCGGCGTTGACGTTGATCCATGTCGGCCGGTCGACGACGACCGGGGCGGGCGCTTCGCCGGGCGCGCGCAGGCGCGAGGTGTGGGCGACCGGCTCGACCGCCTGGGCCGCCAGGGCGCGGATCTGCTCGACGATCTCGACCGCCTCGTCGGCGCTGACGTCGGGTCCGGCGGGCGCGAGGCGTCCCCCGGTGGTCTTGGCGAAGCTCCAGTCGACGTACTGACTCACGGGCGGGCCCTCTCGAAGGTCCTGGTCGGGCGGGGATCTCCACGCCCGGCGTGCTACCGGCACCCGCAGGCGGTGAGGGTGCCGACGATCTGGTCCAACACCGCGCGGGCCCCGAGAGTTCCCGTCGTCGAGGGGACCCGGTCCGCGAGGACGACGTAGGTGAGGACCCGGCCGTCCTCGGTGACCGTCGTCCCGGCCAGCCCGGACACGCCGGTGAGGGTGCCGGTCTTGGCCCGGGCGACGCCCGCGGCCGGTCGCGCCTCCGGCTGGCCGAAACGGTCGTGCAGGGTGCCGGTGAGCCCCGCGACGGGCAGGCCCATGAGCACGCCGCGCAGGCCCTTGGCGCTACCGGTGATGCCGAGCTGCATGACCTCGGAGATCGTCTCCGCGGGGATGGCCTGGCCGCTGCTCAGCCCGGAGGCGTCGTGCATCCGCACCCGCGTCATGTCGGCCCCGGCGGCGGCGAGGGTCTGCTTGATCCAGTCGGCGACGGACTGGGCGTCGCCCGCGCTCGTGCCGTCGGCCAGCGCCGCCTGACGGGCAAGGTTCTCGGTCAGGGCGTTGTCGCTGCTCGAGAGGGCCTCGGCGAGGACCTCGCCGATCGTGGCCGACGCGACCGAGCCGAGGACCTCCGCGCCGGCCGGGGCGGCCTCCTGCCAGCTCTGTGGGGTGTCGTCGACCGTGACGGCGACGCCCGCCTTCTTCAGCTCGGCCGCGAGCGCGCTCAGCGCAGACCGCTCGGGGTACTCGGGCGACGGGTCGTACGGCATCGGCCGCTGGTCGGCCATGCCGATCATCGTCACCGGCTGGGTGAAGCCGTTGGCGGCGTCCACCGGGTCCCAGGTCGTGGGCATCCGCGGGCCGGGGGCATACGTGGCGTCGAGGCGAAGGGTGAGCCTGTCCCCCTTCGTCGTCGGCCCGACAGTCTCCGCGACCTGCTCGGCGAGGTCGCGCATGCCGGCCCGGCCCTCGACGGCGGCCGGGTCACCGGACCCCCTCGCCATGAGGGTGTCGCCACCCGCGACGAGGACGATCTCGTCAGGCTGCGCGCCGCGGACGACCGTCGTCGTCATCGTCCGCGACAGGTCGCTGGTCTCGGCGACGGCCGCGCCCGCGAGGACCTTCTGCGTCGAGGCGGGGACCATCGCGACGGCCGAGCGGTGCTCGTAGAGGACGTCACCGGTGAGTGCGTCGCGCACGACGACCCCGGCCCGCGGACCGAGCCAGTCGTGGGTGACGAGCGGGTCGAGCGCCTGCGTCAGCCCGGCCTCGGTCGGGAGCGGGGCGCTGCTCGATGCCTCGGCGATGACCTCGCCGGCAGGCGAAGGGGTGGGCCCGGGGGTGATCTGCGCCACCGTCGCGCTGTCATCGCGGGTGAGCACGCCGGGGGCCGCGTCGAGCACATCCGCTGCGCCGTAGGCGGTTGCGCCGACGGCGACCACAGCGATACCGGCAGCGAGTCGGCGCACGTCACGTCCCCCTGGTGCCGGATCGGCGGGTCATGGTGGAAACTGTCCTCGAGAGCCTAGGTCATCGACACGAAGGGGTAGTCCATGGAGTTCGACGTCACGATCGAGATCCCGAAGGGGCATCGGAACAAGTACGAGGTCGACCACGAGACCGGCCGCATCCGCCTGGACCGCCTTCTCTTCACCGCGATGTCCTACCCGAGCGACTACGGGTACGTCGAGGAAAGCCTCGGCGAGGACGGCGACCCGCTCGACGCGCTCGTGCTCCTCGACGAGCCGACGTGGCCTGGCTGCCTGGTCCGCGTACGCCCGATCGGCATGTTCCACATGCGCGATGAGGCCGGTGGCGACGACAAGATCCTGTGCATCCCCGCGGGCGACCCGCGCAAGGACCACATCACCGAGCTCGAGGACATCAGCGAGTTCGACCGGCTCGAGATCCAGCACTTCTTCGAGACCTACAAGGACCTCGAGCCCGGCAAGTCCGTCGAGGGCGCCCACTGGGCCGGCCGCGCCGATGCCGAGCGCGTCATCAACGAGGCCATCCAGCGCGCCACGGACGCCGGCATGTCGACCGCCCGGTGGAAGGCGCCCTTCAGCGCTGCCGCCCACGGCGCCACCGTCGGCCGGTCCGAGGAGGACATCGCCGCGGCCCAGGCCAAGGCACGCGAGGAGCTCGCGACGAAGGACAGGCCGCTCAGCGACGACTGACCTGACGCTCAGACCCGTTCGAAGATCGCGGTCAGGCCCTGACCGCCGCCGATGCACATCGTCTCGAGGGCGTAGCGGCCCTGCCGGCGGTCGAGCTCACGGAGCATCGTCGTGAGGATCCGCGCCCCGGTCGCACCGACGGGGTGCCCCAGCGAGATCCCCGATCCGTTGACGTTGACCCGCTCGAGGTCGTCCTGACCAAGGCCCCACGCCGTCGTGCAGGCCAGCGCCTGCGCCGCGAACGCCTCGTTGAGCTCGATGAGGTCCATGTCGGCAAGAGTCAGGCCGCAGCGGGCCAGCGCCTTCTCCGTGGAGGGCACCGGGCCGATCCCCATCCGGTTCGGCTCGACCCCTGCGGCGCCCCAGGTGACGACGCGTGCCAGCGGCCTCAGGCCGAGGGCCTCTGCCTGCTCGGGTGTCGCGACGAGGCAGGCAGCCGCGCCGTCGTTCTGCCCGCTGGCGTTGCCCGCTGTGACCGTGGACCCCTCGTCCACCCTGAGCCGCACCGGGCGCAGGGCGGCGAGCGACTCCATCGTCACGTCCCGTCGAGGGTGCTCGTCGGTGTCGACGACGGTCTCGCCGCGACGGGTCCGCACCGTCACCGGCACGATCTCGTCGGCGAAGCGACCGTCGTCCATCGCCGCGACGGCACGACGGTGCGACTCGAGGGCCAGCTCGTCCTGCGCCTCGCGGCTGATGGAGAACTCACGCCGCAGGTTTTCCGCGGTCTCGAGCATGCCGCCCTCCACCGGGTAGTGCTTGCCACCCGAGGTGATGCGGCCGCGCGCGATGCGGTCCCACATCGGTGTGGAGTCGCCGCGGTAGCCGAAGCGACCACCGACCGTGTAGTGCTCGGCCTGGCTCATCGACTCGGCGCCGCCGGCGATGACGACGTCGCAGGCCCCGGTCTGCACGCGCATGGCGGCGTCGAGGACGGCCTGGAGCGCCGAGCCGCAGCGACGGTCGAGCTGCTGACCGGGCACCGTGATCGGGAAGCCCGCATCGAGGGCCGCCACCCGGCCGATCGCCGGTGCCTCGCCGTTCGGGTAGCACTGCCCGAAGATCACGTCATCGACGGCACCGGGGTCGATCCCGGTGCGCTCGACGAGGCCGGTGAGGACGGTCGCCGCCAGCTCGGCCGCGGGGACGTCCCTGAAGACACCGCCGTACTTGCCGACAGGGGTCCGGAGGGGCTCGCAGATCACTGCATCACGCATCGTCAACCCTCTTGCTAGACACGACTGGACGACGTCGCGACGAGGCGCGAACGCAGGCCTACCTTGCCATCGCGCATCATCGCCTCGTGGTTCGCCCGCAAGATCCGGTCGCCGATGCCCGGCAACGACGCGAGGAGACGCAGGACGGGCCGCGCGACGGCCACCTCCTCGGTGAACCAGGCCAGGCTCCCGGAGGGTGTCGGCACGACGTGCCACTGGCACCAGCCGCGCAGCTCGCCCTCGACCCGGACCCGCAGGATCCCCTCGTCGCGGATCTCGGCCTCGCAAGTCAGGGTCAGCCGCAGGATCACCGGGATGGTGGAGCGGATGCAGGCCACCCCGCTGCTCTCGTCGATCCGGTGGATCTCCTTGACCTGCGGCCACCACCGGTCGTACTCGTCGACGGCGGCGAGCACCTCGATGACCCGCTCCGGGGGCGCGGGCAGCTCCCAGGCGTCGTGGAAGGCGAGTCGGTCGACCATGTCTCTTCCACTGTGCCTGACGAAGGGGCGACCGGTACGTTGGGTGGGTGCGCTACTTCTCCCGGGACCGACTGACCTTCGACCTCGACGACTCCGCCGGCCCTGAGGCCGGCGAGGCCGCGCCGGGGACCGACGTCGTCGTCCTGCTCCACGGCTGGCCCCAGGATCGTCGTGCCTGGCGAGCGATCACCCCTGCGCTCGTCGCCGACGGGCTGCGCGTGCTCGCCCCCGACCTGCGGGGCTACTCCCCCGGCGCCCGTCCGCCCCGACCGTCGGACTACGAGATCGGCGAGTCCGTCGCCGATGTCATCGCCCTGGCCGACGAGGTCGGCGCCGAGCGCGTCCACGTCGTCGGGCACGACTGGGGAGGGGCGCTCGCGTGGGTCGTCGCGTCCCGGCACCCCGAGCGCGTCGCCAGCCTCACGGTGATCTCCACCCCGCACCCGGCGGCGATGGCCTGGGCCTTCAAGCACGGCGACCAGGCTCGACGCAGCGCGTACCAGGTGTTCTTCGCCCTGCCGACGCTCCCCGCCGCGGTGATGCGCCGCGCGACGAAGCCCCTGCTGCTGCGCACAGGCCTGCCCGCCGACCACGCCGAGATGTACGCGGAGCGGATGGCTCAGCCCGGGGCCGCCCAGGCCAGCCTCAACTGGTACCGCGCGGCACTCCCCCTTCGCCGGATGGTCGAGGAGCGCCTCGGGCGCAAGGGCACGTCCTCGCCCCGCCCCGACCGACGCCCGAAGAACGCCGGCACGATCGTCCCGACGACCTACGTCTGGGGCCGGCAGGACCCGGCGCTCGGCCGGGACGCGGCCGAGCGGACGGGTGTCGTCATGCGTCGGGCCGCCGAGCAGGCCGGGCTCGACCCCGACGCGGTATACCGGTTCGTCGAGCTGGCCGGTGGCCACTGGCTGCCCGAGACCCGGTCGGCAGAGGTGGCCTCGGCCATCCTCGACCGCGTCCGCTCGCCCCGGCCCGAGGCGGGTCAGAGCGCGCTGTAGCCCCGACGCCGAGGTGGCCCGTCCCGGTGCAGGAGGACGCCTCGTCGCAGAGCAGTGAGAGGAGGCGCGGCGTCGCCCACCCAGGTCCGCGACGGAAGGGCACAGAAAGGCCCCCAGCCGGGGGCTGGGGGCCTGCTCTGAGCCGCCTATCGGAATCGAACCGATGACCTATTCATTACGAGTGAATCGCTCTAACCGTCTGAGCTAAGGCGGCACACGTCCGGGGGTCGCCCGGACGCGAGGCACGATCATACCGACGGCCTCGCCCGGCGAGAAATCACGAGCAGGTGATGTCCTCGGCGGGCAGCTCACCCGTGAGCCAGAAGGTGTCGACGGCCTTGTCGACGCAGTCGTTCTGCCGCATGTAGGCGGTGTGGCCGTCGCCCTCGTGGGTGATGAGGCGGCTGTCCGCGAGCTGGTCGTGCAGGCGCTGCGCCCACTCGTACGGCGTCGCCGGGTCACGGGTCGTGCCGACGACGAGGATCGGGTTCGCACCCTTCGCGTCGATCGGGCGCGGCTCGCCCACCGGCTCCCACGGCCACTCGCTGCACGGCCCTGAGCCACCGGCGATGAACTGCCCCCAGATCGGGGCCACCCGCTCCGCCTCCTCCACCATCTCCTCGCGCTCGGCGCCCTCGGGCTCCGGGCGGTCGAGGCAGTTGACCGCGTAGATCGCCTCCATGATGTTGCCCGCGTAGTCACCGCCGGCGTTGCGGCTGGCGTACTGGAATGCCATCTCCATGAGGTCCCGACCGTCGCCCTCCTCGACTGAGGCGAGTGCGTCCGTCAGCGTGCTCCACGCCCCTTGGTCGTACATCGCCTGGGCGATGCCGAGGGTCGCCCAGCCCTCGGTGAGCTCCAGCCCCGCGGCGCCGGGGACGGGGTTGCTGTCGAGGTCCTCGAGGATGCCCCGGACCCGGTCGATCACCTCGTCCTGCGTCCCGCCGAAGGGGCAGCCCTCCTCGACGCACGCGGCCGCCCATTCCCGGGTCGCGGTGTCGAAGCCCTTCGCCTGGCCGATGTTGACCTCGGCGGCCGTCAGGTCGGGCGCGAGGACCCCGTCGAGGACGAAACGGCCCACCTTGTCGCGGAAGAGATCGGCGTAGGTCGCCCCGAGGTAGGTGCCGTAGGACTTGCCGAGGTAGTCCAGCTGCGACTCCCCGAGCGCCGCCCGGAGCACGTCCATGTCGCGCGCGGCCTCCGCCGTCGACATGTGCGGCGCGATCGTCCCGGACAGCTCCTCGCAGCCCTGGCCCATCGAGCGCATGACCGCGCCCTGCTGCTCCTCCTCGGCGGCATCGTCCGGGGTAGGGTCGGACCCGAGGAACTCGTCGAGGGCACGGTCGTCGAGGCAGTCCACGGGCGCCGAGCGCCCGACCCCGCGGGGGTCGAAGCCGACCACGTCGAAGCGGTCACGGACCTGGGGGCTGACGACGTAGTCCGCGGCGCTCGCGTACTCCATGCCGGAGCCACCGGGACCACCAGGGTTGAGCACGAGGCTGCCCTGCTTCTCGCGCTTGGCCGGGACCTTGAGCACGCCGATCCTCAACGTCTCGCCCTCGGGCTGCTCGTAGTCCACCGGCACCTCGAGCTCGGCGCACTCGCCGGTGAGGTCACCGCAGTCTCCCCAGTCGAGCCGCTGCTCGTAGAAGCGGGCGAGGTCCTCCTGCCCCTCCGGCGCCTGGGTCGCGTCCGCGGGGACGGCCGTCGGCTCGTCCTGGCCGGGCAGCAGCGAGCAGCCGGAGAGGACGAGCGCGGTCGCCGTGAACAGGGCGAGGAGCTGGGCACGCATGGCCCGCACGCTACCTAAGGCAGGGTGAGGTCGATCGCCATGGACTCCAGGGCGAGCAGCGGCGCGACGTTTGCGTCGATCCGGCGCCGGGCCACGCCGATCGCGTCCATGGCCCGCAGGATCTGCTCCGAGGTCAGCGCCCGCGCCACCTCGTCGACGACGGACCGGGCGTCCTCGTTGATCAGGCCGACGGTCGCGCCGGTGCGCACGACGAGCGCGTCCCGGTAGACCGAGAGCAGGTCGGTCAGAGAGCGGTCGATCATGTCGCGGGTGAAGCGGGTGGCCCGGGTCTTCTGCGACTTCTCCAGGGCGGTGATCTGGGCCCGGACGTGCGGCGGCTGCGTGCGCGCCCCGGCCTCGGCGCCGAGGGTCGCCAAGAGCTTGGCCTTCTCCTCCGCCAGCCGGTCGGTGAGCACCTTGTCGCGCTCCTCCTCCGCGATCTGGACGAGGTCGGCCGCGGCGCCGACGGCGTCGGAGACACCCCGGATGCGGGTCGCGAGCGTGATGGTGTCGCGACGGCGGATGCGGGCACCCTCGTCGGTCGCCAGCCGCCGGGCCATGCCGATGTGGCTCTGCGCCGCCCGGGCCGAATAGTGCGCCATCGGCGGGTCGATGCCGTCTCGCCGGATGAGCAGGACGGCGACGTCCTCGACGGCGGGGGTCCGCAGCCGGACGTGCCGCGAGCGCGAGCGCACCGTGACGAGGACGTCGTCCGGGGCCGGCGCGCACAGCAGCCAGACCGTGCGCGGCGTCGGCTCCTCGAGCGCCTTGAGCAGCGCGTTGCCCGAGTGCTCGGTGAGCCGATCGGCGTCCTCGACGAGGATCACCCGCCACCGTCCGACCGACGGTGCGCGCCCGGCGAGCTGGACGAGCTCGCGCGCCTGGGCGACCCCGATCGAGAGCGCCTCGGTGCTCAGCACGTCGACGTCGGCGTGCGTGCCGTCCAGCGCCGTGGCGCACTCCTTGCACTCGCCGCAGCCACCACGGGCGCACATCAACGCCCCGGCGAAGGCCCGCGCCGCCACCGACCTCCCGGACCCGGGCGGCCCGGTGAAGAGCCAGGCATGCGTCATCGCCGCCTCGTCCGCCACCGCCCGCTGCAGCACCGCGAGCGCGGGCCCCTGGCCGACGACGTCGCGCCACACGCCTGCGGGCTCGGCCGCGACGGTGCTCACGCGAGCACCCCCCGCGACGCGAGCCCGTCGAGGATCGCCCCATGGATCTGCTCGGGCGCAGCGGTGCCGTCGACGACGAGGTACCGCGCCGGAGCCCCCCGCGCCATCGCGAGGAAGTGCGAGCGCACGGCCTCGTGGAAGCCGTCGTCCTCGGACTCCATCCGGTCGTGCACCTCGTCCCGGCGGCGGCGGCCCTCCTCGGCGGTGATGTCGACGACGACCGTCACGTCGGGCATGAGATCGCCGACCGCCCACATCTGCAGGTCGTGGACCTCGGCGTGCCCGAGGTCGCGACCTGCCCCCTGGTAGGCGACCGAGGAGTCGGTGTACCGGTCGGTGATGACGACCGCGCCGCGTGCCAGGGCCGGGGCGATGACCTCGGCGACGTGCTGCGCCTTGTCCGCGGCGAAGATCAGCGCCTCCGCACGGGGGCTCATGTGCCCGCCATGGAGGACGAGATCGCGCAGCTGCTGCCCCAGCGCGGTCCCACCGGGCTGCCGGGTGACCACCACCTCACGACCCTGGTCGCGCAGCCAGCCCGCCAGCAGCTCGACCTGGGTCGACTTGCCGGCCCCGTCGCCCCCCTCGAAGGCGACGAAGAGGCCGGGACCGGGTGCGCTGCTCACCTGCCGCAGCCTAGGTCACCCCTCCGACGGCCACCGAGGGTGAGCGGATCCCCCTTCGCCCTGCAGCCCACCGGCCCGACGGCCGATACGTTGACGCCCATGGCCTTCACCGACGAGACCCGCCGCGCCCTGGACCACCTCGCCCTGGACAAGCAACGCGAAGGGAGGGTGCCGGGGCTCGCCGCCGGCGTCGCCCGCAAGGGGTCCCTCGAGTGGTCCACCGGGATCGGCGCCGCCGATCTCGACGCCCCCGACGTCGCGCCCGACGAGGACACGCAGTACGCGGTGGCGAGCAACTCCAAGACGTTCACGGCCGTCGTCGTCATGGCGCTGCGCGACGAAGGCCGGCTCGACCTCGACGACACCGTCGACCAGCACCTGCCGGGCACGACGCACGAGCGGGTCACCCTGCGCCAGCTGCTGAGCCACACCTCGGGCATGCAGCGCGAGCCGGTCGGCGACGTCTGGGACGTCATGCAGATGCCCGACCGCGAGGAGCTCGTCCGCGGCTGGAGCGAGGCGCAGCGGGTCGGCCGCCCGCACACGACGTGGCACTACAGCAACCTCGCCTACGGCATCCTCGGCGAGGTCATCACCCGGCTCGACGGACGCTCGTGGTTCGAGTCGGTGGAGGCGCGCATCCTGCGACCGCTCGAGATGCGGCGGACGACGTTGGGGCACACGGGCAAGCGGGCGAAGGGGTACTACGTCCCGCCCTTCAGCGACGTGCCGCTGCCGGAGCCGGACTTCCCGGCGGAGGCGCTCGACGCGGCGGGCGGGCTGGCGTCGACGGTGGCCGACATGTCGCGCTGGGGCGGCTTCGTCGCCGACCCGGTCGAGGAGGTGCTCTCCCCCGACACCCTCGAGGAGATGTGCCAGCCGCAGATCATGTCCGACGAGCGCGGGTGGACCGTCGCGTGGGGCCTGGGCTGGCAGCTCATGCGGCACGAGGGGCGCACCTGGGTCGGGCACACCGGCGGGTGGCCGGGGTCGGTCACCGGGTGCTTCACCGACCGAGAGTCGGCGACGACGGCGACGATCCTCATGAACAACTCCGCGCCCGTCTCGCCCGCGCTGGCCGCCGCCGAGCTCGGCACGCTGACGATCGAGCGTGAGCCCGTCGCGCCGGAGCCGTGGCGGCCGGGCACCGCGGTGTCGCCCGAGCACGCCGAGCTCCTCGGCTACTGGTACTCCGAGGGCGCCGGCTTCGTCCTGTCCGTGCGCGAGGGCCGGCTCGAGGCACGGGTCGTCGGCGCGCCGAAGGAGATGCCGCCGTCGGTCTTCGAGCGGGTCGAGGAGGACCTCTACCGGACGGTGTCGGGGCGCGAGCGCGGCGAGATGCTGCGCGTGCGCCGGGGCGAGGACGGCCGGGTGAGCGCCTTCAACTGGGCGACGTACATCTTCACGCGGGAGCCGATGGCCTTCGGGCAGTGGCTGTGACGAGGCGGCGAAGGGGTTGACCCCTTCGACCCTCGGCGGCCTCGTACGGAGGGCGCGGCAGCACGAGACGCCCGGTAATCCCTCCCGTGGCCGCGCAACCCGCCGGTGGCCGGGACGCGTCCCGGCCACCTCACGGTTGCCCGGCCCGGTCGCGTTTTCCCGGCCCAGGGAGTGGGCGCTGAGCGCGCCAAAGAGGTCAGCGTCGTAGGACCCCTGGTAGCTGCTACCGGACCCGCACGAGCCAAGGCTCCTACCCGTTCGACGGGTAGGAGCCTTGGCTCGTGCGAAAGGGTGAGGCAGGAGCCTTGGCTCGTGCGAAGGGGCGGGCGGGCGGGGGCGGTCAGGCGAAGTGCTGCTTGAGCTCGCGGGCCAGGACCTTGCCGGTCGCGTTGCGCGGGAGCTCGTCGACGAAGACGACCTCGCGGGGGACGCAGTGGCGGGCGCGGTTGGCCCGGACGAGGTCCTTGACCTCGTCGGCCGTGACCTCCTCCCCTGGCCGCAGCGCGATGAAGGCCGCCAGCCGATGGCCGAACTCCGGGTCGGGGACACCCACGACGGAGGCCTCACGGACCGCGGGGTGCTGGACGAGCAGAGACTCGACCTCCGAGGGGTAGACGTTCTCGCCGCCACTGATGATCATGTCGTCGTCCCGGCCGGCGACGAAGAAGAGCCCGTCGCGCTCGAAGCCCATGTCCCCCGTGGAGACGAGCCCGTCGAGGAACTCCTTGTTCTGCCCGTCGGTGTAGCCCTCGAAGATCATCTCGTTGCTGCAGAAGATCCGACCGGTCTCCCCCTTCGGCATCTCCCGACCGTCCGCGTCGAGGATCTTGACGACCGTCCCCAGCGGCGGGGTACCGGCGGTGTCCGGCTCTCGGCGCATGTCGCGCGGCGTGGCGATGCACACCCAGGACGCCTCGGTCGAGCCGTAGAGGTTGTAGAGGACGTCGCCGTACTCGTCCATGAACGTCGTCGTGAACCCGCTCGGGTACGCCGACCCGGAGGTCGCGACGACGCGGAGCTTGCGCCGGTTGCGCGCGGCCGGGTCGGACGGCAGCTCCATCATCCGCTGGAGCATCACCGGGACGGCGAACATCGCGTGCGGCTGGTGCTCCTCGAGCGCCTGGCGGGCGGCGGCCGGGTCGAAACGACGCTGGAGCACGATCGTCGCCCGCAGGGCGATCGAGAGCTGCATCGCGGCGTAGCCCCAGGTGTGGAAGAGCGGCGCCGAGATGAGGATCCGGTCGTTCGCGCGCAGCGGGATCCGGTCGATGATCGAGATGAGCGGTCCGAAGCCGCCCGGCGTCTTGCGGGCCGCGCCCTTCGGGGTGCCCGTCGTGCCCGAGGTGAGGATGATCGTGCGGGCGACCCGGTCTGGCGGGGTCAGCCTGCTCGGCTGCGCGACCGCATCCGCGTGTCGGGCAAGCTCGCTCTCGCTGATCTGCTCGATGCCCGGGTCGAGCGCACCGACGTGCTCGGCGAACTCGTCGTCGTAGACGATCCCCTTGAGCTCCTGCTGCCCCGCGACGAGCGCGAGCTGTGCCCCGCCGAGGCCGGTGTTGCCGAGGACGACGTCGACGCCGATCGCGGCCGTGCCGCACATGACCTCGATCGCGCCGACGTGGTTGCGGGCGAGCAGGCCCAGCCGGTCGCCCGGCTGGTAGCCCCGCTCGAGGAGGACCGCGGCGACGCGCTCGGAGCGGGCGAGCAGCTCGGCGTAGGTCATCGCCCCACGCTGCTCGTCGATGACGGCGATCGTGCTCGGGCTCCGGCCGGCCGCCTGCCTCAGCTCACCGGCGAGGCCGAAGCCCCACCGGTGCAGCGCGGCGAGCTGGGTGACCTGCCGGTGCGGCAGGCCCGGCGCGAGCATGCCACGCTTGGCCATGGTCTTGGCGACGGTCAGCAGATCCATGTGATCTCACCCTTGAGGTCTCGAGGTCGTCCGGCACGTCTGCCGACCGACCCTACCGACGAGTCACGACGGGGTCGGGCCGGCCGTCAGGAAGATCACGCCTTCTTGGTCGTCTTCTTCGTCGTCTTCTTCGTCGCCTTCTTGGCCGCGGTCGTCTTCTTCGCGGCCTTCTTGGTCGTCTTCTTCGCGGCCTTCTTGCGGGTCGTCGGGCCCTTGGCGCGCTTCTCCGCGAGCAGCTCGAAGGCGCGCTCCTGGGTGATCGTCTCGGGCTCGTCGTCGCGGCGCAGCGTCGCGTTGGTCTCACCGTCGGTGACGTAGGGGCCGAAGCGGCCGTCCTTGACGACGACCTTCTTGCCGCTCGCCGGGTCCTCGCCGAACTCGCGCAGCGGCGGCTTGGCGGCGGCCCGTCCGCGCTGCTTGGGCTGGGCGTAGATCGCCTCGGCCTCCTCGAGCGTGATGTCGAAGAGCTGCTGCTCGGTGGTCAGCGACCGGCTGTCCGTCCCCTTCTTGAGGTACGGGCCGTAGCGACCGTTCTGCGCCGTGATCTCGACCTGCTGCTCGGACTCGGTGCCGTCCTCGGCCGTGACCCTCTCGGTGACCACGCCGACGACCCGAGGCAGGGACAGGAGCTTGAGCGCGGTGTCGAGCTCGATCGTCGCGAGGTCCATGTCCTGGAAGAGCGAGGCCGTGCGCGGCTTGACCTTGGCCTTGCCCTTGAGCTCGGCCTCCTCGTCGGTGAGGACCTCGGTGACATAGGGGCCGTAGCGGCCCGCCTTCGCGACGACGACGCGACCCGACTCGGGGTGCCTCCCCAGCTCGCGCCCGTCGTCGGCGGCCTGGGCGAGCAGCTCGCGCCCGCGCTCGGGGGTCATCTCGTCAGGGGCGATGTCCTCGGGGACGTTGGCCCGCCGCGGCTTGTCGCTGTCGGACTCCGGCAGGCTCGCGCCCTCGGCGACCTCGCCGGTGGCCGGGTCGACCCCGGCCGGGACGACCTCCTCGACGTACGGCCCGTAGCGACCGACCCGCACGACGACGCCCTCGCCGATCTCGACGGTGCTGATCGCCTTGGCGTCGATCTCGCCGAGGTCGGTGACCATGGCGCGCAGGCCGGCGCCGTCGTCGTTGCCGACCCCGTTGTAGAAGCGGTCGAGCCACGCGACCCGGCCGAGGTTGCCGCCGGCGATCTCGTCGAGCCGCTCCTCCATCCGGGCCGTGAAGTCGTAGTCGACGAGCCGCGGGAAGTGCTTCTCCATGAGCTGCGTCGTCGCGAAGCCCATCCAGGTCGCGACGAGCGCCGAGCCCTGCCGGCGGACGTAGCCGCGGTCCTGGATCGTCGAGACCGTCGAGGCGTAGGTCGAGGGACGGCCGATGCCGAGCTCCTCCATGCGCTTGACGAGGCTGGCCTCGGTGTAGCGCGGCGGCGGTGAGGTCTCGTGACCCGCGGCCTCGGCGCCGAGCACGTCGAGGGCGACACCCTCGGAGAGCTTGGGCAGGCGACGCTCCTCGTCCTCGCCGGAGCCACCACGGCCCTCGTCGCGGCCCTCCTCGTAGGCCGCGAGGAAGCCCTTGAAGGTGATGACCGTGCCCGAGGCGGAGTACTCGGCACTGGCACCGACGGGGCAGCCGGAGATGTCCGCGGCCAGACGGATCGTGGCCGTCGACCCCTTCGCGTCGGCCATCTGCGAGGCGATGGTGCGCTTCCAGATGAGCTCGTAGAGGCGGAACTCGTCGCCGCGCAGCTCGCCCTGGACCTGCGCGGGGGTGCGGAAACGGTCGCCGGCGGGCCGGATCGCCTCGTGCGCCTCCTGGGCACCCTTGGACTTCTTGCCGTAGACGCGCGGTTGGTCCGGCACGTACTCGGCGCCGTACATGTCCCGGGCCTGACCGCGAGCGGCGCTCACGGCCGACTGCGAGAGGTTCGTGCTGTCGGTCCGCATGTAGGTGATGTAGCCGTTCTCGTACAGCCGCTGGGCCACGCGCATCGCGTCGCGGCTGCCGAGCCGCAGCTTGCGCGAGGCCTCCTGCTGGAGCGTCGAGGTCGTGAAGGGCGCGTACGGGCGGCGGGTGTACGGCTTCTCGGTGACCGCGGTGACGCTCGCCGAGGTGGCGGCGGTCGCCTCGGCGACCGCGCGGGCGGCCACCTCGTCGAGGTGGAGCACATCCCCCTTCGTCAGGGTGCCGTCGTCGGCGAAGTCGCGACCGGCCGCGACCCGCCGGCCGTCGACCGACGCGAGGCGGGCGGTGAACTCCTGCCGCGCCTGGCTCGGGGTGAAGGTGCCGGTGACGTCCCAGTAGCTCGCGGCCCGGAAGGCCATCCGCTCGCGCTCGCGCTCGACGACGATCCGGGTCGCGACGGACTGGACGCGCCCGGCGGAGAGGCCCTGCTTGATCTTGCGCCACAGGACGGGGCTGATCTCGAAGCCGTAGAGCCGGTCGAGGATCCGCCGCCCCTCCTGGGCCTCGACGAGGTCCATGTCGAGGTCGCGCGTCGTCTGCACGGCGCGCTGGATGGCCTCCTGGGTGATCTCGTGGAAGACCATCCGCTTGACCGGGACCTTGGGCTTGAGCGCCTCGAGGAGGTGCCACGCGATGGCCTCGCCCTCGCGGTCCTCATCGGTGGCGAGGTAGAGGGTCTCGGCGTCCTTGAGCAGTCGCTTGAGCTCGGCGACCTTCTTCTTCTTGTCCGCGTCGATGACGTAGAGCGCGTCGAAGGAGCCGTCGTCGACGTTGACGCCGAAGCGGCCGAAGGGGCCCTTCTTCTCGGCAGCGGGCAGGTCACGCGGCTGCGGGATGTCCCGGATGTGGCCGACCGACGCCTCGACGGCGAAGTCGGGGCCGAGGTACCCGGCGATGGTCTTGGCCTTCGCCGGAGACTCGACGATGACGAGGTTGCGGGCACTCATGCGGACTCCTTCGGTGACCCTCGTGCCGCGGATTCGTCGCGGCTCTGACGAGGGGTCGCGTCTGGAACGGTAGCCCACGGGCACGAAGGGGGCCGGTTCGGTTGTTATTAGTTGTCATGTCAACTAACATGGGGGCATGACCGCACCCGTCCTGTACCTCAGCCACGGCGCCCCGCCCCTCGCCGACGACACCCGGTGGACCCAGCAGCTCGCCGACTGGTCGGCTGCGTTCGAGAAGCCGAAGAACGTCCTCATGATCTCGGCGCACTGGGAGGAGGCCCCGATCTCGGTCAGCCCCACGACCCGGCTGGTCCCCCTCACCTACGACTTCTGGGGCTTCCCGCAGAAGTACTACGAGGTCGAGTACGCAGCGCCGCTCGCCCCCGAGCTCGCCGACTCCGTCACCGGGCTGCTCGGCGGACGCGGGCTCGAGGTCCACCGCGACGAGACCCGCGGCCTCGACCACGGCGCCTACGTCCCCCTCGTCGAGATGTACCCCGACGCCGACGTCCCCGTGCTGCAGATGTCGATGCCCACGCTCGACCCGGCCACCCTCTTCGAGATCGGGCGCACCCTCGCCCCCCTTCGCGACGAGGGGACGCTCATCGTCGGCTCGGGCTTCACCACCCACAACCTGCGGTGGTTCAACCCGGCCGCCGGCGCCGACGCGCCGCCGCCCACCCCCTCGGCCGAGTTCGACCACTGGGCCGCCGAGACGGTCGCGGCCGGCGACATCGACTCGCTCATCCAGATGCTCGACAGGGCCCCCGCCGCCCACGAGGCGCACCCCCGCACCGAGCACTGGGCGCCCCTCTACCTCGCCCTCGGCGCGGCCGACGCGTCCGGCGCGAGCACCGTCGAGAGCACCATCGACGGCTTCTGGTTCGGCCTGAGCAAGCGGTCCTGGCAGTTCGGCTGAGCAACCTCTGGCGTGCACCGGGGAGCCTGCCGAGGCCGGCCTCGCTATCCTCGGCCAGGACCGGGCAGCTGCCCGGGCAGACAGGGGACGCATGATGAAGACGGTCATGACGGTCGCCCTCGCGGGCGCGATCACGCTCGGGCTGGACGCCTGCGGCGAGGACGGATCGCCCGAGGACACGGTCAAGGAGCTCGCCCAGGCCGCTGCCGCCGAGGACTTCGCGCGGGTCTGCGCGCTGCTCGACCCGGAGTACGTCGAGGCGGCGGAGAAGGCCGACGGCACCTCCTGCGAGGAGTCCATCAAGGGCGCCGCGGAGGACAGCGGCGAGGAGGGGCTCCTCGGCGACCCCGACAAGCTGGAGATCGGCGATGCGGAGCTCTCCGAGGACGGAGCCAGCGCCATCGTGCCGACGACCTACGAGGGCCAGCGCTCGCAGATCCGGCTCGTCAAGGTGGACGACGCGTGGCGGGTGACCTTCGGGCTCTGAGGGTTACCGGACGAGGAGACCGTCGGCGACGAGATCACGCACGAGGGCCGCTGCGGCAGCCGTCGCCTCGTCTGCGTCGAGCCCCAGCAGCCCCGTGATCGCGGCGCTCGCCTGCGCCGCGGTGAGCTCGCCGTCGCACACCGAGACCAGGGCCGCGCCGAAGGTGTCGACCCGGACCGCGCGTCGCAGCCCGGCCCCCTGCCGCACGACGATGACCGACGGGTCGTCCGCGCCCGGCCGTCCGTGCCGCTCCTCGGTGACGTCGGGTGCGCACCGCCACGCGACGTCAAGGACCTCCGCGTCGGTGCGCCCGGCCAGCCAGGTGCGCGCGCGCAGGCCGTCGAGGATGGTCGGACCCATCGGTGATGCGACCGGGCCCGTGTGCTCGACGAGGTCCCGGAAGGTCGCTCGCTCCTCGGCAGGTCGCTGCAGCGTGATCACGCCGAAGCCGATCCGCTCGACCCCCCGGCTCGCGAAGTCGTCGAGCCACGCGGTGACCATCGCCTCGTGCTCCGAAGTGCCCGGGCGGTGGCCGCCGTCGCGCGACCACGTCGCGGCGTACTCGGCGGGGTCCTGCACATCGCGCTGGATCACCCAGGCGTCCACCGGGTGGCCGGCCCGCTCGGCCGCGTCGAGCCAGGCGCCGACGACCCCGGTCCAGCTCTCCCCCGCACGCACCTCCCAGTTGCCGAGCATCTGGGCGATGCCGCCGGGCTCGAGGACGCCGCCGAGGTCACGGACGAGCCCCGCGACGATCGCGTGCCCCGTCGCCCCGCCGTCCCGGTACTCGTAGCGCGGCACGTCGTCGGTCCGCGGGGTGATGACGAAGGGGGGATTGCTCACGACGAGGTCGAAGCGCTCGCCGGCCACGGGGTCGAGGAGCGAGCCGGCACGCAGGTCGAGGGCGAGGCTCGCGAGCTCGGCGTTGACGCTCGCGTAGCCGAGGGCGCGGGGCGAGGTGTCTGTGGCGACGATCGCGTCGGCGTGCGTCGAGAGGTGGAGCGCCTGGACCCCGCAGCCCGTGCCGAGGTCAAGGGCGCGGCGCACCTGCGGCCGGGGCGTCCAGCGCGCCAGGGTCGTCGAGGCGCCACCGATGCCGAGGACGTGGTCGGTCGGCAGCGCTCCGCCGAGGACCAGCTCGCTGTGGTCGGAGACGACGAACCACTCGCGTTCCTCGTCGCCGTAGGGACGCACCTCGGCCGTCGAGCACAGACCGGCGGACCTCTCACGGGCGAGGCCGAGCTCGAGGAGGCCGGTGGCACCCAGGGTCGGCAGCAGCTCGTCGACCTCGGCGGGGTCGACCGGCATCCCCAGGGTGAAGAGGCGGACGAAGGTCGCGAGCGGCCCGTCGACCTCGGCGAGCCGGCGGCGCGCCGGCACGGGGTCCTCGCGGTGGATGGCCGCTGCCGCGACCGGGCGGAGGAGCTCCTCGACGGCGTCGACCGTCACGCCGGCGCCCTCGAGGTCGGTACGCAGCAGGTGGAGGAGCCGGGGGTCCGCCTCCGGCGTCGGGCTGAGATCGGTCACGACCGGTCAGCCTACGGCGGGCGAGGCGGAACCCCCTTCGTCCTACGGGTTGGCCGGGTCGTAGCTCGTCGGGACGTGGCGCAGCGGGCGCTCGTCGCCCGTGAGCGACTCATCGTCCCCGATCGCGATGTCGCGACGCTTGCTGACGTAGACCGCGCCGACGACGATCACGAGAGCGACACCGGCGATGGCCAGCCGGAGCGCCGTCATCGGCTCCTCGCGCACCATGAGGGCGACGATCGCAGGAGCGATGAGCACCGAGACGAGGTTCATCACCTTGATGAGCGGGTTGATCGCCGGACCGGCGGTGTCCTTGAAGGGGTCGCCGACGGTGTCACCGATGACGGCCGCCGCGTGCGCCTCGGACCCCTTGCCGCCGTGGTGCCCGTCCTCGACGATCTTCTTCGCGTTGTCCCAGGAGCCGCCGGAGTTCGACAGGAAGACCGCCATGAGTGCGCCGCAGGCGATGGCACCGGCGAGGAAGCCGGCGAGGGCCCCGATACCGAGACCGAAGCCGACGATGACCGGGGTCAACGCGGCGAGCAGGCCGGGGGTGGCCAGCTCGCGCAGGGAGTCCTTGGTGCAGATGTCGACGACGCGCCCGTACTCGGGCTTCTCGGTGCCCGCCATGATCCCTGGGTGCTCGCGGAACTGGCGGCGCACCTCGAAGACGATGGCACCGGCGGCGCGGGTCACGGCGTTGATCGCCAGGCCGGAGAAGAGGAAGACGACCGCAGCTCCGAGAAGGAGGCCGACGAGGGTGTGCGGGCTGACGATCTCGGAGCCCGCCGAGACCGCGAAGTCGTCGAAGGTCTGCTGGATCCCCGGGGCGGCCGACGGGTCGATCTCGCCGTTGGTCACCTTGGCGCCGAGACTCTCGGCGGTCTTGCGCAGCTCCGAGGACCACGCGTCGGTGTACGAGCCGAAGAGGGCAGTAGCCGCGAGCACCGCCGTCGCGATGGCGATGCCCTTGGTGATCGCCTTGGTCGTGTTGCCGACCGCGTCGAGCTCGGTGAGGACCTGGGCGCCCTCCGCGTCGACGTCGCCGGACATCTCGGCGATGCCCTGGGCGTTGTCGGAGACCGGGCCGAAGGTGTCCATGGCGACGATGACACCGACGGTGGTGAGGATGCCGCAGCCGGCGAGCGCGATGAAGAAGAGCGAGAGCGTCATCGACCCGCCGCCGAGGATGTAGGCGAGGTAGATGGCGATCGCCAGGGTGGTCACCTTGTAGACCGCCGACTCGAGACCGACGCCGATGCCGGAGAGCACGACGGTCGCGGCTCCGGTGAGCGTCGTGCGGGCGACGTCCTTGGTGGGCCGCTTGTCGGTCCCGGTGAAGTAGCCGGTCATCCAGAGGATGATCGCGGCGAGCACGACACCGATGAGGACGGCCAGGAGCGCGGAGAGCCGCGGGTCGCCGTCGAGCGTGCCGACCTGCTCGTTGGTGCTGCCGAGCTCGGAGAAGCTGCCGGGCAGGTAGGCGTAGGCCACGACCGCGGTGAGAACAGCGGAGATGCCGGCGGTGATGTAGAAGCTGCGGTTGATGGCGACGAGCGCGTCGCCCCCGGGCGCCGCCTTGGTGATGTAGACCCCGAGGAGGGCGGTCAGCGCGCCGATGGCAGGGATGAGGAGCGGGAAGACGAGGCCGTACTCGCCGAAGGCCGCCGTGCCGAGGATGAGCGCGGCGACGAGCATCACCGCGTAGGACTCGAAGAGGTCGGCCGCCATGCCGGCGCAGTCGCCGACGTTGTCGCCGACGTTGTCGGCGATCGTCGCGGCGTTGCGCGGGTCGTCCTCGGGGATGCCTGCCTCGACCTTGCCGACGAGGTCGGCGCCGACGTCGGCGGCCTTGGTGAAGATGCCGCCGCCGACCCGCATGAACATCGCGAGGAGCGCGGCGCCGAAGCCGAAGCCCTCGAGGACCTTCGGCGCGTTGCCCTGGTAGGCGAGGACGACGATCGCCGCGCCGAGGAGGCCCAGGCCGACGGTGAACATGCCGACCACCCCGCCGGTGCGGAAGGCGATCCGCATGCCGGCGTCACGTCCGGAGGTGCGGGCCGCCTCGGCGACCCGGACGTTGGCCTTGACCGCGAGCGACATGCCGAGGTAGCCGATGGCCGCGGAGAAGAGCGCACCGAGGACGAAGAAGCCCGAGCGGCCCCATCGGATCCCGGTGGTGTCCGCAGGCAGGACGAGAAGGAGTGCGAAGACGAGGACGACGAAGATCCCGAGCGTCTTGAACTGGCGCCGCAGGTAGGCGTGCGCGCCCTCCTCGATCGCCGCCCCGATCTCGCGCATCCGCTCGGTACCAGGGTCTGCGGCGATCACCTGGGAGCGGAAGACCAGCCCCATGACGAGACAGACGACACCGATGAGCGCGACGCCCGCGGTGAGGTACACGTTGCTGCTCGACAGCTCGAGCGCCTCCGTGGCAGTAGGGAGATAGCCCGCCATGCCCATCCTCCTCGATGGTCCGGTCCTGCGCCCGCCCACGCGGTGCGTGGGCGGTGGGCGTCACCCTACTCCTGGGTCAGGCTCCCGTCTGGGCAGCGGCAGAAGCCGCGGCATCCGCCGTCTCGTGGAGGACGAAGACCTTGTCGAGACCGGTGATCTCGAAGACCCGCCGCACCCGGTCAGCGGTGACGGCGATGGTGAGGTTGCCCCCGGCGCGACGCAGCGTCTTGAGCCGGCCGACGACGACACCGAGGCCGGTGGAGTCCATGAAGGAGACCTCGCTCATGTCGAGCGCGACCGCCCGGGACCCGTCGGCGAAGACCTGCTGCACGACGTCGCGCAGCTGGGCCGCCGTGGCGACGTCGATCTCGCCGGCGCAGTGCACGACGACGGCACCGTTCTTGTTGCTGGTGCTGATCGTGAGGCCCACCGGTTCGCTCCTTCATGACAGGGGCGCCCCCGCAAGGGCGCCGTGATCTCGACGTTCTCACAGGCAGGGACGTCATATCGATCCGTGCTGCTCCGCGCTTACCGTAGACCACCGTGAGCCCCGGCATCCCCTCGACGCAGGAAAACGGGGGGTCCGCGCGGCTCTACCGGCTCGTGCGTCGGCTGCCTGGCCGGGTGCGTCACGTCGAGCAGATCAGCTCCCGGCCGGCGGTGGTCGCCGACCTCCCCGGGTGGCTCTCGCCGGCCGTGCGCGCCGCTGTGACCGGCAGCGGCCTCGAGACCCTGTGGTCGCACCAGGCGCGCACGGCCGGGCTCGCGCACGAGGGCCAGGACGTCGTCGTGGCGACCGGCACCGCCTCGGGCAAGTCCCTCGGCTACCTCCTGCCCGCCCTCACCGCGGCGCTCGACGGTCCCCCGTCGGGCCGGACGACGGTGCGTGGCGGGACGACGCTCTACCTCTCCCCCACCAAGGCCCTGGCCGCCGACCAGCGCGCGCGGATCGATGCGCTGGCCGTCCCGGGCGTGCGGGCCGCGACCTACGACGGCGACACCCCGACGGACGAGCGGCGCTGGATCCGGGAGCACGCCCAGATCGTCCTGACCAACCCCGACCTGCTCCACCACTCGTTGCTGCCGGGGCACCGGCAGTGGGCGCCCTTCCTGCGCTCGCTGTCCTACGTCGTCGTCGACGAGTGCCACGCCTACCGGGGCGTCTTCGGCGCGCACGTCGCGCTCGTGCTGCGCCGGCTCCTCCGGGTGGCGCAGCGATACGGCGCGACCCCGACGGTCGTCCTCGCCTCGGCCACCGTCGCGGACCCCGAGGGACATGCGTCGGCGCTCGTAGGACGCCCCGTGGTCGCCGTCACCGACGACGGGTCGCCCCGCGCGGCCACGACATGCGTCCTGTGGGAGCCGCCGGAGGGGGCAGACGGGTCGCGTCGCTCGCTCACGGCGGAGACCGCAGACGTCGTCGGCGCTCTTGTCCGTGACGACGCGCAGACGTTGGCCTTCGTCCGGTCACGTGCCGGTGTCGAGGGGGTCGCCTCGCAGGTCGGTGAGGGGCTCGAGCTCGACCGGCCCGACCTCGTCGAGTCGGTCGCGGCCTACCGGGGCGGCTACCTGCCCGAGGAGCGGCGAGAGCTCGAGCGCCGGCTGCGCTCGCGCGACCTCATGGCCGTGGCCGCGACGAACGCCCTCGAGCTCGGTGTCGACATCAACGGTCTCGACGCCGTCGTCATCGCGGGCTGGCCCGGGCGACGCGCGTCCTGGTGGCAGCAGGCCGGCCGCGCGGGCCGGGAGAAGGCGGTGGACGGGCAGTCCGCCCGCGAGGCGCTCGTCGTGTCGGTCGCGGCGGACGACCCGCTCGACGGCTGGCTGCTCGACCACCCCGACTATCTCTTCGGGGACCCGGTCGAGGCGATCGTCATGGACCCCGGCAACGTCCACGTCCTCGCCCCGCACGTCGCGGCGGCCGCCGCGGAGGTGCCCGTCACCCTCGACGACGAGGCGTGGTTCGGTCCCGGGCTGCGCAGCGTGCTCGACACCCTCACGGCCCGCTCGATCCTTCGTCGCCGCCCGTCCGGCTGGTACTGGGCCCGGGAGGACCGTCCGGGCGACCACGTGTCGCTGCGAGGGGTCGGGACCGTCGTCAGCTTCGTCGAAGGGAGGACCGGTCGGGTCGTCGGGACCGTCGACGCCGCGGCGGCGCACTCCCAGGCGCACACCGGGGCGGTCCACGTCCACCAGGGCGAGACCTACGTCGTCACCGACCTCGATCTCGACGCCGCGACGGCGACGGTCGTGCGCGGCGACCCGGGGTGGACGACGACGGCGCAGTCGGTGTCCTCCTTCGACATCCTCGGTGAGGAGTCGGGCACGGCATCCGGGCGGTTGCGGCTGTCGTGGGGCGCGGTGCGGGTGCGACGCCGGGTGACCTCCTTCGTCCGCAGGCTGCCGGGCGGGGAGATCATCGGCACGCACGCCCTCGACCTGCCCGAGCAGGTGCTGACGACGCGGGGGGTGTGGTGGACGATGACGCCCGACCTGCTCGAGGGCGCCGGGATCGCTGAGGACGCCGTCCCGGGCGCGGCCCACGCGGCAGAGCACGCGGCGATCGGCGCGCTGCCGCTGCTGGCGACGTGCGACCGGTGGGACATCGGCGGCGTCTCGACCGACCTGCACCCCGACACCGGGCTGCCGACGATCCTCGTCTACGACGGGTACCCGGGCGGCGCCGGCTTCTCTGCGCGGGCCCACGACACGGTCGAGCGGTGGTGGCAGGCGACGCTGGAGATCGTCGACGGGTGCGGTTGCCGCCAGGGCTGCCCCCGGTGCGTGCAGTCGCCGAAGTGCGGCAACAGCAACGAACCGCTCGACAAGGACGGCGCGGGTCGGCTCCTCCGGGCGATCCTCGCCGAGCGGGGTTAGCCTGGTCGCGCTCCGCCCCGTCGACGGCCCGGCCGCCGACGCTCACGCCACCCACCCTCGGAGGGATCCTTCGCGATGGTCGTCCTCGGTCTGCTCATCCTGCTCGTCGCTCTCGCGCTCGGCACGCTCCTCGTCATGGGTGCCGGCAGCCCCGACGTCGCCGCCCAGGACGTCGAGATCTCGCTCTACGACACGGTCCAGGTGACGCTCAACCCGCTCGCGCTCGTCCTCGCCGGCATGGGCGCGATGTTCCTCGCCTGGCTCGGTCTCGTGCTCATCCGCAGCGCCCTCACGCGCAAGGCGCGCCTGCGCCGGGAGCGCAAGGAGGAGGCCCGTCTCGCGCAGCAGCGCCAGGCCGCGGCGCTGCGTGAGCGCGAGGCCGCCGAGCGCGACCACAAGGCCAAGCTCAAGGAGCAGCGGATGGCCACCGAGACGGCCCGCGAGCGCGCCGAGGTCGCCGAGGAGGAAGCCGGGCGAGCGCCCGCCGCCGACCGGGACCGTCACGTCGGGGACCGCCGCGACCACGACCGCGGACCGCGCGCCTGAGCTACGGGTCGAGCACGGGCCCGGCCCGGGCACGACCACCCAGCACGGACGGCGAGCGGCCCGAGAGGCGCAACGGGACCGCGGCCTCCGTCGCGACGGTGACCACCGAGGCACCGGTGACCGTGCACGCGGTGAGCCTGGCGCCGTTGCGGGTGGCGATGACTGCTGCGACCTCGCACGCACGCGCCGGCGACGCACCGAGCACGCTCTCCTGCGCTGCGCCAAGTGCGGCCAGGTCGGCGGCATCCCGGGCGGAGTGAGCGGCCCGCAGCGCCCCGGCGACGGCGAGCGCCGCGACGAGCACGCTGAGGACGGCACCGGTCGCGGCGAGCACGAGCACCGCACCGGAGCCCTCGTCCCCTCGAGGCCGTCGGTGACGGGAACGGGCCGCTGGAGCCCTCACCCCGTCACCGTCTCGGCCCGGGCCGTCGAGGAGCACTCTGCGCCCCGCACGACCCCGATGGCGCGGAGCATGCGTGGAGCCGGGGTGCGCACCATGACCGTGACGTCGTCCCCGGACCGTGAGCTGGTGACCTCCGACCCCCACGGCAGCGCCCGGGCCGCATCGCTCTCGGCCCGGTCCACCCCTTCGCCGCGAGCGAGCTCGCGCACGGCGACCCGGGCCGCGTCCTGGCAGCGCACCGCGTCGACGCCGAGCGTCAGGGCAGAGAGCGACAGTGCGAGGACGAGCACGACCGCCGGGAGGGCGACCGCCGTCTCGGCGGTCACCATCCCGGCGTCGCCCCGCCGCTCAGCGCAGGCCGAGCGCCTCGGTGATGACACCGGCCAGCCCCGACCTCACCGCACCTGACTTCACGACGGCGAGCAGGACGAGGGCGAAGGTCACCGCCGCCAGCGTCCCGACCGCGTACTCCGCCGTCGTCATGCCGGCCTCGCAGGCGGCCCTGGTCCTGCGCCACCGTCGGATGATGTTCTCTCGCATGGCAATCCACTCCCTTCGACCGGGAGCGCCTCTCGCTCCCGCTGGCCCCACGCTGCTCTGACCGGGCTCGATGATCGACCGGGGATCGCAGCCTGTGGGTGACGTGGGCCCGCCTCCACGCCCTGGGGACAGACGCCCGGGACGTGGGGTCAGCGCAGGCTCTCACCGAGGAGGACGAGCAGCATGGGCACGATCGAGGTCGCGACGAAGGCGGGGAGGAAGAAGAGACCGAGCGGCAGCACGAGCAGCACGGCCGCACGCCCGGCTGCTGCCTCGAGGCGGCGCTCCTCGCTCTCCCGGATGCGCGCTGCCGCGGACCGGAGCACCTCGCTCGCCGGGGCTCCGCAGCTCGTCGAGACGACGAGGGCCGTCGCCGCAGGCGCCCACCCTGGGCTCGCGAAGCTCCACGCCTCGCGCATGTCCCGGCCCCACCGCAGCGCCGCGCCGACCCGGCGCAGGTCGCGGGCAACCGCCGACGGGGCGACCCGGGCGACGGAGTCGAGGGCGTCCGGGATGCTCCCGCCGGCCGTCAGCGCGAGGGAGATGAGATCGGTGGCATCGGCGACGTCGGTGAGCCGCGGGCGCTCCTCGCTCTCCCCCCTCCCACCGCACCGGTCACCCGCGGCAGCCGAGGAGCCCACCTGCTGCGGCGGCGCTCCCCACGGTGGCCACAGGAGCACCGCGCTCGTCACGAGCAGGGCGACGGCCAGCATCACGCCAGCCCCGGGCGCATCGCCCGCCGGAGGATCATGCGCCCGACCGCCCAGCCGGTCACCGTGAGCACAGCACCTGCGAGCAGGCTCGCAGCTGCGACCGGCGACTCGTGGACGACGCGCACCGGCGACACCCCGAGCGCCCACCCGGCACCCAGCCCGAGAGCGGGCAGGAGCGTGAGCAGCGTCATCGTCGCCCGGGCGCCCGCGCTCGCGGCCTCGATCCGTTGCGCCGCGGCCAGACGAGAGCGGGCGGAGGTCGCTGCCTGCTCGAGCGCCGGGGCGAGAGGGACGCCGCACTCGTCGCTGAGCCGCCAGGCAGCGGCGCAGGGCTCGAGCGCCGGGTGCTCGTCGGCCCAGCGCCGCCAGGCCGCCGACCCGCTCCCGCCACCCGCGAGGACCGACGCGAGCTCGTCCAGCAAGGGTCGCAGCGAGCAGGGTGCGTCCGGGCTCACCACCTCGACCGCCCGGGCTCGCGAGCCTCCGCTGCGCAGCGCCATCGCGAGCAGCTCGGCGAGCGCGGCCGCATCCGCCAGGGTCATGGCGCCTCGACGCCCCCGCCCATCCGGCACGGTGCGCAGGCCGGGCCGCGGGCCGACCTGCGGTCGACGGCTCGGCCAGACCAGGGCCGCGAGGACCGCGACGAGCGGCAGGAGCAGGCTCACGAGCTCACCAGGTCCGCGAAAGGGACGATCTCCTCGACGCGCCGACCCCAGGGTCCCCGACGCAGGTGGACGACGAGGTCGATCCCGAGGACCGCCTGCGCCCGCACCACCTCGGGTGCCGCACCGGCGAGACCCCCGAGCGCCTCGAGGCGGGCGGGGACGTCGGCGGCGCCGTTGGCATGGACCGTGCCGCACCCGCCCTCGTGCCCGGTGTTGAGGGCCATGAGGAGCTCCCTCACCTCAGCGCCGCGGACCTCACCGACGACGAGCCGGTCCGGCCGCATGCGCAGCGCCTGCCGGATGAGCTCCTCGAGCGTGACGCGACCCGCGCCCTCGGTGTTGGCGCTGCGGGCCTGGAGACGCACGGTGTGCGGGTGCGCCACCGACATCTCGGCGACGTCCTCGACGAGCAGGATGCGCTCGGAGCCGGGCACGCAGGCGAGCAGGGCCGCGAGCAGCGTCGTCTTGCCCGAGCCGGTACCGCCGCTGACGATGATCGAGCGACGCCCCGCGACCGCCGCGCGCAGCTCGCCGGCCTGCTCCGAGGTGAGCATCCCGAGCTCGGTGAGGTCGTCGAGACCACGGTGCCGGTGACGCGGGATGCGCAGCGAGACGTGGGCTCCCCCGTCGACGAGCGGCGGCAGCATCGCGTGCAGCCGGGTCCCGTCCGGCAGCAGGCCGTCGACCCACGGCGACGCGTCGTCGAGGCGACGCCCGGCCAGCCCGGCCAGCCGGGTGGCCAGCCGTCGCACCTCTGCTGCGTCACCGACGACCAGCCCCGCGGTCTCGACCCCTTCGCCCCGGTCCACCCACACCGCGCCGTCACCGTTGACCAGCACGTCCGTGACACCGGCCTCCGCGACGACGCGCTCGAGGGGGCCCAGCCCGACGAGGGACGACCTCAGCTGGGCCTCACGTCGTCGCACGCCCGCCTCGCCGAGGACCGCGGCCTCGGACCTCGCGACCTCGTCGATGGAGGCCGGCGTGGGGGCTCCTCCCGCCCGGATGAGTGCCTCGGCGTCGCGACCGGTCACGGACGTCACCCGGCTGCCCGCAACCACCGCTGCTCACCCCCTTCGCCCGTCGCGACGGGTGGCACCAGGGCCACGATCTCCCGGGCGACCAGGCCCACCCGCCCACGGGACCGCGGCGCCCGTCCGCACCCCTCGTCCCGGGGGACCGAGGGGTCGTCGGCGAGGTGAGCGAGCCACCGCGCCCCGAGGTGATCGGCGACCTCCCGGCCGACACCCTCCGCGCGTCGGGCACCTCGGGTCACCGCACCGACGTCCGCAGCGACGTCCCTCAGGCCCCGCATGGTCACCTCCGCGTCTCGGACCTGCCGCGGCCGCAGGCCGGCGAGCAGGACCGTGAGGTCGCACTCCTGAAGCCAGGGGTAGCCCCGCATCGCGACCGCCGGGAGGTCCACGACGACCGGGCCGACCTCACGCAGGGCGGTCACCGCGGAGCGCACGGCTCCCTCGCGGAGACGGCACGCACCGGCAGCGGCGAGGACAGGAGGCGACTGACCGGGCAGCCGCGCCACGAGGCGCCGCGGGTCGACGGGCCCCTCGAGACCCTCGAGGTCGGGCCACCGCAGACCCGGCTCCTCCTCGAGGACGAGCGTGGCGTCGGCGCCAGGGCCCTCCAGGTCACCGTCGACGAGGATCCCGCCGGCCTGGCGGGCCACGACCGCCGCGAGCGTCGAGGCACCCAGGCCGCCGGAGGCGGAGACGACAAGGACGAGGGGGTGCATGTGCCCACGGTGGCGCGGGCGGAGCGGCCGGTGGACGGGCCCGCGAGCGCCTGGGGACGACGGGAGGCCCGGCCTGGGGCCTGTGGACGAACCGTCCCCGGGCATGACGGTGGCCCCGGTCTTGGGGGGGAGCAGACCGGGGCCACCAGCGGCCAGCCCCGGGGGGAGGGAATCTGGCGCGCCGTCGCTGCGACCCTCTCGGGGAGCGACACCCACCACTCTACATCTGACCCGCTGTTGTCAACCACCTGACGGCGGCGCCGTCGAGTAAGGATTCGGTCAAGACTCACCGGGGGCCAGGGCCCGGCCCCACCACGTCAGACGAAGCGACCCGCCCGCACCGAGTCCGCGACCCGCTGCCCCTCCTCGGCCGCCGCGACGACCGCGTCCCCGCAGTGCCGCAGCCAGAGGCGCACGCCGTCGGTACCGCCCTGCGTGTACCCCGTCAGCGACCCGAGGTAGGCCGGGCCACCCTCGGCCCCGTGCCCGACCTCCGGCACGGCCACGCCCGTCGGGTCGAGGCCGGTCGACTGGACGAGGAGCCGCTCGACGGCACGGGCGACGAGCCCGTTGCCCACGGTGAAGGGGCGCACCGCGGCGATCTCGGCGTGGACGACCGCCGCGACGACGAGCGCCGGCGCCTGGTCGGCGGCGGCGATGATCTCGATGATCCCGGCGAGCCGCTGCTGGAGCTCGGCGCCCTCCGGGGCGGGGCCGAGATCGCTCAGCTCGCGACAGGTCTCCCCGTCGCGGCGCGGCCGTCCCAGCTCGTCACGATCGGTGACCAGCTCGGCCGCGGCGACGGTGTGGAGCCGGGCGAGCACCTGACCGGGGGCCGAGCCGATCATCGAGCGCAGGTGCTCCGTCTCGGCGGTGGCCGCCATCGCACCGTGGATGATGCGCTCGGTCGGGTCGGGCTCTGTCGCGCGCTCGCGGGCACCCCGCATGAGGTCCCGGACGATCGTGGCCGTCGAGCGGGCGCCGTCGAGCTCCGCGCTCGCCCAGGCACCGCGCACCCGCGACTCGGCGGCCGCCTCGGGGGTCCGGCGCCGCAGGCCCTCGTGCCAGCGCAGTGCCGTGCACGCCTCGCGTGCCCGCTCGCTCGCGGCGGCGACGTCGTCGAGGACGGCCAGCTGGTGCAGGGAGGTGACGATCGCGGACACGACGCTCACCCTACGGCCCGTCCCGGCCTAGGCTGCGGGCCATGACCGCGCCGCATCTGCCCACCGCGCTCGCGGTGCTCGCCGTCGTCGCGGTCGTCGCCCTCCTTGTCCTCCTGTACCGGTGGCGCAGCCGCCCGCAGGGATTCATCTCGGTCGGCGACCAGGCGACCTACGAGACGCTGCACACCGCCGCGCTCGCCGCCCGTCATCTCGCCGACGGCCTGACCGACGACGGCTGCGCGAGGGCGGCCCCGTACCTCCGGGCGCTCGTCGCGACGCCGGCCCTGGCGATCTGCGACCACGGGTCGGTCATCACCTGGGAGGGCGAAGGGGGGCACCACCTCCCGTCGGTCGTCGACCAGGCCGGCCCGGCGCTGGCCTCGGGACGGACCGTCGTGCTCGGCCCGGAGGAGGTGACCTGCACGTCCACGGAGTGCCCGATCCGGGCGGCCGTCATCGCCCCGATCCAGCTCGAGAGCGGCGTGGTCGGCGCGCTGGCCGCCTACGGCCCCGGGACCTCGGCCGGCATGACCCGGGCCGTCGAGGAGCTCGCCGGGTGGGTCGGGACCCAGGTCGAGCTGGCCGAGCTCTCCTTCGAGCGGACGCGGGCGATGGAGGCGGAGCTGCGTGCCCTGCGCGCCCAGATCAGCCCCCACTTCATCTACAACTCGCTCGCGGCGATCGCCTCCTTCGTCCGGACCGACCCCGCGCGCGCCCGCGAGCTGCTGCTCGAGTTCGCCGACTTCACCCGCTACGCCCTGCGGCGAGGCGGTGCCTTCACGACCCTGCGCGAGGAGCTGCGCAACGTCGAGCGCTACCTCGTGCTCGAGCAGGCCCGTTTCGGCGAGCGGCTGAGCATCACCCTCAAGATCGCGCCCGAGGTGCTCGTCGTGCAGCTCCCCTACCTCGCGATCCAGCCTCTCGTGGAGAACGCCGTCCGCCACGGCCTCGCCCCCAAGGACGGACCGGGCCGGGTCACCCTCACGGTGGCAGACGTGGGCACCGAGGCGGAGGTGAGCGTCGAGGACGACGGGGTCGGGGCGGACCCCGCCACCATCCGCAAGATCCTCGACGGGCAGAGCCGTGCGGACTCTGTCGGGCTGGGCAACGTCGATGCCCGGCTCCGCCAGGTGTACGGGGAGGAGTACGGCCTCGTCGTCGAGACGGCACCCGGCGCGGGCATGCGTGCATCCTTCCGTGTCCCGAAGTACTCGCCCGCCGTCCACGCGGCCCCCTAGGGTGGACCCCATGGTCGAAGGCAGCGACGCACCGACGGACGGCCTCGTCGTCCTGGTCGTCGACGACGAGGCGCCGGCGCGCAACGAGCTCGCCTGGGTCCTGGACCAGGACCCGCGGGTGTCGCGAGTGCTCGCTGCTCCGAGCGGCACGGCCGCGCTGGCCGCGCTGGAGCACGAGCGGATCGACGTCGTCTTCTCCGACATCTCCATGCCCGGCCTCGACGGCATGCAGCTCGCCCGGGTCATCAAGCGCTTCAGCGAGCCGCCCGCCGTCGTCTTCGTCACGGCCCATGACAACCACGCCGTCGACGCCTTTGACCTCGACGCCGTGGACTACGTCATGAAGCCGGTACGCCAGGAGCGCATCGGCGAGGCGGTGCGGCGCTGCCTCGTCGACCTCGAGCGGGGTGAGCGGGCCACGCCCGAGGAGGACGAGACCATCCCGGTCGAGCTCGGCGGCGTGACCCGTTTCGTCTCCCGCCACGACATCCGCTACGTCCAGGCGCACGGCGACTACGCGCGACTGCACACGGCGCGCGGCTCCCACCTCGTCCGCATCCCGCTCGCGACGCTCGAGGAGCGCTGGCAGGAGGCGGGCTTCGTGCGGATCCACCGCAGCACGATCGTCTCGACGCGGCACATCACCGAGGTCCGGATGGACCAGGGCCGCTGCACCGTGGTCGTCGACGGCGACGTCATGCTCCAGGTCTCCCGCCGGCACACCCGCGCCCTGCGCTCGACCCTGCTGCGCCTCGGCGACAAGACGTGATGCAGACGCCGCCCCGGGTCAGGGTCACCCGGACGCGGACGACGACCAGCCGCACACGCCGCCCTTCGCTCCGCACCGAGATCGACTCGCAGAGCCCCCTCGGCGCCGCCTACCTCGGCTCCCTGATGCGCGCCCAGCTGCGGCTCTCGCTCACCGTCGTCGCGACGCTCGGGATCGTCCTCGGGGCGCTGCCGCTCGTCTTCGCGCTCGTCCCGGCGACCCGTCGGGTGGACGTCCTCGGGCTGCCCCTGCCCTGGGTCGTCCTCGGGCTGCTCGTGTACCCGGCGGCCGTCCTCTCCGCCCGGCAGTACACCCGCGCCGCGGAGCGGATCGAGGCACAGTTCGCGGCCGTCGTCGGTGATCGATGACCAGCAGTCCCGACGTCAGCCTCGCGAGCATCGCGGCCATCACCGTCGTCTGCCTGGCCACCCTCGTCCTCGGGGCCTGGGGCATGCGGCTGGCCCGCGGGACGAGCGACTTCTACGTCGCCGGGCGGACGGTCAGCCCGTGGCGCAACGCGAGCGCGATCGGCGGCGAGTACCTCTCGGCGGCCAGCTTCCTCGGCGTCGCCGGGCTGGTGTACACGCAGGGCGCCGACATGCTCTGGCTGCCGGTCGGGTACACGATCGGCTACCTCGTCCTCCTCGTGCTCGTCGCGGCTCCCCTGCGCCGGTCCGGCGCCTACACGCTTCCCGACTTCGCCGAGATCCGGCTGCGCTCCCAGCCCGTGCGGCTGCTCTGCGCCGCACTCGTCGTCGGGATCGGGTGGCTCTACCTGCTCCCCCAGATGCAGGGCGCGGGCCTGGCCCTCCGGCACGTGAGCGGCCTGCCGACCTGGGTCGGCAGCGTCGTCGTCGCGGTCGTCATCGCGGCCGGCGTCGTCGGTGGCGGCATGCGCTCGATCACCCTCGTCCAGGCGGTCCAGTACTGGATCAAGCTGGCCTGCATCGCGGTCCCCGCCTTCGTCCTGCTCACCGCGTGGCTGCGCGACGGGTCGCCCTCCCCCGTCGCCGACGAGCAGTGGTGGGAGCCCCTCACCTCCGCCCGCGAGGACCACCAGCTCTACACGACGTACAGCACCCTGCTCGCGCTCTGCCTCGGCACGATGGGCCTGCCGCACATCGTGGTCCGCTTCTACACCAACCCCGACGGCCGCGCCGCCCGCCGCACCACCGTGGCCGTCCTGGCCCTCCTCGGGCTCTTCTACGTCTTCCCGCCCGTCTACGGGCTGCTCGGCCGGACCTACCTGCCCTTCGGCGAAGGGGTGCGCAGCGACGAGGTCGTCCTCGGCCTGCCGCACGCGGTGCTGCCCGAGGTCAGCGGCGAGATCCTCACCGCGATGCTCGCGGGCGGGGCCTTCGCCGCCTTCCTCTCGACGGCCTCCGGGCTGGCCCTGTCCGTGGCCGGTGCGATCGACCAGGACGTCCTGCGGCGCATCGCCAACCGGCGCACGGGGGGCGACTCACAACCGGTCCAGACCTTCCGGATCGCCGCGCTCGCGGGCGTCGCCGTCCCGCTCGTCGTGAGCCAGCTCGTCGACCCGGTCGGCCTGTCACAGGCCGTCGGGCACGCCTTCGCCATCGCCGCGTCGACCTTCGCACC
Organism: Janibacter endophyticus; assembly: GCF_016888335.1. Taxonomy (NCBI): domain Bacteria; kingdom Bacillati; phylum Actinomycetota; class Actinomycetes; order Micrococcales; family Intrasporangiaceae; genus Janibacter; species Janibacter endophyticus. The sequence goes on from NZ_JAFEJG010000004.1 coordinate 2,889,092, forward strand.
GCTCGTCATCCTCGGCGTCTGGTGGCGCCGGCTCACACCCGTCGGCGCCGCGGCGGGCATCCTCGCCGGTGGCGTCGGCGCCATCGGGGCGGCGACCCTCAACATCCTCACCGACGTCGGGGACGGCTGGCTGGCCACGCTCCTCGGCTCCCCGGCCGCCTGGTCAGCACCGATCTCGGTCGTCGTCATGGTGACGGTCTCGCTGCTGACGCACCGCCGCATCCCGACGGGGACCGCCTCCGTGATGGCCCGCCTGCACACGCCCGAGGCGGCCCTGCCCGACCGCTGAGCCGGGCAGACCGACCGTTCGTCGCACCCCTTCGTGCCGTACGGCAGCCCGAGGGCGCCACCGGACGCGCCACGCCCCCGACCGCGAGACACACCCTGCCCACGCGCAGCAAGGTGACCACTGCCGCTCACAACGAGGTGGGCGGCATCACCATCACCTGGAGGTGAGACCCAGTGAGCAACGACGCTCAGCTCGGCGAGCGATACATCGCCGTACAGGAGTCTGCGGAGTTCGCCGATCTACGGCGCAGCTTCCGCCGCTTCGTCTTCCCAGTGACCGCGTTCTTCCTCGCGTGGTACTTCGCCTACGTCTTGCTCTCGATCTTCGCCTCGGAGTTCATGGGCACGAAGATCGCCGGCAACATCACGATCGGCCTGCTCTTCGGCCTCCTGCAGTTCGTCACGACCTTTGCGATCACGTTCGTCTACGCGCGGTGGGCCAACAAGACCTTCGACCCGAAGGCCGACGCCGTCGGCGCCATGATGGACAGCCGCTCCGACCACGACTTCAGCGACTCCGGCGACTGGGCCCCCGGCGACATCGACCGTGCCCTCGAGGCCGAGCGCCTCGACGACCAGGACCGGAAGTGACTGCCATGAGCCTGCTCCCCGCCCTCACCCCTGTCGCCGCCGACCAGGTCGGCAGCCCCGTGCTGAACATCGGCATCTTCGCCGTCTTCGTCCTCGTCACCCTCGGCATCGTCATCAAGGTCGCCGGCGGCAAGAAGACCGCCGGCCAGATGTACACCGGTGGGTCCTCCTTCTCCGGCCGTCAGAACGGCATCGCCATCGCCGGCGACTACCTCTCGGCCGCGTCCTTCCTCGGTATCGCCGGTGCCATCGCGCTCCAGGGCTACGACGGCTTCCTCTACTCCATCGGCTTCCTCGTGGCGTGGCTCGTCGCGCTCCTGCTCGTCGCCGAGCTCATGCGCAACACCGGCCGCTTCACGATGGCCGACGTCCTGTCCTACCGGCTGCGGCAGCGCCCGGTCCGGATGGCGGCGGCGACCTCGGTCCTCGCGGTCTCGTTCTTCTACCTGCTCGCGCAGATGGCCGGCGCCGGCGGTCTCGTCTCGCTGCTCCTCGGCGTCGACGGCGCCATGGCGCAGAACATCGTCATCGCCATCGTCGGCGTCGTGATGATCGCCTACGTCATGATCGGCGGGATGAAGGGCACCACCTGGGTGCAGATCATCAAGGCGATCCTGCTCATCGCGGCCACCGCGGTCATGACCTTCTGGGTCCTCGGCAAGTACGGCCTCAATCTCTCCTCGCTCATGCAGGCCGCGATCGACAACAACCCCAAGGCCGGCGAGAAGCTGCTCGAGCCGGGCCTGAAGTACGGCGTCAACATGACGACGAAGATCGACTTCATCTCGCTCTCGCTCGCCCTCGTCCTCGGTACCGCGGGTCTGCCGCACGTGCTCCAGCGCTTCTATACCGTCCCGACGAGCCGTCAGGCCCGCAAGTCGGTGGAGTGGGCGATCTGGCTCATCGGTGGCTTCTACCTGCTGACGCTCGTCATCGGCTACGGCGCCGGCGCCCTCGTCGGCCCGGAGCGGATCGCGGCGGCACCGGGCAAGGCCAACGCCGCGGCACCGCTGCTCGCCTACGAGCTCGGTGGCTCGCCACTGCTCGGCATCGTCTCCGGCATCGCCTTCGCGACGATCCTCGCGGTGGTCGCCGGCCTGACGATCACGACGAGCGCGACCTTCGCCCACGACCTTTACAACCAGGTCTTCAAGCGAGGTCAGGCCACGCCGGAGCAGGAGGTCAAGGTTGCCAAGTACGCCGCGCTCGGCGGTGGTGTCATCGCGATCTTCGGCGGCATGCTCGCCAAGGACCAGAACATCGCCTTCCTCGTGGCGCTGGCCTTCGCGGTCGCTGCCTCGGCGAACCTCCCGACGATCCTCTACAGCCTCTTCTGGAAGCGCTTCAACACCCGGGGTGCGCTGTGGTCGATCTACGGCGGTCTCATCTCCGCGATCGGTCTGATCTTCTTCAGCCCGGTGGTCTCCGGCAAGCCCGTGGACCCGCTGACCGGCAAGAGCCCGTCGATGCTGCAGAACGTCGACTTCCACTGGTTCCCGCTCGACAACCCGGGCCTCGTCTCGATCCCGCTGGGCTTCCTGCTCGGCTTCATCGGCACGGTGACGAGCAAGGAGTTCAACCGCGCGAAGTACGCCGAGATGGAGGTCCGCAGCCTCACCGGTCACGGTGTGGCCGAGGCCCTCGAGCACTGATCACCTCGGGTACGGGCGAAGGGGGGAGAGCCGCCGGCTCTCCCCCCTCGTCGTGCTCAGGCGTTGGCCGGCTCTGCGGTGCCGGCTCCCCGCCGGCGGATGACCGGGTCGCCGGTGCGTTCCCCGGCGGGGAGCTCGTCGGCCCCGAGGATCGTGAAGCCGCTGTCGGCGAGGAGGTCGAGGTCGTCCTGCGCCGACTGCCCCTCCGAGGTGAGGTAGTCGCCGAGGAAGATCGAGCTCGCGAGGTGCAGCGCGACCGCCTGGAGGCTGCGCAGGTGCATCTCGCGCCCGGCGGCGATCCGCACCTCGGTGGCGGGCGCGACGACCCTGGCGGCGGCGAGGATCTTGAGGCAGCGCAGCGGGGTGAGTTCCCACGTCTGCTGCTTCGGGGTGCCGTCGAAGGGCATGAGGAAGTTCACCGGGATCGAGTCGGACCCCATGTCCCGCAAGGCCGTCAACGCCTCGACCAGCTGCTCGTCGCTCTCGCCGAGCCCGGCGATGAGGCCGCTGCACGCCGACAGCCCGGCGCCCTGCGCCTTCGCGACCGTGCGCACGCGGTCCTCGTAGGTGTGCGTCGAGACGATCGTGTCGTGGTGCGACTCGGCGGTGTTGATGTTGTGGTTGTAGGCGTCGACACCCGCCGCGCGGAGCCGCTCGGCCTGCCCGTCCTTGAGCAGGCCGAGGCAGGCGCAGACCTCGACGTCGGGGTTCTCGTCCTTGATCGCCCCGACCATGTCGGCGACGCGGTCGATGTCGCGGTCGGTCGGGCCGCGGCCGCTGGCGACCATGCACACCCGGGTGGCGCCGCCGCGCAGCCCGGCCTCGGCCTGGGCCAGTGCCTCGTCCTTCCCGAGCCAGGTGTAGCGCAGGATCTCGCTCGTCGAGCCCAGGGCCTGCGAGCAGTAGCCGCAATCCTCGGGACACAGGCCGGACTTGAGGTTGACGAGGTAGTTGACCTTGACGGTCATGCCGAAGTGCGCCCGCCGCACCCGCGACACGGCGGCGACGAGGTCCATCACCTCCTCGTCGGGGGTGCGCAGGACGGTGAGCACCTCGTCGGTGCTCGCCTGCCCGCCGGCGAGGATGCGCTCGACGATCTCGTCGTAGGTGGTGGTCATGGTCCCTCCTGGGTGGTCGTGCGGTGGTCAGTCGTCGCCGATGCCTCGGGCGTGGAGCGCCTCCCCCGTCGCCTGGGCGTCGGCGACGACGCGGATGGCGAAGGGGGTGAGCCGTGCCCTCGGGTCGCGCTCGAGCCCTCGGGCGCGGGCGGCGTCGCGGGTCTCTTCGGCGAGGCCGATCGTCGCCGGGATGGTCCGCAGGACGAGGGAGAAGGCGAGGGCCACCCGCTCCGGGCGCACCCCGAGCGGACGAAGGGGTGAGAGGACCCGAGTGATCGTGTCGAGCATCGAGTCGACGGGCGTCGTCGTCGTGACCACGGTCGCGAGGACGACGAGGGCCACGAGGTCGCCGACGGTCTCGACGGCCCGCTGCCAGCCGGTCTGCCAGGTCAGCCAGGCACCGAGGAGGACCGCGAGCACGACGAGGCCGCGCAGCGACCGGCCGACGACCCGCAACGGCATGCGCGAGAGCGCGGCGAGGCCGAGGGCCAGGAGGAGCGCCGCGACGGCGGAGCGCCACCCCCCGAGGAGCGTGACGACGAGGCTCGCGACGAGCAGCCCGGCGAGCTTGGCGCCCGCCGGCAGCCGGTGCAGCACCGTGCGGCCGGGCCGGTAGGCGCCGAGGATCGCGCTGCTCACGCCGTCGCCCGGTAGTGGTCGACGACCTCAGCGGCAGCCCCGTCGGCGACGACCCGTCCGCCGACGACAAGCAGGGCCCGGTCGCAGCGGGCAGCGAGATCGAGGTCGTGGGTCACGAGGAGCAGCTGCTGGGCCAGGCCGAGGAGGAGGTCACCGATCGCGCGCGCGTTGGCGAGGTCGAGCAGGGTCGTCGGCTCGTCGGCGATGAGGACATCAGGGTCCGTGGCGAGCACCCCGGCGAGCGCGACGAGCTGGGCCTGCCCGCCCGACAGGGCGTGGACGCTGCGCTCCTCGAGCTCCGCGAGACCGAAGCGTCGGAGCACGGCCCGGGCCGCCTCCCTTCGCGCCTCCTTGTCCCGCACGGCCCGCCGCAGGGAGAGGGCGATGTCCTCGCCCACGGTCGGCATGACGAGCTGCGCCTTCGGGTCGGTGAAGGAGAAGGCCACCCGGCGCCGCACCTCGCGGCCCTCGCGGGCGACGTCGAGCCCGTCGACCCGCACCGTGCCGGTCGTCGCGGGGACGAGCCCATTGACGAGGCGGGCGAGCGTCGACTTGCCGGCACCGTTGGGGCCGACGAGGGCGACCCGCTGCTCGGTGATCTCGAGGCTGGTCTCGTCGAGCGCGAGGATCTCGCCGTCGGCGGTGGCCCGCCGGACGGTGACCCGGTCGAGCTCGATCGCCGGCATCAGGCGCCGCGGCGCAGCAGCCAGGGGAAGGCGCGGTGCACGGCCGCGGCGACGAGGCCGGTCGCGACGAGCTTGAGGATGTCGCCGATCCAGAAGGCCGCGTCGACCTTCGCGGCGGCGACCAGGTCCAGCCCGGCGCGCAGGTTGAGGCCGACGATGCCGACGGCGTGGATGACGAGCAGCGCCGCGATCCCGCCGAAGATGATCGCCAGCGGGTTGGTGGCCTGCCCCTGACGGGCGAGCCGCTGGACGACGAGCCCGAGGAGGGCGGCGCCAAGGACGAAGCCGACGATGTAGCCGCCGGTCGGGCCGACGAGGACGGGCAACCCGGACTTGCCGTTGGCGAAGACCGGCAGGCCGGCCGCGCCGACGGCGACCCAGAGCAGGACGGCGAGCAGACCCCTTCGGGCGCCGAGGAGAGCGCCGGCGAGGAGCACCCCGAAGGTCTGGAGGGTGATCGGCGCGAAGGTCGAGACGTTGATCGCCGGGAGGATCGAGCAGACCGCGATGACGGCGGCGAGCGCGGCGACGAGGGCGAGGTCGACGGTCGTCGAGCGGGCGGGCGCCTGGGTGGTCGTGGTCATGGGTCCTCTTCGGGCTCTGCTGAACGCTGTTCAGGTGGGGTGAACGGCGTTCAGGCTAGGGTCTGGGGGTGACCACGTCAACGCGACGTCTCCGACGCTCCGACGTCGTCGACACCGCCCTGCAGATCCTCGGCCGCGTGGGCCTGCCCGACCTGACGATGCGGGCGCTCGGGACCGAGCTCGGCGTGCAGCAGAGCGCCCTCTACCACCACGTCGAGAACAAGCAGGCCCTCCTCGGCGCGGTCGCCGACGAGATCCTCGCCCGCGGCCCGCGCCGACGCGCCCGGAAGGACGACGCCTGGCAAGACCGGGTGCGCCGCCGCTGCGAGGACCTCCACGCAGCGGTCACCGCCTACCCCGACGGCGCGGACGTCGTCATGAGCATGTGGGCCTTCGGGATGGGCGGGGACGCCCCCTTCGTCGAGCTGCGCGAGCTGCTCACCGAGGCCGGGCTGCCGGCCGAGGAGGCCGCGACCGCGGCCCGCACCCTGCTCCACTTCGTCTACGGGCACGCCTACGCCGAGCAGTCGAACGCCCACGCGCGGCGGTTGGGGGTCGTCACCGACGACACCCCGGACAACTTCGCGACCGGGCTGGCGATCGTCGTCGCGGGCGTCGCGACCCGCGTCTGAGCGTAGGGGTCAGACCGTCGCCTCGACGAGGCCCCGACTCTGCGCCTCGCGGCGCAGCCGCGCGCACACCTCGTCGTCCGCCGTCTCGAAGAACGCCCCGACGGCGGCCTCGAGGTGGTCGAGCGAGCGGGCCGCGAAGAGGACCGGCTGGTACTGGGTGATGTCGTAGTTGAGCGTGCCCATGTCGGCGAGGTCGAGGTCGCGGATCTCCATGTCGCGGAACTCGTCCATCTCGCCGAAGCTCGAGAGGATGCCCGCGCCGTACGCCGTGAGGTCGTCACCGTCGTGCATGACCCCGAACTCCATGGAGAACCAGAAGACGTCAGCGACGAGCTTGGCCGCCTCGTCGGTCTCCAGCCGGGTCAGGGCCGCACCGGCAGCCTGCGTGATCGCCGCGAAGCGCGGGCTCGCGAGCTGGTTCGCGTGCCCGATGACCTCGTGGATGATGTCCGGCTCGGGCGTGTAGAGCGGCCCGCTCCCGTGGCGCAGGTACTGGGTGCTGTTGAAGACCCGGTCGCCGAGGTCGCCGTAGAACTCACGCAGCGGCACGAGACCGGGAGCGGCGACGTAGGTCCAGCCCGTGAGCGGCACGAGCAGCTCGGTCACCTCGGCGAGCTGCGGTACCCGATCGGTCGGCAGGCCGAGCCGCTCCTTGGCCACGAGGTACTCGGGGTGGGCGTAGCGCTCGTGCTTGGGGGCGAGCTCGGCGCTCACAGTGCGCCAGACCACGTGCTCCGCCTCGGTGTACTCGATCGTCGGCACGGGGGCACCGCCGTCGCGGTCCCAGCGCAGCGCCGCGCCGGCGATCTCGCCGCGTCGGTGCAGGTAGGCCGGGTCGTCCTTGCCCGGGTGGGTGTCGGCGAGGTGGACCTCGACGGTCCCGTCCTCGTGCTCGGTCACCGGGGAGTACAGCTGGCCGTCCTCGAACATCGCGTCCTCCTGCGCCACGGGCGCCACCTCGTCGTGACGTCCTGGGGTGCCCAGGACCGTGCCACTCCTGGACGACCTGCGCGACCGTTACCGCCTTTGCTGTGCAGACTGCCCACCATCCGGCGAAGGGGTGACCGCTCACCCTGGTCAGCGTGCCTACGAGCAGCCGCTGGGCGCGTCAGCGGTCCACTCGTCGTTCGGCCGTCCGGGCCAGTTGTGCCGCCCACGCGGGTGACGGCAGGGTGGGGGGCAGCACACCGTGACGCCCGCGCACCCGCGCGCGGCAACTCAACGAGGAGGACACGTGTCGGAGAGCTACGCACCGAGCCCCGAGCTCGCCGCCCAGGCCAACGGCCAGGAGTCGCTGTTCGCAGAGGCCGAGGCCGACTTCGAGGGCTTCTGGGCCGCGCAGGCCCGCGAGCGGATCACCTGGGCCAAGGACTTCGACGTGACGCTCGACTGGAGCAACGCCCCCTTCGCCAAGTGGTTCGTCGGCGGCGAGCTCAACGTCGCCTACAACTGCGTCGACCGGCACGTCGAGGCCGGCAACGGCGACCGGGTCGCCATCCACTTCGAGGGCGAAGGGGGAGACACCCGCACCATCACGTACGCGGACCTCCAGAAGGAGGTCGCCAAGGCGGCCAACGCGCTCACCTCGCTCGGCGTCGCCAAGGGCGACCGGGTCGCGATCTACCTCCCGATGATCCCCGAGGCCGTCTTCGCGATGCTCGCGTGCGCCCGCCTCGGCGCCCCGCACTCGGTGGTCTTCGGCGGATTCTCCTCCGAGGCCCTGCACACCCGCATCGCCGACGCGGACGCCAAGGTCGTCATCACCGCCGACGGCCAGTTCCGCCGCGGCAAGCCCGCACCGCTCAAGGCCGCCGTCGACGCCGCGATCGCGCACGGCGACGACGAGTCCCCGGTCGAGACGGTGCTCGTCGTCCAGCGCACCAAGGGTGACGTCGACTGGCACGAGGGCCGCGACCAGTGGTGGCACGACGTCGTCGACGGTCAGAGCGACACCCACGAGGCGCAGCCGCACGACAGCGAGCACCCGCTCTTCATCCTCTACACCTCGGGCACGACGGGGAAGCCGAAGGGCATCTTCCACACGAGCGGCGGGTACATCACCCAGGCGGCGTACACGAACTCCGTCGTCCACGACCTCCACCCGGAGAGCGACGTCTACTGGTGCACCGCCGACATCGGCTGGGTCACCGGGCACAGCTACATCGTCTACGGGCCGCTGGCCAACGGCGCGACCCAGGTGCTCTACGAGGGGACGCCGGACACGCCGCACCAGGGCCGCTTCTGGGAGATCGTCGAGAAGTACAAGGTCTCGATCCTCTACACCGCGCCGACGGCGATCCGGACGTTCATGAAGTGGGGCGACGACATCCCCGCGAAGTACGACCTGTCCTCGATCCGCATCCTCGGGTCGGTCGGCGAGCCGATCAACCCCGAGGCGTGGCGCTGGTACCGCGAGCACATCGGTGGCGGCTCGGCCCCGATCGTCGACACGTGGTGGCAGACCGAGACCGGCGGCATCATGATCAGCCCGCTGCCCGGCGTCACCGAGCTCGAGCCCGGTTCGGCGCAGCGCCCGATCCCCGGCATCAGCGCGGAGATCCTCGACGACGAGGGGCAGCCCTTCACCGAGGCCGAGAAGGTCGGCTACCTCGTGCTCACCAAGCCGTGGCCGGCGATGCTGCGCGGCATCTGGGGTGACGAGCAGCGATACAAGGACACCTACTGGAGCCGCTTCGGGCCGAAGTACTACTTCGCCGGTGACGGCGCGAAGTACGACGAGAAGGGCAACATCTGGCTGCTCGGCCGGGTCGACGACGTCATGAACGTCTCCGGCCACAGGCTCTCCACGGCCGAGATCGAGTCCGCGCTCGTCTCGCACGAGGCGGTCGCGGAGGCCGCGGTCGTCGGCGCCGCCGACGAGACCACCGGCCAGGCTGTCGTCGCCTTCGTCATCCTCCGCGAGGAGGCCCAGGAGCGTGCCGACGAGGTCGGCGAGGGTGGCGACCTCGTGCAGGAGCTGCGCAACCATGTCGCGAAGGAGATCGGTCCGATCGCCAAGCCGCGCTCGATCATGATCGTCCCCGAGCTGCCGAAGACCCGCTCGGGCAAGATCATGCGCCGCCTGCTCAAGGACGTCGCCGAGAACCGTGAGGTCGGCGACGTCACGACCCTCGCCGACTCCTCGGTGATGAACCTCATCCAGTCCGGCCTGCAGAAGTAGGACCCACGACGAAGGGGCCCGGCCGCTCGGCGGTCGGGCCCCTTCGTCGTGCGTCAGGCGGGGTCGGCCGGGCCGTCCGCCCGGTCCACGAGGAGTCTGCGCAGGTCAGAGCCCCGCGGTCACGGGGCGTTCCGGGCGCGCCACCATCGGGGTCCAGGTGCCGCGGGTGCCGCGGGCAATCATCACCTCGCGCAGGACGTCCGGGCGGTCGGTGATGATCCCGTCGACGCCCATGTCGAGCAGGCGGCGCATGACGGCCGGGTCGTCGACGGTCCACACCACGACGCGCACCCCGAGCCGGTGGGCCCGCCGCACGAGCTTGTCGGAGTGGATCGGCATGCGCCCCAGGTGCATCGGCACGTGCGCGAAGCCGCCGCGCACCATCCACGCCGGCACCGGCGCCCCGGCCTTGCTCATCGAGACGAGCGTCGTCAGCGAGCGCCAGCCGAGCGCCACCCGCGCGTGCGGCGCCTGCGACTGGAGCAGCTGCAGCCACCCGTCCCACGCCCCGGCGACGCATACCCGCTCCGCGTAAGCCGGGCGTTGCAGCAGCCGGGCCATCGGCGCGATCGCCGCCCGGTCCTTGAGGTCGATCGTGAAGCATGCATCGGGGAAGGCCTCGAGCGCCTCCTCGAGCGTCGGGATCGGCTCGCGCCCGTGGACGCGGACACCGCGCAGCTCGGCGAGGGTCTTGGCACCGACCCGGCCCCACCCGTCGGTGCTCCGCTCGAGCGTGTCGTCGTGGAAGCAGATGAGCTGGCCGTCGGCGGTGATCTTGATGTCGGACTCGAGGTAGCGCAGCCCGAGGGCGGTCGACCTCGCGAAGGCGGCGAGGGTGTTCTCCGGGGCCAGCGCGGCACCTCCACGGTGCGCGATGGCCAGGGGCTCGGTCGTGTCGCCGTACCTCATGGTCACCATGGTGGGCCCGGCCGAAGGGGTTCCCACGCCACCCGCGGGGTCTGCGGGCAAGGGTTCACCGACGCTTCACACGGTGGTCGTCGCTCCGCTCCCCCAGGGCCGCCGGGGGCGATCTCAGGGGTCGAGGAGGTCGTTCGGCGCGGTCCGCGGGTCGATCTCGGCGCCGGAGAGCACCGCGGCGCGCGACAGCGCGTTGCTCGCCACCGACGAGACGACGAGCAGCGCGGCGACGGTCACGCCGACCTTGACGACGTCGAGCCAGGCGAAGGGGTGGACGGTCAGGCTGTGCAGCCAGGCACCGACGACGATCCACGGCAGACCGACCCCGGTCGCGGGGCCCAGGGCGTTGACCCGGCTCAGGGCGTCGGTCACACGGTGCATCGCGACGGCGCTGACGAGCACCCAGAGCGCCCCGCCGAGCACGAGGACCGCCGCGACGACCGTGGCCACGGTCGCGGGGCCGCCGGTGAGCATCGGCTCGACCGCGCCGGGCGTCACGGGGCCGGCCGCGGGGGCGGCGAGCGAGATCATCGGCGCCCCCTCGTGATGATGCGGGCCAGCGCCACGGTCGCCAGGATCCCGAGCAGCGCGGCGAGCAGCGCCGCGTCGACGACCGCGGCCGACTCCCGGACGACGCTGAGCAGCAGGAGGATGCCGATCCCGCTGAAGAAGACGAGGTCACCGACGACGGCGGCGCTCGCCGCATCGACAGCCGCCCGGATCTGCCAGAGGGAGAGCCCGATGGCGACGGCCAGGACGGCCATCGCGAGGTAGACGACGACGGTCACGCCGGCACCCCCTTCGCCCCGCGGGTGGCGCGCAGCAGGCGCGACTCCATGTCGCGCAGACCCTCGACGACCTCGTCGATGTCCCGGCCGTAGAGGCAGTGGACGAAGAGCGTCGGCGGGGTGTCACCGCGTGCGGCGGCGGTCCCGACGACGAGGGTCCCGGGCGTGATGGTGATCGACGAGGCGAGGGCGCTGATCTCGAGGTCGGTGCGGCAGCGCAGCGGCAGCTCGACGAGGGCGGGCGCGCGGGAGGACCCCGGCGTCGCGATGTCGACCGCGAGCTGGAACGCCCCCCGGTGCAGCTCGACCGCGATGAAGGCGAGGTAGGAGAGCCACTGCCAGAGCCTCATCGCAGCACCGCCTCGACGTAGGGGGCCGGGTCGACCAGCCCGGCGGCGGCGCGGTCGATGACCGGGTCGAGGACGCCGATGCCGATGAAGATCGCGACGGAGAGCGCGATGAGCGCAGCACCGGGCAGCAGGAGGCGAAGGGGGATCCGCACCTCGTCCGGCAGTGGCACCGGCTCGGAGAGCCGGGTCTGGGCGTTGTCGGTGCGGTAGCGCTCCATCGGCGGCCCCCAGAAGATCTCGGCCCAGACGCGCTGCAGCGCCATGATCGAGAGGATCGAGGCGGCGACGACGGCCCCGATGAGCGCCCAGGCCTGCCAGCCCGGGGCGTCGGCGGCACCGATGACGAGGCCGAGCTTGCCCCAGAGGCCCGACGTCGGCGGGAGCCCGACGAGCGAGAGCAGCCCGAGCGCGACGGCCGCGGCGGCCCAGGGCTCGCGCCGCATGAGACCGGCGAGCCGGTCGAAGCGCTGCGAGCCGTAGGTGTGCTCGATCGCCCCGCCGGTGAGCAGCAGCCCGCCCATGGTGATGACGTGGTGGACGAGGTAGAGCAGGCCGCCCGCGAGGCTCACCTGGGTGAAGACGACGACGCCGATGAGGATGTGCCCCACGCCGGCCACCATCTGGTACGCCATCGCGTGGCGGAAGGTCTGCTCGCCGAAGGTGCTCAGCGACCCCACGAGGCAGGTGAGGACGACGACGACCACGAGGACGCTCACCCACGGCACCTGACCGTCGTAGATGACGGAGACGATGCGGTAGATCGCGTAGAGGGCGACCTTGGTGTGCAGCGCCGCGAAGAGCGACATGACGCCCGGCGAGGTCGCGGGATAGCTGCGCGGCAGCCAGGTGTGCACGGGCACGACACCGGCCTTGATGCCCAGCGCCAGCAGGACGATGCCGACGGCGAGGCCGGAGCGCCCGTCGGCGCTGCCCTGGCCGGCGAGGGCAGCGATGTTGACGGTGCCGGCGGTGCCGTAGACGAGGCCGACGCCCATGAGCAGGATCGCCGAGGTCACGAGGTTGACGACGACGAAGAGCCGCCCGACGCCGAGCCGGCGCCACGTACCGGTGACCGCGATGAGGGCGTAGCTCGGCAGGAGCATGACCTCGACGAAGACGAAGAGGTTGAAGAGGTCGCCGGTGAGCAGCGCCCCGTAGACGCCCGTCATGAGGAGCAGCACGAGCGGGACGAAGAAGCGGTAGCGCGTCTCGCCGGTGAGCACGAGCCACGCGGTGGTCGCCAGGGTGGCGAGCGAGGTGACGGCGAGCATCACTGCGGTGAGCGTGTCCGAGACGAAGGGGATGGCCACGCCCGGTGCGTAGCCGCCCACCCCGGTCGCGAGGGCCGGCACCTCAGCGTGGTGCCGGACGAGGAGCGCCGAGGCGACGAGCGTGCCGACCAGGGTCGCGAGGAGGAGCGCGACGCCGACGACGTGGCGTCGCACGATGACCGTGAGCCCGGCGAGCCCGAGCGGGACGGCGACGAGGAGCGGGAGTGCGGAGGCGGCGGTCATCGGTCGTGCCCCTCCCCCGTCTCCGGCATGCGGTGGGTGTCGTCGTTGTGCCCGACGACCGCCGTGGCGAGCATGAAGATCGTGACCGCCATGGTGATGACGATCGCGGTGAGGACGAAGGCTTGCGGCAGCGGGTCGGCCGCGTCGACCGCGGCCGTGCGGTCGGCGAGCGGCTCACCGCGCCACGCGGCGACGCCGGCGCTGAGCAGGACGAAGTTGGCCGCGTGGCTGAGCAGCGCGAGCCCGAAGACGACCTGGACCATCGAGCGCTGCTGGACGAGGTAGGTGCCGCCCGCGACGAGGACACCGATGAGGACGAAGATGATCATCGGCCGACCTCCCTCGGGGGCACGCCCTCGGCGACGTGGTGCGTGCCGACGCCGACCCGGCGCTGCGCCTCGGCGCCGCTCCGCGACTCACCACGCACGGTGTCGAGCGGCCCGGCGAGCTCGCCCTCGACGCTCTCGTCGACGCGTTCCCTCGTCCACTCCTCGCCCGGCCGAGGTGCGTCACCCTCGCTCGTGCCGAGGAGGTTGACCGTGACGAGGACGAGACCGAGGACGGCGAGGTAGACGCCCACGTCGAAGACGATCGAGCTCGTCCAGCGCTGCCCGAGCGCCTCGCCGTGGAGCGGCTCGAGGAAGGCCCCCGCCGCCATCAGCCCCCAGATGCCGCTCCCGACCGCGACGACGACCCCGCCGCCGATGAGGTAGAGCGGCAGCCGCGGCGGGCCGATCTGGCGGTCCCGCGAGGTGGAGAGGTAGAGCAGGGCGACGATCGCAGAGGCGGCGAGCGCGGCGATGAAGCCCCCACCCGGCGCGTTGTGACCGCGCCAGAAGAGATAGACAGAGACGAGCCCGAGCACCGGGCCGGCGACCCGGACCATGAGCTGCAGGGCGACCGTGTTGGGCCACGCCTCGTGGATCGCCCGGTGAGCCGTCGTCCCCTCACCGGCCAGCGGAACCTCGGGGGGCGCCTCGTGCCAACGGTTCTTCTCCGGGGGCGGGTCGATGAAGTCGTGCCGGACGCTCGAGAGCAGCGCGACGACCGCGACGCCGGCCATGCCGAGCACGGCGAGCTCGCCGAGGGTGTCCAGGGCGCGGAACTCGACAAGGATCGTGTTGACGATGTTGGCCCCGCCGGTGATCCGCGGGCCCTCGGCGAGGTAGTACGTGCCGACCTCGGTGCGTGGCCGTCGGCTGGTCAGCGCCCAGGTCCCCAGGGCTACGGCCAGGCCGGTGACGAGGGAGAGCGCCACCCGTCCGGCGAGCACCCGGTCGCCGTCCCGACGGGCCGAGCCGAAGGCCTTCGGCAGCTTCTGCAGGACGAGCATGATGACGATGATCGTCAGGCACTCGACGAGGAGCTGGGTGAGGCCCACGTCCGGCGCGCCGAGCGCCATGATCTGCGCGGTGGCGAGGATGCCGACGCCGCTGAGGCACAGGGTGGCCGCCAGCCGCGAGCGGGTCACCGCGACGCCGATGGTCGCGAGCGTCACGAGCACGAGGATGACGCCGTCGACCGGGCGGGACAACCCCGCCTTCAGCGGCGCAGCAGCGATGTCTTCGCGGACGACGAGCACCCCACCGAGGACGACGGCGGAGAGGGTCGCGAGGATGATCGCGGCGTGGCGGCCGGGGTGGTCTACCTGGGTGAGGGCGACGAGCCGCTCCCCCGCCCGGGTGGCGGTCCGGTCGAGCGTCGCCATGACGCTCGCCCCGTCGGGGGTGAGCCGGCGGCCGTCGGCGAAGGGGGCGAGCGCGCGCCGCTGTGCGACGAGCAGACCTCCGAGGCCGAGCACCGCGAGGGTGACGAGCAGCTCGAGGGTCACCCCGTGCCAGAGGGCGAGGTGGGTGTCGTGCGCGGCTGCGTCGTGCGTGGCCGCGTGGGTGGCCGCACCGACGGGGCCGTCGAGGACACCGACGCCCAGGGCGAGCGGCAGGCCGACGACGATGGGCAGGGCCGCGGAGCCGATCATCACGCGTGAGACGGGACGAGGCTCCTTCTCCGGGTCGCCGTCGACCATGCCACCGAGGACGACCCGGCCGCAGTAGACGACGGTGAGCACCGCCGCGCCGGCTGCGACGGCGAGGGCGAGCAGTCCCACCCCTTCGCCCGCGGGAGCCTCTCGCAGCGCGGCGAAGATCTGCTCCTTGCTGATGAAGCCGAGCATCGGCGGGATGCCCGCCATCGAGGCGCAGCCGAGGACGAGCACGACGAAGCTGCCCGGCATCGCTCCGACGAGTCGGGGCACCCGACGCAGGTCGCGCGTACCCGATGCCGAGTCGATGACGCCGATCATCATGAAGAGGCCGGACTTGAAGAGCGCGTGCGCGATCGTGTGGAGCACCGCCGCAGCGAGCGCGAAGGTCGTGCCGATGCCGATCGCCGCCGTGATGAAGCCGAGCTGGCTCACCGTCGAGCACGCCATGAGCTTCTTGAGGTCACGCTGCCGGGCGGCGGCGAAGCCCCCGACGACAGCGGTGGCGAGCCCGCCGACGACGAGCAGGACCTGCCAGGCCGGCACGTCGCGCAGCGCCGGGCTCATCCGGAGCATGAGGAAGATGCCGGCCTTGACGACCGCGGCGGCGTGCAGGTAGGCGCTCACCGGCGTGATCGCGGCCATCGCGTCCGGCAGCCAGACGTGGAAGGGGACCTGGGCGGACTTCGTGAACGCCGCGAGGGCGACGAGGACCGCGACGACGGTGGCGAAGGCCGGGTCGTCGGCCCACACCGGCGAGCCCAGGACCTCGGTGAGCGAGGTCGTCCCGAGGCGGCCGACGATCGCCGCGACAGCGGCGAGGAGGAAGAGCCCACCGACCCCGGTGATGAGCAGGGTGCGCATCGACGCCCCTTCGCCGGAGGTCCCGGAGCGCGCGATGAGGAGGAAGGAGGCCAGTGAGGTGAGCTCCCAGCAGATGAAGAGCACCACAAGGTCGTCCGCCAGCACGAGACCGACCATCGCCAGGGTGAAGGTCGTCATGAGCCAGTAGAAGCTCGTCTGCCTCCCTTCGCCGAGGTAGGCCGTCGAGTAGGCGAAGACGACCGCCCCGACGAGCAGGGCGATGGCGGCGAAGACGATGCCCAGCCCGTCGGCCCGCAGCGCGAGCGAGACGCCGAGCGAGGGCATCCACTCCCGCGCCCACGAGGGGGTCCGACCCGAGAGGACGGCATCCGCGACCGGTACGAGGAGCGCCGCCACCGCGACGTACGCGGTGGCAAGCGGCCAGCCGGCGTGCCGGCCGAGCAGGCGGGTGAGGAGCGGGGTGAGGGCGACGATCGCCCCGAGGGCGAGGAGCGTCAGCGGCAGGGCGGCGTCGGTGCTCATGCACGCATCCCACGCGCGGACCTGGACCCCTGCACCGCGCCGACCATGGGGACATCTTACGGACGCACGGCGAGCGCCCACGGTCCCCCTCCCCCGATCTGGCTGCCGGGCGCCGGCCCGCAGGTAGGGTTGTCGCGACAGCAGGACGGGCCTGACCCGTCGACGCCTTCCTGAAGGAGAGAGTCGTGGGTACCTTCGACCGCCTCGACACCGACCGCAACGACCTCGCGGACCGTTCCGCACGCCGTCTCGTCGGCCGTCCTGCCGAGGGTGAGACCGAGCGCACCGTCGGCCAGCTCGTCGCCGACGCCAGCCACGACGTCTCGGCCCTGGTCCGCAGCGAGATCCAGCTCGCGAAGTCCGAGGTCACCGCGGGCCTGAAGATCGGCGGCAAGGGTGCCGGGCTGCTCGGCGGTGCGGGCTTCCTCGCCCTGCTCGGCTTGATCTTCCTCTTCCACACCCTCGCGCACACCCTCGACGTGTGGCTGCCGCTGTGGGCCGGCTACCTCATCGTCACGGTCCTCCTCTTCGCGATCGCGGGCGTCCTCGCTCTCCTCGGTGTCAAGGCCCTCAAGAAGGCCAAGCCCATGCCGGAGAAGGCGATCCGCAACGCGCAGGAGACCGTCGAGGCGATCAAGCCGGGCCGCTGAGCGCCCCCGACTCCTCGGCCGCCCTCGTCGAGGGGGCGTGGGAGCACCGGTTCGTCGCGGCGAACGGCGCCCGGTTCCACCTCGCCGTCGCGGGGCACGGGCCGCTCGTGCTGCTCCTCCACGGGTTCCCCGAGTTCTGGTGGACCTGGCGCGAGCAGATCCCTCGCCTGGCTGATGCGGGCTACCGCGTCGCCGCTCTCGACCTCCGCGGGTTCGGCGCGTCCGACAAGCCGCCCGGCGGGCATGACCCGCTGACCGTCTGCGACGACGTCGCCGCGGTGATCCGTTCCCTCGGCGCCGACGGCGCCGTCGTCGTCGGTCACGGGCTCGGCGGCAGCATCGCCTGGTCCATGCCTGGACTGCACCCCACCGTGACGAAGGGGGTGGCCAGCCTCGGCATGCCGCACCCGTCGGTCTTCCGCTCCGCCTCGTGGCGGCTGCGCCGTCAGCGACGCGCCAACAGCTACATCCGGGCGATGCAGACCCCCTTCGCCCCCGAGCGGGCCGCCCGCGGGACGGGCTCCGTGAGCCGTCACCTGCGGGCCTGGTCCGGGCCGGACCGGTCCTGGCTCACCCCCGAGGTGGAGACGCGGTGCGAGGAGATGATGTCGCTGCCCTTCGCCGCGCAGGCCGCGACCGAGTACTACCGGTGGATGGTGCGCTCCCGGGTGACCCTGAACGGGTGGCGGTACATGCACAAGGTGCGCCAGCCGATCACCGTGCCTGTCCTCGCCCTCCACGGGCAGGCCGACCCGGCCGTCCTCCCGTCGCTCGTCAACGAGAGCGCCCGCTACGTGCGGGGCCCGCTCCAGCTCGTCACGGTCCCCGGTGCGGGGCACTTCGTCCACGAGGAGCGGCCCGAGATCGTCACGGAGACGCTGCTCGCGTGGCTGCCGACGGTCGTCCCGCCGGCGCGCTGATCACAGGTCGTCGCTGCTCCGCTCGGCCCGGCGCTCGACGAACGGCCTGAGGTACTTCCAGGGCAGAGAACGGACGTGCTCCTCGTCCCAGGGCACGGTCTGGCCGGCCGCGTCGAGGAAGACCTCGAGCAGGTGCGCGGTGAACCCCCACACGAAGAGGCCGTGGACGTCGAAGCCGTAGCCCTCGTACTCGTCACCGACCCGGACGGTGAAGCGGCTGGCCGGGTCGACGAGGTCGGCGACGGCGACCCGCTCGATGCTCGCGACCTCGAAGGGGGAGGCGATGTGGAGGTCGTGCGGCTCACGCCACCAGGCGAGGACCGGGTAGACCGAGTTGCGGCTCGGCGAGAGGTAGAGCGGCGGGAAGACCCCGACGACGTCGACGCTCGCGGGGTCGAGGCCGACCTCCTCCTGCGCCTCGCGCAGGGCCGCCGTCGTCGCGTCCTCGCCGGGGTCGAGCCGCCCCCCGGGGAAGGAGACCTGCCCGGCGTGCGAGCTGAGGGCCGACCCGCGCTCGGTGAGGACGACCTCGACGACCGGGTCGGTCGGGTCCGACCCGGGGCGCTCGCCGAAGAGCATGAGGACCGCCGACTCGCGCTCGGCCTCCGGGGGCGGGGCGAACCGGGTGAACCAGTCGGGCAGGTCGCCGTGCAGCGCCGGGACGACGCCTGCGAGCCAGGGGGGCGGGGTGCTCATGCGTCCTTCTTCGGGGCGAGCTCGTACCTGAGCAGCTTCTCCGCCTTCACGGGGTCGGTCTCGCCGTCGCCGTACGACGGGCAGATCCGCGCGACGGGGCAGGCACCGCACGCCGGCCGACGCGCGTGGCAGGTGCGGCGGCCGTGGAAGATCAGGACGTGGCTGAGCATCGTCCAGTCCTTGCGGGGGAAGAGCGCGCCGACCTCGTGCTCGACGGTCACCGGGTCGGTCTCCTCGGTCCACCCGAGACGGCGGGCGACCCGGCCGAAGTGGGTGTCGACGGTGATCCCGGGGACCCCGAAGGCGTTGCCGAGCACGACGTTGGCCGTCTTGCGGCCGACGCCCGGCAGCGTGACGAGCGCCTCGAGACGCCGCGGCACCTCACCGTGGTGGTCCGCGACGAGCGCCTGGCCGAGACCGATGACCGAGCGGGTCTTGGCGCGGTAGAAGCCGGTGGGCCGCAGGATCTCCTCCATCTCCTCGGGCACGGCCGCCGCGAGGTCGGCGGCGGTCGGGTACCGGGCGAAGAGGGTCGGCGTCACCTTGTTGACCCCGACGTCGGTGGTCTGCGCGGAGAGGATCGTCGCGACGAGCAGCTGGAGCGGGGTCTCGAAGTCGAGCTCGCAGTGGGCGTAGGGGTAGCGCTCGTGGAGCAGGCGGTAGCCACGACGGGCGCGCCGCTTCAGCGCGAGGAGGCTGTCGCTGGGCTCAGGCACAGTCCGCACACTACGGCCACGCCCGAGAAGGTGGCGTGGCACACTGTGGGCTTGTGGACCTCGAAGTAGTGCGACGCGCCCCTCTTTTCGCGACCCTCGACGACGACTCGGCCCGCGAGGTCATGGCGTCCATGGACGCCGTGCGCATGGAGCGCGGCGACGTCCTCTTCCACGAGGGCGACCAGGGTGACCGGCTCTACGTCATCACCGAGGGCAAGATCAAGCTCGGCTGCACGAGCACCGACGGCCGCGAGAACCTCCTCGCGATCCTCGGCCCCGGCGAGATGTTCGGCGAGCTGAGCCTCTTCGACCCCGGCCCGCGCACGGCGACCGCGACCGCGGTGGCCGAGACGCAGCTCATCGGGCTCGGCAACGATCAGCTCCGCCAGCTCCTTGGCAGCCACCCCCGCATCGCGGCGACCCTGCTCGCCGCGCTCGCCCGCCGTCTGCGGCGCACGAACGAGAACCTCGCCGACCTCGTCTTCACCGACGTCCCGGGCCGCGTCGCCAAGGCCCTGCTCGAGCTGAGCCAGCGCTTCGGCCGTCCGGTCGAGGAGGGCGTCTTGGTCGCCCACGACCTCACCCAGGAGGAGCTCGCCCAGCTCGTCGGTGCCTCCCGCGAGACGGTCAACAAGGCGCTGGCCGACTTCGCCACCCGCGGCTGGCTCCGCCTCGAGGCCCGCGCGGTGCTCCTGCTCGACGTCGAGCGCCTCCGCCGCCGCGCCCGCTGACCTAGGAGCGGGCGGTGAGATAGGCGAGCTGCGCCCGCACCGACATCGCTGCGGCCGACCAGACCGACCGGTCGACATCGGCGTAGACGATCTCGACGACCTCGTCGACCCCCTTCGCCCCTGACGCGAGCGCCGCCCGCACCTGCTCCAGCCGTTCCCTCCGGTGCACCCGGTAGTAGTCGACCATCGCGGCCGCGTCCGGCACGACCGGGCCGTGCCCCGGCAGGATCGAGGTCACCTCTCCCCCGCCGGTGAGCGCCGCGATCCGCTCGAGCGAGGCGAGGTATGCCTCGAGCTCGCCATCGGGATGGGCCACGACCGTCGTCCCCCGCCCGAGGACCGTGTCACCCGTGAGGAGCGCGTGGTCCGCCGACAGCGCGAAGGACACCGAGTCCGACGTGTGCCCCGGCGTCGCGACGACGCGCAGGTCGACCCCGCCCGCGTCGAGCACGTCACCGTCGCCGAGGTCGTCGTGCCCGCCACCGACCGCCTGGACCGGCGCCCCGGTGAGCCGGGCCAGCCGCGGAGCGCCCTCGCTGTGGTCGAGGTGGCCGTGGGTGAGGACGATCCGGGTGACCCGTGCGCCCAGCCCCGCGACGTGGTCGACGACCCGCTGCTGGTGGGCCGGGTCGTCCTCGCCCGGGTCGATGACGAGCGCGCTGCTCGACCCGGGCGCCATGACGACCCAGGTGTTGGTGCCGTCGAGCGTCATCGGCCCGGGGTTGCCCTGGAGGAGGCAGTGGGCGTGCGGCGTCACCTGCCCTCCGGCCCACTGCCCGAAGGGGGCGGAGGGCTGGGGGGCAGGGGTGGTCACGGGAGCTCCACGCGGACGACCGGCCCGTCGGGGGTGTTGACGAAGACGGGCAGGATCGCCGACGTCGGGGGGCGCTCGGCCATCGCCCGGGCGACGGACCCGGCCGCGGCGAGCTGCTCGAGGCAGACCCGGGTCGGCGGCATGACGAGCGCGTCGCCGGAGTCACCGGCGGCGAGCAGCTCCTCCGGCCGCACCCAGGCGGCGTGGTCGGCCTCCGAGGTCTCGCCGTCCGGCTCCTGGCCCGCGGGGACCTCGGCGAGGAAGAAGCGGGTGTCGAAGCGCCACGGCTCGGTCACGGGAGTGATCCAGTGCGCCCGGTAGGTCAGCAGGTCAGAGCGCAGCCGCAGTCCCGCGTCCCGGAGCACCTCGGCGAAGCTCAGCTCGCGCTCGACGAGCGCCTGGCGGCTGCGCGCGGCCGCCTCACGCCCACCGAGCCGCTCGACCGGGTCGCTGCCGTCCTCGGCGCCCGCGAGCAGCACACCGGTCTCCTCGAAGACCTCGCGCGCCGCGGCGGCGACGAAGCCGCGCACCTCGTCCTCCGGGCAGTCCATGACCTCGGACCACTCGGTCACCGACGGGCCCGCCCAGGGCAGGTCGTCGGAGGTGTCCCTCCCGTCGACCCCGCCACCCGGGAAGACGTGCACCGACGGGGCGAAGCTCATCGTGCCCACCCGGCGCAGCACGAAGACCTCGAGCCCGCCGATGCCGTCCCGCACGAGCATGACGGTCGACGCCGGCCGGAGCGGGGCGATCGTCTCCGGCTCGTCGAGCAGCCCGCGGTCGTGGACGACGGGGAAGTCCCGGGTCGTCATCGGACCCGGACGACGACCTCGACCTCGACGCTGGCGTCGAGCGGCAGCACTGCCACACCGACGGCAGAGCGGGCATGCAGCCCCGCGTCGCCGAAGACCTCGCCCAGGAGGTCGCTCGCCCCGTTGATCACGCCGGGCTGGCCGGTGAAGGACGGGTCGCTCGAGACGAAGCCGACGAGCTTGACGACCTGGACGATGTCATCGAGGTCGACGACGGAGCCGATGGCGGCGAGCGCGTTGACGACGCAGGTGCGGGCCAGCGCCTGCGCGTCGGCGGGGGCGACGAGCCCGTCACCCTCGCCGACCTGCCCGGTGTGCGCCATGGCGCCGTCGACCATGGGCAGCTGCCCGGAGGTCCAGACGTGGTCGCCGTCGCGCACCGCGGGCTGGTAGGAGCCCGCAGGGGGCGCGACGGGCGGGAGCTCGAGGCCGAGCTCGCCGAGGCGGTCGGTGACGCGTCCCATCAGGCGCCCTTGGGCCGCTTGAGGTACGCGACGAGGCCGGATCCGTCGGGGCCGGTGACGACCTGGACGAGCTCCCAGCCGTCCTCGCCCCACTGGTCGAGGATCTGCTTGGTCGCATGGACGATGAGCGGCACGGTTGCGTACTCCCACTGAGTCATGACGGCAGCCTAGCGACGAACCGCCGGACCTCTACGCTGCAGTCGTGCCCGCCCGTCCTGCGCCGCGTCCACCGCGGCTCCACGTCGTCACCGGCAAGGGCGGCACGGGCAAGACGACCGTCGCCGCCGCCCTCGCGCTCACCCTGGCGAAGGGAGGGGCCCGCGTCCTCGTCGTCGAGGTCGAGGGTCGTGGTGGGCTGGCCGCGGCCTTCGGCCTGACCGAGGCGAAGGGCGAGCAGCTCGCGGTGTCGACGGAGGGCGGGGGTGAGGTCTACGTGCTCGACGTCGACCCGCGGGCGGCGCTCCTCCAGTACCTGCGGCTCAAGGTGCCCGTCCCCGCGGCCGCCGGGGTCCTCAGCGCGGTCGGGGCCGTCGACTTCGCGACGACGGTCGCGCCCGGCGTGCGCGACGTCATCGCGCTCGGCAAGGTCTACGAGGCGGCGCGCCGCGAGCGCACCTCCCGGCCCGGGCCGCGCTACGACGCCGTCGTGCTCGACGCACCGCCCACCGGCCGGGTCGGACGGTTCCTCGCCGCCCCTCGGCAGGTGGCCGAGCTGGCTCAGGCCGGCCCGATCGGCTCTCAGGCCCTGCGGATCGAGGACTGGCTGCGTGAGAGCACCGTGATCCACCTCGTGGCCCTCCTCGAGGAGCTGCCGGTCGAGGAGACGTGCGAGGCGGTGGCCGAGCTGGCCGAGGACGGATGGAGCGTCTCGGACGTCGTCGTCAACGACGACGAGCCCGCTGCGCTCGCGGAAGGAGGGGTGGCCACGCTCGCGGGCCCGGACGCGGCGGCCGACCTGGCCGCCGAGCTCTCGGCCTGCGGGCTCGACGTCACCCCGACGACCGCGCGCACCCTCGTCGACCACCTGCGGCAGCGCACCGCCCGCGACGAGGAGCGGCACGCCCTCCGGGACCGGCTCGCGACGACGGGGCTGCCGCTCGCCCCCCTTCGCCCGGGGCACGGACCCGACGGCCGGCCCGACCTCGATGCCCTCGCGGCGCAGCTGTCGCAGGTCGGAGCCCTGCCGTGATCTCCTCCCTCGCGCAGACCGTGACCGACCCCGCGACCCGGGTTGTCGTGTGCGTCGGCGCCGGCGGCGTCGGCAAGACGACGACCGCGGCCGCCATCGGCCTCTACGCCGCCCGGCAGGGTCGCCGGGTCGCCGTCCTCACCATCGACCCTGCCCGCCGGCTCGCCCAGGCGCTCGGCGCCGACACGGTGAGCACGGAGCCCCACCGGGTGGAGGGTCTCGAGACGCTCGACGGAGACCCCGCGGTGCTCGACGTGCTCATGCTCGACATGCGGCGCACCTTCGACGACGTCGTCCGGGCACATGCCCCACCGGGGCGGGTCGAGGCGATCCTCACGCACCCGCTGTACGACTCGCTGGCCTCCTCGCTCGCCGGCACCCAGGAGTACATGGCGATGGAGCGGCTCGGCCAGCTCCGGGAGGAGATGGCCGGGTCGGGCCGGTGGGACCTGCTCGTCGTCGACACCCCGCCCTCGCGCTCCGCGCTGGACTTCCTCGACGCGCCTCGCCGTCTCGGCAGCTTCCTCGACGGCCGTCTCGTCCGGCTCCTCTCCGCTCCGGCCCGGGTCGGCGGGCGGGCCGGCCTGCGGGTCGTCGGCGGTGGCCTGCGACTGGCACGGGGTGTTGTCGGGGCTGTGCTGGGCGGCTCGCTCGTCGACGACGTCCAGGTGCTCCTCGTCGCTCTGGAGTCGGTGCTCGGGGGGTTCCGTGAGCGAGCGGAGGCCACCTACGCGGCGCTCACGTCCTCGTCGACGGCGTTCGTCGTCGTCACGACCGCCGAGGAGGCCGCCGTGGCCGAGGCGGAGCACCTCGTGGCGCGCCTGGCCGAGGACGAGGTGAGTCCGCGGGCCGTCGTCGTGACGAAGGTCGTCCGGGCCGGCGGCGGCCTGTCGATCAGCGCGGCGCAGCAGGCCCTCACCCGCTCCCCCGGCCCGCTCGCGCGCGCTGCGCTCGAGGAGCACGTCGACCGCTCCCGGACCGCACGCAGGCACGCGGGCGTCCTGCGGTCGCTGCGGGCTCGACCGGGTGGCGATCAGCTCGTCCACGTCGTCCCGTCTCGTGGGGACGTCCATGACATCCCCACGCTGAGCGTCGTGGCCGACGACCTCAGCGGCCGTCGCTGAGCGCGGCCTCCCGGGCGGCGGCGGTCCGGAAGAGCTCCGACCAGCTGGCGACCTCGGGGCGACGACGCAGCAGCGCGCGACGCTCCCGCTCGGTCATGCCGCCCCAGACGCCGAACTCGGTGCGGTTGTCGAGAGCGTCGGCGAGGCACTCGGCGATCACCGGGCAGCCACGGCAGGCCAGCTTCGCCGCTCGCTGGTCCTTGCCCTGGACGAAGAGTGCATCGGGGTCCATCCCCCGGCACTGCCCGTCCTTGGCCCAGTCGGCGCTCCAGACGGGGCGGGCGGCTGCTGCGACGCTCATGTGAACAACTCCTTTATTCACAGGCCATTACTCCCCGGTAAGACCCTCGGCCATGGTAAGCACGTCGACCCCCCCGACCTATAGTCCGAAAGGACTATCGGCGACCAAGGTCACGCCGCCGGCCGGCCCCCCGACGCCCCTCGCGCCTCCCTTCGCCTCTCAGACTCCGCCGTTACCCTGCCTCTCATGCCGGAAAACGCCAGCCCCCACCTGGTCCGCCTCCTCGGCGCCTTCGTCGCGGTCGCCGTCGGGATGGGCCTCATCAGCGCGGGCCTGCTCATGCCCCTCGCCGGCGCGTCGGGCAGCGCAGCCCGCGGCACGGTCAACGCCTTCGACAACCTCGACGGCGAGTTCTCCGCCGTCTCGCTGGCTCAGCAGAGCAAGATCTACTCGGCGGACGACAAGCTCCTCGCGACGCCGTACGACGCCAACCGGATCATCGTGCCGATGAAGGCGATCAGCAAGAACATGATCAACGCGCAGCTGGCCATCGAGGACAGCCGCTTCTACGAGCACGGCGGGATCGACCTGCGAGGCACGAGCCGCGCCTTCTTCCAGAACCTCTCGAGCGACTCCACCCAGGGCGGGTCCTCGATCACGCAGCAGTACGTCAAGATCATGCTCCAGGAGAAGGCGCTGCGGCAGGACGACCTGGAGGGCGCCAAGGCAGCGGTCGAGCAGAGCTACAGCCGCAAGCTGCAGGAGATGAAGTACGCGCTCGACGTGGAGAAGACCCACACCAAGAGCCAGATCCTCAACGGCTACCTCAACCTCGTCTACTACGGCGACCAGGCCTACGGCGTCGAGGCGGCGGCGCAGCACTTCTTCTCCAAGCGGGCCAGCAAGCTGACGATCGGCGAGGCGGCCACCCTCGCGGGCGTCGTGCAGTCCCCCAGCCGGCTCAACATCCGGACCAACCCCGAGGAGGTCCAGCAGCGCCGCGACCTCGTCCTCGACCGGATGCACGCGCTCGGCATGATCGACACGAAGGAGCACGAGCGCTACACCAAGCAGGACGTCGCCGACATGGTGCGCCTCAAGCGCAACGAGGGCGGCACCTGCACCAAGGCAGTCGACCCGTACTTCTGCAACTACGTCATGGAGTACCTCAAGACCCTGCCCGAGCTCGGGCCCGACCCCGACGCCCGCCTCCAGGCGGTCAACACCGGCGGCCTGACGATCAAGACCACGCTGCGCCGCGACTGGCAGAAGGAGATCCACGAGGACCTCACCGAGCGGGTGCCCAACGGCGACCCCAGCGGCGTCGGGGCCGCCGCGGCGGTGATCGAGCCGGGCACCGGCAAGGTGCGCGCGATCGCGCAGACCTCGCAGTACAAGGTGGGTCTGAAGAACGCATCGACGAAGTACTCGGAGCAGGCCTGGACCTACCCCTCGGCCTACGGCGGGACCAACGGCTTCGCCATCGGGTCGACGGCGAAGATGTACGCACTCGTCGCGGCGCTCAAGCAGGGCATGCCGATGGAGTCCGACATCCGGGCGCCGATGGCAGGACTGGGTCGACCCCACACCTTCATGCCCAGCGAGTTCGACCCCAAGTGCACCGCCGGCGCACCCTGGGAGGTCCAGAACGACTTCACCAGCGGTGGGAACATCTCTCTGCGTCGAGCCACCGCGCAGTCCATCAACACCGCGTTCGCCCAGCTCGCCTCCGACGTGGGGTCGTGCAACATCCCCAAGGTGATGAGCCAGATGGGGCTCACGGACGGAAACGGTCAGACCTACGGTCTCGTCTACGGCTCGGACGGCACGAAGGTCAAGGGTGACTACTCGATCGCCAACATCGTCCTCGGCTCGGACTCGACCTCACCGATCCAGCTCGCGAACTCCTTCGCCACCCTCGCCGCCGACGGCAAGTACTGCCCGCCGAACCCCATCGAGTCGATCACCCGGGCCAACGGCAAGCCGATCACGCTGAACCCGACCCGGTGCAAGCAGGTCATCGAGCCCGATGTGGCGCGAGGTGTCACCAGTCTCCTCGAGTCGCCGATCAAGGAGGGTACGGCCCGTAACGCGGTCCTCGACGGCGGCCGGCCGGCCGCCGGCAAGACCGGAACGACCGACAAGCACCGTCAGTCCTGGTTCGTCGGCTACACCCCGCAGCTCGCGACCGCAGTCTGGGTCGGCACCCCGATCACCGAGAAGAGCATGGACGGCGTGTGCATCGGCGGGATCTGCGCAGGGCAGGTCTTCGGGGGGACCATCGCAGCGCCGCTGTGGAAGAAGGCCATGGACACCGCCAGCAAGGGGATGGAGCGCAAGGACTTCAAGAAGCCCAGCGAGAAGGTCGTCCGTGGGGACGTCCGCGACATCCCCAACGTTGTCGGGAAGTCGGGCGCGGAGGCCGAGCAGCTCCTCCGCGCAGCGGGCTTCAACCCGCGCAACGCCGGCGCCGTGAACAGCCATGCGCCGTGGGGCACCGTCACGAGCACGTCCCCGACGAGCGAGGCGATCAAGGGCGGGACCGTGGACTACTACCTCTCCAACGGGATCCCTCCGTACACCCCGCCGCCCCCGCCGCCACCACCGTCCACAACGTCAGCGCCGGCGCCGACGACGCCCAAGCCGTCGACCTCGACACCCAAGCCGAAGGCGACGTCGACGACCACGGCCAAACCCAAGCCGAAGCCGAAGCCCACGCCTCCGCCGAAGCGGGAGTAGCGACGGCACACAGTCGAAGGGGTGACCACCCGCGGGTGGTCACCCCTTCGTCATGCCTGGACGATCAGCCGGCGAGACGCTGCTTGACCATCGCGGCCACGGCCCCGCCGTCGGCCCGCCCGGCGACCTCGGCCTGGGCGGCCTTCATGACCTGGCCCATCTGACCCATGCCCGTCGCACCGACGGATGCGATGGCCCGGTCCACGATCTCGGCGAGGGCCGCCTCGTCGAGCTGCTCGGGGAGGTATGCCTCGAGGATGGCGAGCTCGGCCTGCTCCTGCTCGGCGAGCTCGGGGCGTCCGGCGTCGGTGTAGGCGGCTGCGGCCTCCTTGCGCTTCTTGGCCTCCTTCGCGACGACCTTGAGGGTCTCGGCGTCGGAGAGCTCACGGGCGCTCTCTCCGGCGACCTCCTCGGTGGTGATGGCGGCCAGCGCCATGCGCAGGGTCGAGGAGCGCAGCGCGTCGCGCTGGCGCATCGCGTCGTGCAGGTCGTGCTGGAGGGTGGCCTTGAGGGACTCGGTCATGGAGCCATTGTCGCGCGTCGCAGTCGCCCCAGCGACCAGATATCCGACGGCCGTGGGCGACAATGGCTCCATGTCGTCCACGCTCGTCCGCGCCGCCACCGGTGGTGCCGCTGCCGGAGTCGCCGCGCTCGCGTACGCGAGCCTCGTCGAGCGGCGCCTCTTCACGCTGCGACGGTGGACGCTGCCCGTGCTCCCGGCCGGGGCGCGACCGCTGCGCGTCCTCCAGCTGAGCGACATCCACTTCGTGCCGGGCCAGGACCGCAAGGCCGCGTGGATCCGCCATCTCGCGGGGCTGCGCCCCGACGTGGTGGTCAACACCGGCGACAACCTCAGTCACCTCGAGGCCGTGCCCGGCGCGCTCGCCGCGATGGGTCCGCTCCTCGACGTGCCGGGGGCCTTCGTCATGGGGTCGAACGACTACTACGCACCCCGGCCGAAGAACCCCGCGCTCTACCTCACGTCGCGCCACGCCGAGGCGCCGCCGGAGCGCATCGAGCTGCTGACCGAGGACCTGCGCGCCGGGATGCTCGCCGCGGGCTGGGTCGACATGGACAACGCACGCACCACCCTCGAGGTCGACGGTCTCGCCCTCGAGCTCGTCGGCGTCGACGACCCGCACATCGGGCGGGACCGCTACGAGGACGTCGCCGGCCCGGGATCGCCCAGCAGCGACCTCCTCGTCGGCGTCACGCACGCGCCCTACCAGCGTGTCCTCGACGCCATGCAGCGGGATGGCGCGGATCTCATCCTCGCCGGGCACACGCACGGCGGCCAGCTGTGCGTGCCCGGCGTCGGAGCGCTCGTGACGAACTGCGACCTGGACCGGCGACGGGCGAAGGGGGTGTCGCGGTGGTGGCCGGGTGCAGCCGGGCGACGCGACGAGGCCGCTCCCGCCGACGCCTCGTGGCTCCACGTCTCCGCCGGGCTCGGCGAGTCCCGCTTCGCACCGGTGCGCTTCGCCTGCCGGCCCGAGGCCACGCTCCTGACGCTCACCGCGAAGCCCGATCGGACGGCCCCTGATGCGCAGGGGTGAGGCGGCGGCACTGGCGCTCGCGGCGATCTTCGCGGTGGGCACCTCGGTCGTGGCGCTCGGTGTGGGTGAGGCACCGGCACCGGTCCCCGAGCGGATGACGCTGACCACGACGACGTCGAGCACATCGACGACGTCGCGGACCCGTACGTCGACCACGAGCACCACCAGCACGACATCGAGCACCCGCACCTCGGCGACGTGGACTCCCACGAGCTCGTCGACCAGCAGCTGGACCCCGGAGCCGACGTCGACCCCGAGCGTGCCGGCGTGGACACCGCCGAGGTCCTCGTGGACGCCCCCCGCCTGGACTCCCCCGGCCCCAGAGACCACGTCCACCTGGACACCCCCGGAGGAGGAGACCCCTTCGTCGACCCAGTCGACACCTGACCCGAGCAGCACCTCGAGCGACCCGACGACGCCGCAGCCGACGACCGGCTCCCCCACCCTGACCCCACAGGCGTCACGTACCTCTGCCCCGATTACGGGTGAGCCTGGGGGCTGAGTTATCCTTCCTTGTCGTTGCCCGAAGGGGCAGCGACCGGCCACGGGGTGTGGCGCAGCTTGGTAGCGCGCTTCGTTCGGGACGAAGAGGCCGCAGGTTCAAATCCTGTCACCCCGACCAACTGACTTAGGCCTCTGACCTGCGGAAACGCAGTCAGAGGCCTTCGTCGTTCCCTCCCATGGGCACAACTGAGGCATAACTCGACCGGCTGCGGACGTGAATGACCCCCGCGAGGCGGCAACCTCCGGGGGCCGGACGACAGCAAGGCGGTTGCTGCACGTGGCTCTCATAGTACCCGTAGCAGCTCCACCCGAGAAGGGTGTCGAGCACAATCGCGCGGACCTCGCCTGTCCCCTCTCAGCGCTTCACGTCGGCGCCGATCCAGCCCCCGAGCGGGGTGATCGCCTGACTCGCTGACTTCGCAGGACGCGGCGCTGGACAGGGCCTCAGCCGCGACACAAAAACGATCGACGCCCCCGGTGATTGACCTCCAGGCTCGCGAACCGGCACGAGCCGCCCCCCGTAGTGCAGTGCACGGCCGTCGTGGGGCCTGCGATCAGCTCGCTCTCGACAGGAGAGCGGGCCAGTCGGCGTGGGATGGAATCAACGTGAGGTCGGTTCGTTGGGAGGGATTCCCCACCCCTCTGCCCGCACCCTGGACGTCCTCTCCCACCCGTTTGTGGCCGAATAGAACCGATACCTGCTGGGCCCGTCTTAGCCGGTTCTGAGAAGCCGTCGTGAGCTCACCTAGGTTTGCCCGATGGACTTGACCTGCGGCGGACGGGCGAGATGAGCGCCCCGGTGCTCGCTAGCGACCTCCAGTTCAGGCGGCAGCTGCCGGACTTGGCGCGCTGGCGCGGCAGTTGCTGGCCGCATTCTGGACTGAGGACCAGCGTTTCGAGGTGGGTCAGAGGTGACCTGCCACGAGCCGCTGCTCTTGTGAATCAGGAGGGGTGTTTGTCCGTCAGCCAGGAGATGACACCTTCAATTTGAGCGCGAAGTTTCTCCCACGGCTGGTTGAGATCGAGTGTTCGAGCGCCGATGCGGTTACCTTGGACGCTGACGTCGAGATCGGGCTGCTCGGGCGCGTTCGTTCGGGCATAGAGCAACAGACCGTTGACGGACCCGTCGCGACGGACGTCGGCGTTCTTCACGTAAGCGAGAACCTGGTAGAGGTTCGCGGAGTGCACCGTCGTCTTGCCCCACGGACTGACCTGCATCGACGTGCCGTAGTACTTCGCATCGATGATGAGAGTGCGCTGACCTGACCGGAGTGTGACGTCGGTGCGCATCGCCGGCAACTGTTCGACTCCGTGCGCGTTCGTGTCGTCGTAGTCCCAGGGGACGGCGGGAGCACCAGGCGACAGTTCGGGATGGTGAAACACGAAGTACTCGCGGATGAACCGCTCGTAGAGCCGGTTCATCTGCTCGTCCGACATCCACGAACTGAGCTGCGCAGCTCCGGGGTCTTCGGTCGGCAGGAGCCCGCGGACGACCAACTCACAGACGCCCAGCAGCAGCCGGTAGGTGGCGTTGGAGCGGTGGTAGGTGAGTGCGTCCCAACGGATGGTTGTTGGCGCGACCAGGGTCACGGCGTCCAGGTAGGGCAGGAGCCGGCGCAGTGCCGCCTTGCGTTGGGCATCAACGTCCCCGTGTCGGATCAGCAGCACGATGACCGACTTCAGAGCCCGGTTGTGCGGCGTATCCGCTTCGTACTCGTCGAATTCGCACATCAGCCGCCCTCGCGTCGTGGAGCGTGTGGCCACGGTACGGGTGAGGTTGATGCGACCGCGTACCGTGGCGAGTTCGTCGTTGCGGTCCAGGTAGTCGCGGTGCAGGCCGCGCTTGACCTGTGCGCCGACGCCTCGAACGAGGATCTCCGCGAACAGGTCGTGGAGGTGGCCGAACGGCTCCGTCTTGAGCCGATCCGTGCCCGCACTGCTGATCGTCCGGAACGCGTAGGCCAGCATCACGTACACGTTTCCAACGGCGATCGATCGGTCGATCATGCGACGGCGGCCCGCAGCCTGCCGGCCCACTCCTGGGCCTTCGCTGGCTCGTCGAACCAGTACTCGTCGAGCAACGGTACGAGCTCGTCCTCGACAACCGAGTAGAGCCAGGCGTCGTCAGCGTCGGTGCCCGTTGGGCGGGACAGGAAGCTGTGCCCGATGGCGAAGCCTTGGCCGAGCGCGGGGTCCTCCCCGATCACGACATTGAGCTCGACGACAGCCTCTACGAGGCGATCGAGAGTGGGACTGCCAGCTTCCTGCTGCCACCGGCGGAACCCGGCCGAGTCGAACCCTGGGGGCATCTCGAAGAATCCGAACCGTCGACGCAGCGCGTAGTCAATGACCGCAAGGCTGCGGTCGGCGGTGTTCATCATGCCGATGATGTGGACGTTCGCCGGGACGGTGAACGTCTCGTTCTTGTAGAGGAGCCGCAGGGCATGCCCGCGCTTGTCAGCCTCGATGAGCATGAGCAGTTCGCCGAAGATCTTCGAGATGTTGCCCCGGTTGATCTCGTCGATGATGAAGAAATACGGCTGGTCGTCGTCGGCAGCTTGGGCGGCCTCGCAGAACCGATAGAACGGCCCTTCGGCAAGACTGAATCCGCCTGTCTCCGTAGGCCGGTAGCCCATCATGAAGTCCTCGTAGGAGTAACTCTGGTGGAACTGGACCACCTGGACCCGAGCTGGGTCCTTCTCGCCCATGACTGAGTACGCCAGTCGCTTCGCGGCGTAGGTTTTCCCTACCCCGGGCGGGCCCGCGAGGATGACGTTCTTCTTACGCGCCAACAGCGACCGCAGGCGCTCGTAGCGCACCTCCGAGAGGTAGACCTCCTTCAAGAAGTCGTCCTTGTCGTATGCCGGCGGAGGTGTCGGCGTTTCCGGTAGCAGGAGGTCATCCTCGCCAGAGACGAGTGCCTCGAGCTGCTCGTCGTAGTCGGTGTACTTCGTGACGTCGGTCAGCGTCTTCGTCACCGCATCACCGGGGTGCGGCCAGGAACCGGTGTGGGTCCACTTCACCGAGCGGACATGTCGGTAGCCGTCACGGTCCGGTTCGAAGCGTGCATCGGAGGACACCTCACCGCGTCCGACGATCTCCCGTCGCCCGCGCTTGGCGAAGACGATGTCGCCGACGGCCATCTCGTTCTGGAACTGCCAGATCGCGAGAACGTCGTTCTTCATGGACCCGCCCGTGCCGGCGGGACCGAGCGCTCGGCGGATGGCTTCTCGGCTCGGGTAGGTGGCCAGGTCGTCGAGCTCGTCCCAGCCGATCGCCATGATGCCGCTGGATGAGAACTCCTCCCATTCCGAGGCCTGCGGACCGGGAGCATAGAGCCAGTAGTGCCGTTGCCGGGGCTCAGCCTTATCCGTGGCCCCAGCGTCGGAGGCGCTCTGGTCCGGCGCACTGTCCCAGAGTTCGTTCACGCCTGGTGACCAGAAGTGGAACGGCCCCTCGACCTCGCGGGCCACCGCAGCGCGAATCCCGAGGAGATCGCGGTCCAGCGAAGCAGGGTCATCGCCGGTCGCACCGCCCACCCGCTCCGCGAGGCCGTCTCGGACTTTCGCCTTCATGGCTGCCGACGAGATCGGCTCGAACACTCCCGGCCAGGCGAGGAACTGCAGAACGTTTCGGATGTCGGAGCGGTCGTCACCCGAGGTGAGCATCACGCGCTGAAACTCCCACGGGTCCGTTCGCGCCTTCTCGCGTTCCGTGGGCGACAGGCCAGTCCAGTGGCACACAAAGGTGGAGGCCCAGATGACGTGTCGCCACAGAGCGCCGTTATACCAGGATCCCGGCTCCAACCCGGCGGTTCCGGAGGGTCGTGCGAGCCAGGTGGACATCGGCTCGGGGATGGTGACGGGGGAGTCGAGGTGTGCGAGCACTCGTTCGAGGTGAGCTCGGCGGGTCTGCGGCGTGGCCGAGCGGAGCGGGTGCTCGCGAAGGAACAGCAGCTCGGCGGCCAGGATCACCACTTCCCGGGATGCACCTTTGAGCTGGTGGTCGAGCTTTTCCCATTGACCCTGTCCCGCACCGATGATCGGGTTGTCGCCAATTCTCGCCCGGAGATCCTCCGCCGCCTCATAGGTCCAGATCGTCGTCCCAGGATCGATCACCGACTGGCCGTCGCCGAGCATGTGCGCGATCACCTCGCCGGCTTCGTGAGCGATCGTCATGTCGGCTGTCGGCCGCGAGGCGGCGACGGCGTTACCCGTTTCGTTGGTCACCGACGCAATCTTGCACATTGGCGGGACTACTACTGCCGGATAGGCGACCATCCTGTCCTCATCCGTGTGCCTCCTTGCCCTGGAGGCTGACGGCAAGTGCTCGTGCCGCTGCCTGGGCGAGTTCCACGACACCTTGGCCGACGCTGTCGTGGCTCGGCGACGTGAAGAACATCGACCCCATAAAGCCGAGGCTTGCCGCCGCGCCGTTCGACAGCGACCTATGCGCCAAGCCATTTCGAAGAACCGTGACCACAGGTCCTCGACACGTCGTCGCACCACGACACTGTTGGGAGCGTCGACCGCGAGCTGGGCGGTCATCCGGTCGCTGATGGAGTAGTCGACGATCTGGTTGGCGTAGACGCCCATCTCGCGTAGCAGTAGAGATCGCCTTCGCTCCTGATGTGTCCGGTCATGTCGGTGAGCAGACGCGGATTGGAGCGTCGGCCGGTGAACTCGTGCCGAACCCCAGCCTTGTCGTCCCATGGCGCACAGGCCTTCGCGGACCGGCGGGCCGCCGGGCTTCTTGGCCTTGCCTCCCTTAGGTCTGCCGAACGCGGCCCACCAGCCCAGCTGCGACCAGATCCGTAATGCGGTTCGCGGCCATCGGCTTCGCGCGCCTCGTCGACCAGAGGCTCCGAACTTATGGGGTGCAGCATCGGACAGGGCGCGGCAACGAAGTTCTCGAGGATGTGTCGCCGAACCGCTTGCTTTTCGAACGATCGTTCAGCACACTTTCGCCATGTCATCGCAGTCACGATCAGAGGCCACCTCCGGATCTGTGCGGCAGGTCGCTCTGGAGCTTTTCGCCAACCAGGGTTACGCCGCGACCGGAATCCGGCAGATCGCCTCTGCCGCGGGACTGTCGTTGTCAGCCATGTACCACCACTTCTCCACGAAGGAGGAGCTCCTCCTCTCGATCATGCGCACGACCATGACGGAGCTGGAGGAAGAAGCCGCGAGGTGCGTCCTCGCGAACCCCGACCCCGCAGACGCGCTGGGGGCGCTGGTCACGAGCCACGTCCGGATGCACGCAGAACAGCCTCAAGCGTGCTTCGTCACGGACACCGAGGTGCG
This sequence comes from Janibacter endophyticus, assembly GCF_016888335.1. NCBI lineage: Bacteria > Bacillati > Actinomycetota > Actinomycetes > Micrococcales > Intrasporangiaceae > Janibacter > Janibacter endophyticus. Next base: position 2,923,820 of record NZ_JAFEJG010000004.1, read on the forward strand.
GTCGCTCTTCGGTGACGCGAGGGCAGCGATCATCGCTCAGCGGGACTCCTACCAAGCGGTCTGGGTCGCCGTCGTCGAGGAGGGCACGGCGAGCGGACAGTTTCACGTCGCGAACCCCAAGATCGCTGTGCTCGGCCTTCTCGAGATGTGCACGGGACCGGCGCGCTGGTATCGCGCTGACGGTCCGTCGTCCATCGAGGACATCTGCACCCAGTTCACAGACATGTCCCTGCGTCTGCTCGGTGCACCGCTCAACACCACCCACCGGAAGGAACACGCATGAGGTCGACAAAGGCAGCACTCGTACTCTCGCTGACGACAGCAGTCGCTCTTGCAGTGTCGGCGTGCGGCTCCTCGACGCTCGATCGCGAGGCGTCAGGCACCGAGACGGAGATCGGCACCGACGAGATCCCAGCCGTCGAGAAGGACCAGGGCATGGCAGACCTGGTTCCTGACGAGATCGCGTCCGACGGCAAACTCGTGGTCGGCACCGACCCGTCTGATGCCCCAAACGAGTTCATTGACGAGGACGGCAAGACGATCATCGGGATCACGCCCGACCTGGCGAAGTCCATCGGACAGAAGCTCGGCCTCGAGATCGAGCTCAAGGCGGCACCTTTCGACGCGATCATCCCCGGGCTGGACTCGGGCAAGTACGAGGTAGGGATGTCGGCGTTCACCGACACAAAGGAGCGCGAGAAGACGGTCGACTTTGTCACCTACACCTTCGCCGGTACGTCCTGGGCCGTGCAGAAGGGAAATCCGAAGAACATCACGCCCGATGACGCGTGCGGTGCCAAGGTCGGGGTGCAGCGCGGTTCGACTCACCTCAAGGATGTCCAGGACAAGTCGGCTGCTTGCGAGGCGGAGGGCAAGGACAAGATCAAGATCAGCCAGTACCCCGTCCTCGCTGACGCGGCGACGGCCGTGGCGTCCGGCAAGGAGGACGCATGGTTGACCGACCTCCAGGTCGTGGCGTGGTCCGTCAAGCAGTCCGGCAACGAGCTGGAGATCGTCGGGGAGCCCTACGAAACCGCTCCGCTTGGAATCGCGTTGCCGAAGGGCACCGAGCTCACGCAGGCAGTTCAGCAGGCAGTGCAGTCCCTCATCGACGACGGCACCTACGAGAAGATCATGAAGAAATGGGGTGTTGAGGACTCGATGATCGAGACCGCGAAGATCAACGATGCGAAGTTCTGAGGAACCGGGCTGGGAGGTCGGCGCGCATCGGGTGCTCGACGTCGAGGCGGTACTGCCGCAGGCGGCAGACAGGCTCAACCCTGACCCTGTACTCCGGCGTGGCGAGACCCGAGTCCGCGTCCAACGCCTCAACCTTGACGCAGCCTCGCTTCGTCAGCTCGTTGAGGAGCACGGCCACGACGGCGACCGTGTCCGCGGAGCGGTCCTCGACATCGTGAGGCGACGGGGCAAGATGCAGAACCCCGTCACGGGTTCCGGGGGGATGCTCGTCGGCGTGGTCGACGAGGTCCACCCTGACTCATCCCTAGGACTCTCCCCCGGGGACAGAGTGGCGACGCTGGTGTCCTTGTCCCTCACCCCCCTTCGTATCGAGGACGAGCTGCGCGACTGGGATGGGCTCTCCGAGCAGGTCCCCTGTGACGGCACAGCGATCCTCTTTGCCCGCTCCGAGACGGCTGTGCTCCCGGAGGACCTGCCGGAAGAGTTGTGCCTCTCGGTCCTGGATGTCTGCGGAGCACCGGCGCAGACCGACCGGGTGGTCAGGCGGCTTCGGGACGAGGGGGTTACTCCTCGAGTTCTCGTCCTCGGGGGCGCAGGCAAAGCCGGCGTCCTGTCTTTAGCGGCTGCCCGGATGGCCGGGGCGGAGACGATCGGTCTGGTGCTCTCGGAGGAGGACGCCACCGAGCTCCGGGAGACAGGGAAGGCCGACCACGTCTTGGTGGGGGACGCTCGTGATCCACTGCGCACGGCCGAGCAGGTCAAGCCCTTCGGCCCGGTGGACCTGACGGTGGTGTGCGTCGATGCTCCAGGGTGCGAGCACTCTGCCGTGCTCGCGACGACGGCAACGGGGACAGTCATCTTCTTCTCGATGGCGACGTCTTTCGCAGCGGCGGCGCTCGGTGCCGAGGGTCTCGCGTCACAGGTCGAGATGATCATCGGCAACGGTTTCGTGCCCGGACACGCTGTGCTCGCGCTGGAGATTGTGCGTACCGAGCCTGCCGTCCGCGCATTCCTGGAGGCGCACCGTCCGGTGCCGGTCAAGATCGACGAGCGGGTGGGTGTTTCGGTCAGTCACCGCCGGTACGTCGGGGACGACGAGGGTCACTACGAAGGTGGTCTGGTCTCGGGAGGGACGCTCATGCAGTCCTTCAGCGACCTCGCGACCGAGCTATGCATCCGCACCGATGGTTGCGAGGGGCTCTTCGCGGGCTACTCGCGGGTGACCTTTCACGAACCGGTCAGGGCCGGTGACGTGGTCGAGAGCAGGGCGCGTGTTGCCGCGGTCGGGTCGCGTAGCCGGCGTATGCACTTTACGGTCGAGGTGCTGGCCAGACGCAGCGGCCGGGGACCGGGGGAAGCCGATGTCCTGGACGAACCACTACTCGTGACGAGCGCGACCGGGACGGTCGTCATCCCCGCGGAGAGGGAGGGTCGATGGGTGTGATGATCACGGTCGCGCCGACCGGGGCGGAGAGTCGCAAGGAGGACGTGCCGGCCCTGCCGACGACCGTCGAGGAGATCGTCGCAACCGCGCAGCAGGTGGAGGCTGCGGGAGCCGCCATGATCCATCTCCACCTTCGAGACGCGGACCACGAACCGACCTTGGACGTGGGCGTCGGGCGTGAGTGGGTGGCCGCCGTGCGCGAAAGTACCGATCTCGTCGTGCAGATCTCGACGGGCGGGGCAGTGACCGACTCTTTCAAGGATCGCCTCGCGGTGCTCGAGGTCGAGCCGGACTCGTGCTCCGTGTCCATGGGCACGGTGAACTTCGGGGACGGCGTATTTCACAACCCGCCGGGGTTCATCCGAGACCTCTACCGAGATGTCCGGGAGCGAGACATCGTCCCAGAGTTCGAACTGTTCGACCTGGGGCACATCGAGTCTCTGCGTCGCCTACTCCGGGACGAGGGTGTGCCAGCGAAGGGCCGCGTGCACTGCAATCTCGTATGCGGTGTGCCGGGCGGTATGCCCGGGACTCCCCAAGCAGTCATGGCGGCCGCCTCCATGCTGCCTCCAGAGGTTTCGAGTTGGAGTGCCACCGGGGTGGGCCGTAGCAGCGTCTCGGTGTTGCTGACGGCTCTGGCGCTGGGTGGACACCTGCGTGTCGGCATGGAGGACACCTTGACGCTCTCACCAGGGCGGCCGGTGACCTCGAACACCGAGCTCGTACTGAGAGCGGCTGGGCTGGGACGACTAGCGAATCGTGAGCCGCTGGACCCGACGGCTGCTCGGGAGGTACTCGGCATCGCTGCCCGCTGATCAGTCCGACCTTCCCTGTGCAGCAGCCAAATTCCCTTCGTCGCTCGCCGGAGGATCATGCGCCAGCGGCGCACCATGATGGCCAACCGCTAGACCTTCACCCTCGGCGACGACGGGCGCTCGTCGCCTCCGTGCAGGAGAACACGACGCCTTCGTCGTCGAGGACGATTTCGCCCGCCACCTGACCCACAAAGGAACATGAACCCCCCGGGCCGTTTATCAGCCAGGACCCCGACGGGACCGTCATCCACATCAGGTCCCTGACCAAGGCCACCCCGATCGAGAATCGCCGCCGACAGCGCGGCCACGTTGAGCACGGCGGACTGCGTGCCAGCATCGAGCTGGTTGTACCAGGCAACGACGCCCTCCAGCCCCTCCACCCACCCGCGCAGCGCCTCCGCGCCACCGGAGCCGGTCTTGATGAGCGCGGTCTCGATCGCGCCCGTCAGCTCCTCCCAGTCGCCCTTGAGGTTGTCGGTCATCAGGGACTCCATGCGCTGCGCCGCGCCCTGGTCATTCACGGCCGCGACGTATTCGCGGATGCCCGCCTCGCCCTGCCCGTAGATGATGTTCGCGGCACGCACGGCGTCGGACCCGAACATCGTCGCCATCGCCGAGTTCCGCTGCTCAGCAGTCAGGCCAGCCATGCTCGTTTGCAGCTGCCCCGCGAGGGACTCCATGCGGACGAAGTTGCCCTGCGCGTCATATGCGCTGATCCCGAGCCGCTCCATCGTGGAAGCGGCCTCTTTGCTCGTCGGGTTGAGCCGCTGAAGCATCGCCTTGAAAGACGTGCCGGCGTCGGAGCCCTTCATGCCGGAGTCGGCGAAGGCCGCAAGCGTGCCGGTGGTCTCCTCGATCGTCAGCCCGGTCGCCGCGGCGACGGTGCCGCACTGCGAGAGCGCCATGCCCAGGTCGTCGACACCGGCGGCGCTCTTGTTCGCCGCCGCCGTCAGCACGTCCGCGATGTGCGATACGTCGGACCCCTCGAGGTTGAACAGGTTCATCGCCTGCGCGGCGATCTCGGCGGACTTCGCCAGGTCCAGCCCGCCGGCCGCAGCCAGATCGAGCGACCCACGCAGCGCACCGCCGAGAATGTCAGCCGTGGACACGCCCGCCTTGGCGAGCTCCTCCTGCGCTCAAGCTCGTTGGAGGTCATGCCACGCAGCCGGATCGTCAGCCAACCCGACTCCATCTGCGAGCGGACCTTCTCGATCTCCTAGGCAAGCGGGTACGCCTTGCCCTGCTTGCCCGACAGTCGCACGTCGCCGCACTCCTCGCGACGGGCCTGCGCGTGCTGCTCCTCGAGGTCCTCGAGGCGGGCCGCGAGGGGGCCGAACTTGTTGACCCTCACGGTCGTCTCGGGCAGGTTGCGCGTCGGCGAGCCATGCGTCGAGGTCGAAGGCGTCCGGGGTCGAGTTGGAGACCATCTACTGGCCCGCACATGCGGCCGAAAACACCACACCCGAAGTGTCAACCGAACCTTCAGCAGTCCCCTTGCAACTCGACAAACGGGGGTGGGGGAAAGCCATCAGTCATCTGACGCCTCACGGCTGGACACTCGCAATCAGCGCGGCAGTCTCAACGCGGTCGAGTACTCCATCAGTGGTGAACGCTCGGAAGGGGCTCGACGGCTTTGGTAAGTAGCGCGGCCCATCCGGGGGTCAGCCACGACGCCGTGAGGACTGTGCGATGGTCGATGACACCGAGTCGACCCCGGACCCCGTCTCGCATGTGCGTGGGCACCTGCTCGAGGTGATGAGACTCCTCGACGAGCTGGAGCAGTCGATGCGCTCTCTGGCCGACCGTGCGGAGCCGGAGGTCGGCGATGAGTGAGCGGGAGCTGATGAAGGCCGATTGGGCGTTGCGTGACGCGCACAGGGAAGTGACCCTGGCCCGTCTCCGTCTGGACGACCTCCACCAGGGGGTGTCGACGGCCTCCACTGCCCTCTCGGAGGCCGAGCTGCACGCGCGTGGCCTGAGCCCTGAGTCATGGATGCAGTCCGTCGCTCCCGAGGACCTGGGTCGCGTCGGCCGGCTCTGTGACTCGGCTGCCCTTGTCGGCGTGGAGATCGCATCGCACCTGAAGACAGCCAGCGAGTCGATCGAGGATGCCCGGCGTGCTCTGGAGCGGGTAGACCGAGGAGGGCTCGAAGGGCCAGCAGCCGCCGACCTGGCTGTGCTGGAGGCCCGCACGGCCGCTGTCGGGGAGGTCGTCGACCTTGCCCTGCCGATGGCCACCGCCGCCTCGGAGCACCTCTACTCAGCTGCGCACGGTGTCGGGGCCGGTCGGACCCTTGGAGGGCATGCGAGCGGCGTGGAACCGATCCCCGCAATGACGTTCGGGTCGCTGAGCGTGGTCAGCAACGACCTCGGTCGGGCCGAGGCTGACGAGCGGCACCTCGGCAGGACGGTGGACCGGGCTGAGGCGAGCATCGCCAAGGTCGCAACCGAAGCAGAGTGCATCACCGCTGACGCCCAGGCGCGCCTGGGCCACCCTCAGTCCCAGCAGCAGACTTCCCCGCACGTTGCGGCAGCGGTCTCCTTCGAGGGCCCCTCTCGATGAGCGCCGCCAGTGCCCCGCACGCGGACAGCCGTCTGGCACGAAGCGTTGCCCTGGCCGAACAGCGGCGCGAGCTTCTGGACGCGGGCATCCGCTCCGTCCTCGGTCGGGCGGTCGCCCTGTGGGAACGGGTGGTCGCGGGAATCGGTTTCGACCCCGGCGAAGCCACCGCAATCTACGGGGCCATGACCGTGCTCGACCACCAGGTCCAGGGGGTCCAGCGGTCCGTGCGAGGGTCTCTCGACCTGGCCGAGTCCGTGCGCCCCTCCCCCGGCCTGCTCGCCACGATCAGCGCAGCAGCGTCCACCGCGGCAACGGTCGCGTCGTCGCTCAGCGCTGCGCTGCACTGTCTTGCCCCGAGACCGGAGCCGGGAGACTCGCAAGGGCGTGGTCTGAGTGCCTGCCTTCAGATGGCGGTCGGGTTCCTGCGCACGTCGCTCCAGGCCTCGGCCACTCTGGCGACTGAGATGTCCCAGGCGGTCGTCCTGCGCCCTGACCCCATGGGGATCGCCACGCAGGCGAAGTCGTGAACCGCCTCGGTCGAGCGGTCCTGCTCGCCCTGGCCAGCATCGGCGCAGCGGTCGGCTTCGGGGCCGGCGATCACGGCGAGGACCGCGCCCCGGCAGGACACCAAGCGATCGTCGTCGCGGTGACGGACGGCGACACCATCCGCGTGCACGACCCCGACGGGCACGACCTGGGCCGAGTGCGCCTGGCAAGGATCGACGCGCCCGAGCTGGGCCGCGGCGGCCAGCCAGACCAGTGCTGGGCACCCCAGGCCCGCACCGCTCTGGCCAGGCTCACCCCGGTCGGCGCGACCGTCACCTTGCACCCTGACCCGGCCCAGCCTGACCGAGATCGCTACGGACGTCTCCTGCGGCACGTCGAGCACGACGGCCAGGACGTGGGCCGTGAGCTCCTCGAGGAGGGCTCGGCCCGGCACTCCCCCGCCCGCTCGCACCGCAGCGCGGAGTACGCAGCAGCACAAGACCAGGCTCGATCAAACCCGTCAGGCCTGTGGGGTCACTGCCCCACCTGACGGGCCGACAGGAAGGAACACCGTGAGAGACCAGACCGAGCGTCACGAAGCCGCCGCGAGAGAGGCACGCGAAGCGCGAGAGCGCATGCTCGAAGAGCAGCGCCGACAGGGCGAGGCCCGCCTGGTTGAGCAGCGCCGACAGGACCTTGAGCGAGCCAGATCCCTCCAGCACGGGGAAGGGCGTTGACCGGTTCGCCTAACCCCTGGGTCGTCCGGCCTGAGTCGTCTCCGGAGCGTTGTCCGGGGCCGGGTGGTGCTGGCAGGCGCAGCCGCGGTAGTCCTGCGCGGGGTGCTTGGTGTCGTAGCAGTGGGCGTGATCGCCCTGGCGGCACTCGGGGCAGATCATGACGTTGTGCCCGTGACGAGGGCCAGGTGGGGCCTCGCGTCCGGCTGGCGGCTGCTGGTAAGGCGATGGCGGCGATCAGCGGTCGCGGGTGTCTGCGGGCACCGCTGCAGGAACTCGTCGAGGTGCCCGGCGAGGCCTGCTTCGGTGACTTGCGTGTCGCCGATGGCCACGAGAGCGCACTGCCAGCGAGCATCCCACCGGGGCATGGCGTAGCTGAGGGCGATCACTCCCGCGCCGATGACGCCGCTGACGATGGTTGCAGGGGTTCCCTCGGCGACCCCCTGGGCCAGGGCTACCGCGCCGACGATGAACCGGGCGCGCCACGCGAGGCTGACCAAGGGAAGACGGGAGAAGGCCCGGCCCACCCCGAGACCGAAGCCTTGGACGATCTGCCAGGGCAGGGTCCAGAAGTTCAACGCAAAGTCTGAGCGGACGGCACCGGAGCGGACCAGGCCGCTGCTGTGCGCGATGACGGCCGCGGCCTGCTCCGCGGGCAGGACCCCTTCACGCATCGCTGCGATCAGACCGTCGGAGACCACGACCGTGCGCCGCCCACCGCCGTGAGCGCCGATCGGGTAGACCCCGTCGCGGACCCGCAGCTCGATCAGTGGTGGGCCGAGCTTGCGCTGGCACAGCAGGGCCACCGCAGGGGCCAGAGTCGCTTCCTCGGCCGCGATCGCTCGGCGCGCACACAGGAAGAACCTGGCGGCCAGGGACTCCCCTACCCCGCACAGCAGCAGGACCGTGGTCACCGGCCCTGCGATGAGGACCACCCAGGCGGCCAGGGCCGGCAGGACCGGTCCGATCGTCATCACGAGCAGGATCGAGATCACGACTCCGGGTGTGGTCGCTAGAGCCTTGCTTGTCGAGCGGTTCATCACGCACCTCCAACGAAAGCACTAGTGCAGATCACTCGATATTGGTTATCGGTGACCGCTGGGAGCTCTCCCAGCGGCTTTCGTCTGTGAACCCAAGTGTGATCCCAGGGTCGGACAGCCCGAAATGGTTATCCACAGGCCCGTCACGGGGGGCCACAGCTCGGCCAGGAATGGGTCTCATGGAAGGCACGCAGTTCCGTGAGCAGGCAAGAAGGAGAGCGAGATGACGGGTACGACGCAGGACGGCGGGAACGAGCTGGAGGTTCTCGCGGCGGTCGTGCGCCTCCTGGGCAGGGCCGCAGATCGGGCCGTGGAGATCTCCTCGGTCGAGCCAGACCTGCTCCTGGAGTGCCTGGGTCTGGGTGCACGGATCACGGCCGGCAGGGTGGCCGGTCTGCTTCCTGAGGGCGTTGAGATCGACGGTCCGCCGGTCGCTCAGTCCGACCCCTTCGAGCTGGTGCGTGCCGCCGAGGCGCTGATGCGGACCCATCCGCTGGAGCAGTTCCCCCCGGGGACGGCGCACGTCGTGGTCGAGGTCTGCGACCTGGTGCGGGAGCACTGCCCGTGAGCGGCAACGACCGTCGCTCCATCGGCGAGCTCCTTCTGGACTCGGAGCTTGCTGCCCGCGATGTCCTGATGGACGCCTACGAGGTGGACGGGGCCACGATGCTGCGCACCTGGGGCGAGGTTGTCGAGAGTGCCGGGGACCTGTGGGACTCGCTCCCCAGCCCCGGCCCCAGCCCCGAGTTCGCTTCTCCCGCCCCGGAGGACTCGCTGATGGCTCAGCTCCAAGCGATGAACGGGCACCTCATGCGATCCGGGCGTGGACAGCAGTGGCCAGGTGCCGGTGAACCGGACGAGAGGCTCCTGCGGATCGCCGAGAACCTGACCCGGGCCAGCGACCTGCTCACCTTGCGCGACTCGAACGTGATGAGCCCGGAGGTTCGCGCCGACCTCGGCGCTGCTCGCGCTCGGCTCGTGCACACCCTCTACATCGGCGCGCACGGGGTGCACGTGACCCTCAACCGCGAGCTGAGGAACATGCAGTCCCAGCGGGCCGCGGCGAGAGTCCACAACCAGTTCACCCACCCAGAGCTCCCCCGCGAAGATCTGGTCCGCGCGGTGAGCAGGTCACGCGACCGGGTCGCGGCCTTCGAGCAGCTGGCTGGGTCATACGTCTCTCGGACCTACCCGCACGCCCTCGACGGGGAGCACCTGCCGCCCCCGCCAGCTGACCGTCTACGGCAGGCCCTGGCGGCCTGGGACGTGCAGGCCCACCGGAGCCTGAGCCGCTCCCCCAGCGCCGAGAACATCCTCCTGACCAGCCAGACCCAGATGATGATCGCCCAGAGCGGGCAGGTCCTGCTCCGCGCCGCGTCCCAGGCCGGACGGATCGACCCGGACCTGTACGCATCGCGTCTCGGGCCGGCTCTGGACAACGCTCACGCATCCTGGAGCAGCCTGTCCCGCTCGTGGAACCAGCTGCTGCCGCCGCAGGCCCTCCTGAAAGCAGACCCATCCTTGGTGGCGGCCGCGAAGGAGACCAGCGCGGCCTACCGCGAGGTCGCCTACGACCGGACAAGGCCGGCCAGCGCCATCGAGATCGCCGATCGGGTCGACCTGAGCGCAACGGTCCAGACAGTCCAGCAGTCCATCTCCAGCTCGGTCGACATCGCGCACGTCATCGGTCACGCCGCCGCCCAGCCTGATGTGACTGCGCCGGCCCGCCGCCTCAACGCTCGAGCCCAACAGCTGCACGCCGAGCGGGGCGAGAGCTTTGACGCACCCCACGAGGGATGGGTGACCGCGTCCGATCACCTCAACAACGCGCCCGCGGCACTGCCCGACATCATGCGCGACGACCTGCTCACCCAGGCCGACGAGGTCGCGGCCACGGCGACGGTCGCGATGAGCGCGGCCTCCTCCCTGGAGACGACCCTCCCCGCAGCCCCCGCAGGAGCACCCATGAACGGACAGGTCCATCAGCACCGCACCGCTGCGCCCGCACCAATAGTCGGGCACGTACATCCCCCAGGCAGATGAGTGTCAAAGAAGCCTCCACTCCGGCGGCCCGGACGTCTTGGCTGCCGATATCGAGCTCGTGGATTCGCCCGGTCTGCGATGACAGCGGGTCGGCTCTCACCCTCCTACGCGCATCAGTGAGCCTCCCAGCTCCGTGCCCAACCCATCACCCCGCGGACTGCCGATCCAGGACGAGATCCCGGGTCTGTCCGATGAACGGTGTTTCCGGCGTTCATCGGACAGACCCCATAGCGGTCGTGGCAGGAGCTCGGTAAACCCGGGGCGAGGACACCGCAGTTGCAGTTGGCTGGGAAGGTGTGAAAGTGCTCGATCCATTGCCGTCGAGATCCTCGCGAAACCTCGTCGGCTTGGGCGCTGGGCCACCGGTCGCGGGACGAGATCCCAAAGAGCGGTGGTGAGGGCTGTCAGGGGGACGCCCGGCGCTCTGCCCGGGAGCGCTCCAGGCCACTTTCGGGGCGGCGGAGGGGACGGGGCGCTTCGATGGACCACCGAAGGGCACATACGTGCATGAACGAATGTAGAGTCGCAGGACCGCCCCCCGCCCGAGTAACCGGCATTCGCGCAAAGTGCTGCGACGCCCGATTCAGGAGTTGTCATGTCAGCTGAAGTCCTGCCCCGACAGCCGGAGCCGCGACGGGTCTTGCTGGACTATCCCCACCGTAAGGCAGGTCATTGCGGTTCCGGAGCGCTGAGAGACCTCTTGGAGTGGGCTGGTCTGGGCTGGGAGGAGGTGCCGGGCGAAGGTCTGGTCTTCGGAATGGGCGGCGGTCTCGGCTTCACCTACCTCCGGGTACCCGGGCTCGCCCCGCCGATCTACATTGTCGGGCGTAGCAGCGACCTTGAGGTCGACCTTCTTGCGAGGCTAGGTGCAGAGGTCGACGTTCGTGGCACCGACGATCCGATGACCGGTTGGGATTGGGTTCGCCGCGAGCTCCAGCAAGGGCGCCCCGTCCTGTTGTGGGCGGACATCGCCGAGCTGCCCTACCTCAATGTCCGCCTCCAGATGAGTCGGCACGACATCGTCGCGATCGGCTACGACGACGACACCGAGACGGCGTTCGTCGTGGACAACGACCGAGCTGACGTGCAAGAAGTTCCCTACCAGGCGCTTGCGCGGGCGCGCGCATCACGGTCCTTTCCCGTCCCCACGAGGCATACGACGTACTTCGTGAACTGGCCTCAGATCTTGCCCGACCTGCGCTCCACCGCGGCTGCGGCCCTCGTCGCCTCGGTCGAGAACATGCAGGCGGCGGCGACCGCGATCATCCCGGACACGTCGGCGCTGCCGCCGGATGCTGTTGCTGCTGCTGGGACCAGCGGGGTCGCGGTCTTCGCCGAGGATGTCGACCGGTGGCGGGGATTCATGCCCGAACCGGAACTGGACGTCGCGCTGCGTTCTCTCCACGCCTTTGTGGAGAAGGCAGGGACCGGCGGCGGCCTGTTCCGCCGGTTGCAGGCACAGTTCTGTGCCGACGTGGCGCGGCTAACGGGGTCCGCTGAGATGGCGAAGGCCGGAACCGCGCTCCTGCGCTGCGCGGACACGTGGTCGGCTCTGGCTGCGGCCGGCCGTAGCGACGGATCGACGCTCGATCGCTGGCGGCGGGTCAATGAGCTCGCCGCGACGCTCCCCACCCACGAGGACCATGCCGTCTCTCAGATGCGCATGGCGGCAGCGGAACTGGCGATGGGTGGCGACCGGTAGGACAGGGAGCGGGCGCCGACCGCGCGCGTCCAACCGCCGCGGTGTCCGCGCTTCTCGGAACCAAGCATGCCCGGCCGGCTGACGGTTCACCTTGGTATGTCGACCGAGCGGCTGGACTACGCTGGCCTTCCGGCTATTGAAGTGGGGTCAACTGGATACTGCTGGTGCACCCCTGGGGTGCACCCCCCGAGGAAACGGGAGGCAACCGGAGGTAACGGGACGCCGTCAGGCGAATCTCTGCGTGCCCACTGGACAATGTTGCTCATTGGGCAGGCAGGGTCATACTGAGGGGGTGGATCGTGGGTTGCGGGACCTCAAGCGGGAGGCGACGGCACAGGCGCTGGCCGAGGCGGCCTTCGAGTTGACCCGTGAGCGCGGGCTGTTCGGGTTTGTCACTGCGGACGTCGTGGAGCGGGCGGGTTACTCCCGGCGCACCTTCGCGAACCACTTCTCCTGCAAGGAGGAGGCAGTCGCCGCGGTCGCGTTCGGGGGTGTCGACGACGCCGGTGCGATCCTCGCCGACCTGCCAGAAGACCTGCCACTGCTCGATGCCCTGTTGTCCGTCATGAGGGGTCAGTTCACTGCGGACACCTTGGTGATGATGCGCGAGCTGATGGCCATGGCACGGCAGTACCCAACCCTTGAGCCCTACGTCCTCAGCGTTCAGCAACGCATGCGCCACACCGCCCAGGAGCTCTTGGCATCGGCAGCCGGGGACCGCTATCCCGCCATCTACGTGCCGCTGCTGTTCGGCGCCGTCTATGGCGCCGTGATGGCTGCCCTGGAGGGAACTCTCGACGTGCACCTGGACGGCGAGAACGACGCCACCCCCGCATCGATGGACTACGCCTCGTTCCTCGATCTCACCTTCGACTACCTGCGCCACGGCCTCTAGCCACCGCCGCCCCACCCCTCAAGGAGACCCAGAACCCATGTCCACATTCTTGTACCGGCTCGGGCGAACCGCATTCGGCCGGCCGTGGCTGTTCATTGCCGGTTGGATGGCGGTCCTCGCCGCGGTCGTCGGTGCCGTGGCCATCAACGGGGTGAATGTCAGCTCCGAGATGAAGATCGAGGGCACCGAGGCCCAGACCGTGCTTGACCGCGTGGCCGATGAGCTTCCCGCGGCGTCGGGAGGCCAGGCCAGCGTCGTCTTCACCGTGCCGGACGGTGAGCGCCTCGACACTCCGGAGCGTCTTGCGGTGATCAGCGGCACCGTCAGCGATGTCTATGACCTTGAGAAGGTCGTCAACCCCCTGGATGCCTCTCTAGGTGCCGGGGAGCAGGGCGGACCGGGCACTCCTCAGGAAGGTGCACCGGCCGATCCCTCGGCCGGTCCGGAGCAGGGGCAGGCTCCTCCCTACCAGCCGCTGGTGGTGGACGGGGGCCCGGTGCCCGGCGTGCTGGTGTCTTCGGACGGGCAGGTCGCGCTGTTCCAGTTCCAGTTCACGGTCGCCTCGACCTCGTTGACCGATGACGACGTCACCTCGGTGGTCGAGGTGGTGGAGCGTGCCGAGCGGGGAACCGGGATCACCGTGCTCCCGAGCGACTCGCTCAAGGCCATCGAGATCCCGGTCGGTGTTGGTGAGGTGATCGGTCTCGCCGTCGCCGCTCTCGTGCTGGTGCTCACCCTGGGCTCATTGATCGCGGCCGGTCTGCCTCTGATCACCGCGCTGGTCGGTGTCGGCATCGGCGTGGGTGGCGCGTATGCGCTCTCCACGGCCGTCGAGATGAACTCCGCCACCCCCGTCCTCGGTCTCATGGTCGGCCTGGCCGTCGGCATCGACTATGCGCTGTTCGTCGTCAACCGGCAGCGACGGCTGATCCTCGATCGGGGACTCAGCGCGCAGGAAGCAGCCGCAAGAGCGGTCGGCACCGCGGGCAGTGCTGTGTTCTTCGCCGGGCTGACCGTCCTTATCGCGCTGACCGCTTTGACCGTGATCGGCATCGCCATGCTTTCCACGATGGCACTGGTCGCGGCTTCCACGGTCGCCCTGGCCGTGCTCATCGCCCTGACCCTGCTGCCCGCGCTGTTGGGGCTGGTCGGGGAGCGGATCTGCTCCGGCAAGGCCCGATCCCGGCGCCGCGCCAAGGTGGACGCCGAGTCCCACAGCGTCGCCGACCACTGGGTCAGGGGCGTGATCAGGTTCCGGTGGCCCGTCATCGCAGGAGTGGTCGCGATCCTGGGCGTGATGGCGATCCCCGCTGCCAGCATGAACCTGGGCATCCCAACCGGCGAGACCGCGAACCAGGACACCGCCGCCCGGCAGAGCTACGAGGCCGTTTCCCAAGGCTTCGGTGAGGGATTCAACGGCCCCCTCCTGGTCACCGCAGAGCCCACCGATACCGCAGACCGCGTCACACCCGAGCTGACCGCCAAGCTCCTCGCCGAGTTCCAGGGCCGAGACGACATCGTGCTGGCCGCCCCGGTCGGCGTCAACGAGGCCGGCGACCTGGCCGTGTTCAGCGTCATCCCCACCTCCGGTCCCGGCGACGAGGCCACCAGCGACCTCGTGAAGTCGCTGCGCGAGCCCGCCAACGACATCGCCCAGACCAATGAGGTGCAGCTCGGCGTCACCGGGTTCACCGCCATCGGCATCGACATGTCCGACAAGCTCGCCGACGTCCTACCGCTCTACCTCGGCATCATAATCGTCCTTTCCGTCCTGATCCTGATGCTGGTCTTCCGCTCGATCGTCGTCCCACTCAAGGCCACCGCCGGCTTTTTGCTCAGCATCCTGGCCACCTTCGGCGCCACCACCGCCGTCTTCCAATGGGGCTGGCTCAGCAGCCTCTTTGGGTTCGACACCGGCGGCCCGCTGATGAGCTTCATGCCGATCATCGTGACCGGCATCCTCTACGGACTCGCCATGGACTACGAGGTCTTCCTGGTCTCCTCCATGCGCGAGGCACACATCCACGGCCAGCCAGCCCGCCAGAGCGTCGTGCATGGCTTCGACCAGGCCAGCCGCGTCGTCGTCGCCGCCGCCATCATCATGGTCGCGGTCTTCTCCGGCTTCATCTTCAGCCACGACATCATGATCAAGCAGATCGGCTTCGCCCTCGCCGCCGGAATCCTCATCGACGCCTTCATCGTCCGGCTGACCCTCGTCCCCGCCCTCATGGCCGTCTTCGACGAGCGAGCATGGTGGCTGCCCCGATGGCTCGACCGCCTGCTGCCCGACCTCGACATCGAGGGCGACAAGCTGCTGACCATGCTCAACCAGCAGGCCGAGGCTGCCGATCACCAAAACACCGAGGTCCGCAACTGAGCGAACCGAAGCATCCAGAGCCGGACCGGACCTCTGGGGAAGCCCAGGCCCCCCGCCGGCAATCGGACCAGCGCTCCCGTATTTCCTCCATTTCGCTGCCCAGGAACGCGATGAACGTCGTCGCCTCGGCCATTCGGCGGCTACCACGGCCGGGCTGACCCGAGCCCCTTCCGCGAGCGTGGCGGAGGTGTAGCGGTCGTCGTCGGCGAGCATCGCCGAACACCTTGACCGACAGACGTCGGGTCCCGGCCTCGTTCAGGATGGCCCGCCGTCGGCTGCGAGGAATTCGACGCACCCAGGTTACATACATTCGTCCCTGCATGTATGTTGTCGCTGTGCCATTGCAGACGAGGCGACAGGGGGAACGCTCCGCAGCCACCCGTCGCGTGTTGTTGGAGGCCACCGTGGCGTGCCTGGTCGAGCTGGGCTACACCGGCACCACCAGTGCCGCCGTGGCCGAGAAAGCCGGCCTGTCACGAGGCGCACAGCTGCACCACTTCGGGACCCGAGACCAACTGGTGGTCGCGGCGGTGGAGCATCTGGCGCAAAAGCGCCTGCGGCGAGTACGCGAGGCGTTGGCCGACCTGTCCCCGGCCACGCCTCAAGGGGCGAAGCGTTCTCGGAGTCGGATGGAGCCGCAGAAGGCTGCGCTCAGGCTGTTGGCAGAGGCACTCTCTGGTCCGCTGTACGCCGCCACCCTGGAACTGTGGGTGGCCGCCCGCTCACACCCAGACCTGCGAGCCCAGCTGATCCCAGCCGAGGAGCGCGTCAACGACGAGCTTGCGCAGATCTGTCGCACCTACGTCATCGACGACCCGATCAAGATCCGGCTCACCCTCGACCTGCTCCTCGGCAGGGGGGTCAGCGGCCTGCTCGCCCCCCACCCAGGCCACCGCCAAGAACAGGTCCTCGCCGCCTGGGCCCAACTCCTGAAAGGCCATACACCTCATGACTGACCTGCCATCGATGCTTGCCACCTGGGCTGAGAAGTTCCGCCCACACCCGGAAGGAGTCGACCTGCCGCCCCACCACGAGCAGTGCCTGGGCTGCGGACCCGACAACCCGCACGGCCACCACCTCCAGGTTCGTCGCCATGGGGACGGCGTCGTGGCCGATCACACCTTCGACAACCGGCACGTCGGCGCTCCCGGCATCGCCCACGGGGGCGCAGTCGCCACCGTCATCGACGACCTCTACGGATTCCTGCTCTACCTCGTCGGCACACCCGCGGTCACCCGCCAGCTGACGGTCGACTACCGAGCGCCGGTACTGACCGGCGTCCCCTACCGAATGGAGGCACGCGTGAGGAATCAAGAGGGCCGCAAACTGTTCCTCGCCGCCAGCCTGACCGACCGCGACGGATCCCTGGTCGGAACGTCAACGGCGGTGTTCCTCACCGTCGGCGTCGACCACTTCACCCGGGGTACGCAGTGACCGCAGCATCGGGGCGGGTGAACACCACACCGTTGCCCGAAGCGAACAGCGGGACCCGCTGCCCGTCAACGCAAGGATGGTTCCTCATGCTTCGGGACTGTCCGCCAAACGGTGTTTCTGGCCTGACACGCCGGCTCAGCTGGCGGGGAAGGTCATGTGATGACCGAGAAGATCACGAGCGTGAGCTCGA